>NZ_CP036348.1:6500472-6812649 GCF_007753095.1 Rosistilla carotiformis
GCCCACGGAGTGACCGACCGCTCCCGAATCCGCGCCGTGATGGCGACCGCGGTGCGGATGTTTGCATCGGAACTGTAGAGCAAGGCGACGGGATCCAATCGCTCGCGAGCCCGCTCGCCATCGCAGTGGCTAACTGTGCCGCTGGATCGATTCGACGACGCGAACCGCATGTGAATCGGGACGGATCCCGCCACCATAGACCGATGCAAACGCCTGCGTCGCTTCAGCTCCGAACAGGAAGATCATGCTGCTGTAGTAAACCCAGACCAGGATCACCGCCAGCGACGCGGCGGCCGAACCGAGCTGAGCTCCCGGATCGCTGTTGGACAGGTACCACTGCAATCCCAGCCGTCCTGCCAGGAACAACAGCGTCGTGATCAGTGCTCCCACCGCAACGTCCCGCCACACCACCTTGGCATCAGGCATGAACTTGAAGACTGCCGCAAAGATCACAAAGGTGACGACGAACTGAACGCCATCGTTGATCCCGCGAGCAAACACTTCGTCCATCCCGATCACGCTCGACAGTCGTTCGCCGATCGCCGACAGGATCGTCGACACAACCAACGAAACCAACAACAGGAACCCTAATCCAAGGATCATCGCCAACGAGAGCAATCGCTTGACGAGGATCGTCTTCATGCTCGACCTCGCCGGATCGGGGCGAACCGACCAGACGCGGTTGAGCGAACTTTGGATCGCCCCGACGACTCCGGTTGCTCCCACCAAGATGCCAGCGAAACTGAGCATTGTCTTCCACCAATGCCCCCCCGCCTCGCTCTCGCGTTGCAGAATGTTTGCGATCTGTTCGGTTGCGACTTCGTTGCCCAACAACTGAGCCGCCTGCTGCTCGAGCAGTGCCCGCGCTTCGGTCTCGGCCTCGCCATTGTCGTACGCCAACGAAAAACCGAACACAAGAATCGTCAACAACAAATACAACATCGGTGGCAACGCAAAGATCGTGTAGTAGGCGAGCGCTGCCGAGAGCGTCGTGCACTGATCGTCGACAAAACCTGTGAACGTTTCCTTGATTACCTTAAACACTCGTCTTCCAATCGATAGTTCGCCCCACCGCGAAGCGCGGCACTGCAAGATTTCCAAATGCCGCGACATTGTACGCGGTAACGCGACGGAGCGAATCGGATCTCCGCCGCCAGTAACAACTTCTGGTCATATTTCGTTGCAACTCATATGCCAAAGCTAGCGAGGCGGGTCTCGCGCCCTAGACGGTCACCGCGGCAGCACGATCGACAGAGTGCTGGCGGAACATCGAGCAACCTGGTCGCTGCCACTCCTGTCAGGCCACCGCTGGCACCTGAAATCCGAACCGGCACGCAAAATGCAGATACGTCACTATCTGGGTCCAACCCATTTGCACCCCGCAGTGTGGGCTCGCTTCATCAGCGAGTGCCAAGTCGACCGACGGGGCAATCACGAAGCGATAGAGGAACGATCGAATGAGTCACGAAAAAAATATCGAAGTCGAAGGCCAACTTGCCGAACTGACCAAGCTCTGCTGCGATTCGCTCGAAGCCGACCGCGCGTCGCTCCCCGAACGGATCGAACCATTGCTGAAATCGCTGCTGATGAGCGGTTTTGAGCGGCAGAAGAAACAACCGCTGGGGGTCGAATTGGAGGCGAGGATCCTTGCTGCTTGTGAAGGTCGATCAACGCAACGTGGAGCCGAGATTCGAGGTGTGGCGAATCAGGTCCAACGCAAGTACGATTACCTGGTCCGGTGGGAGAGCAGCCACCCGAAGGATCCGCAGAAGCAAGGCACCCAACCGGCCAACATCAGCTCCGCGACCGATTCGTAAACGCCACTCGGGCCCCTGTGCTCCCGCACGAAGCACCGAGATTAGAGTTGGTCGCCATTGGCGCCGCGGAAGCATGGCCCCCCAAGCCGATGGTTATCCCGTTCGCGGTGCCAAGCGGCGCGTGATCGCGCACGGTTCTGCCAAACAAAGCTATCCCAGCTTGGTCGCCTAGAGACGATCGCCCCAAATCCCGCCGCGGCTTCCAGCGACGACTAATGCTCGACCGCAGACAATCCATCAAAGGATACGCATTCCGTGCTCCGTAACGCTCCGCGACATCTGCGTTCTTGGACCGCCTCAGGAATCAAATACGTGCGCGGTCGCGAACCGATCGTTCTGATCGCGTTGTTGTTGGTCGTGGCGGTCAGTTGGGGATTTATCGAATTGGCCGACGAGGTCAACGAGGGGAGCACCGGAGACTTCGACCGCTGGGTTGTCCGATCGATGCGACAAGCGGATGATCCGACGCAACCGATTGGCCCCCGCTGGATGCGAGAGGTCGGCCGCGACATCACGGGGCTCGGCGGCGTGTCGGTTCTTTCGATGTTAATTGCGGCGGCTGCCGGATTCCTGGCGATCCACCGAGCCTATCGAACGATGGTCGTATTGCTGGTCTCCACAATCGGAGGGATCATCGTCAGTTCGTTGCTGAAACAGTTCTTCGCTCGGCCGCGCCCCGACATCGTGCCTCACCTGGCAGAAGTTTATACGAGCAGCTTTCCCAGCGGCCATTCGATGATGTCGGCGGTCGTGTATCTAACTCTGGCTGCCCTGTTGGCACCAGTGTTGAAACATTTCTGGGTGCGAGTCTACGTGCTCGGGCTGGCCGTGCTGGCGACCGGACTGGTCGGAATCAGCCGTGTCTACCTGGGCGTTCATTATCCGAGCGATGTTCTCGCTGGCTGGGCTGCCGGTCTCGTTTGGGCCGTGGGTTGCTGGTTGGTCGCGCGACGGTTCGCGTTGCGATAAAACCGGCACACGGTTTGCATCTGTGTTTCATCGCAAAGGTAACTAACGGTTGTTACCGACCGCTGCGACAACGAAAATGAAGACACACAAACGATGCCCTCTCGAATCGACGTTCCATTGCTTCACACCTCACGCCAGACAGGCGGTGTACGATGGTAACTGAAATAACCGATATCAGCCGCCCCGTGCTGCAGCGAGCTCAAACACTCTCGCCACGAATGCGGCAGATTCGACGGTCGCTACATCAGGCTCCCGAGCTGTCGGAGCATGAGTTTGCGACAACGGCCTATCTCGCCGACCGGATCGCCGAACTCGATCTAACACCTCAATATGCCGGAGGACGCCGCGGCGTCTGGGCCGACATCGACGGAGGTGGTCCGCTGCCTGGACGGCGGGTCGCGATGCGAGGCGACATCGACGCACTGCCTCTGCAAACGCAACTGGAAGCTTGTTACGCGAGCCAAACCGCAGGGGTGATGCACGCTTGCGGCCATGACGCTCATGCAACGATGGTTTGGGGAGCGACCGCGATTTTGAAGCAGATGCGCGACGCTGGTGAGTTGCCAGCAACCTTCGCCAGCCGCTCCATCTTCCAACCTGCCGAAGAGACGAGCACCGGCGGCATCCACATGATCGATGCGGGCGCGCTGCAAGAGGTTCACTGTGCGATCGCGTTACACGTCGACCCGTCGCGTAACGTCGGCACGTTTGGCTTTCGCGATCTCGCATTCACGGCGGGCTGCGACGTCTTCGAAATGGAGCTGACGGGAAAAGCCGGCCACGGGGCACGACCTCATTTGACAGGCGACACCGTGGGTGCCGCGGCGGCGTGGATTCACGAGCTCTACTCCCGACTACCTCGCTCCTACGACGCCCGCGATCCGATTGTCGTCAATGTGGGGCAGATCCAAGCCGGGGCGGCGGCGAATATTGTTCCAGCGAAGGTGTCGCTAAGTGGAACGGTGAGAACGCTGTCGCTGGAGGCGGCCGATCACGCGAAAGATCAGATCGATCGGATCTCGCAAGCCCTTCAGTTGCGGTACCCCGTCGAGGTAAAAGTAACCTACGGACGGCACACGCCACCGGTAATCAACGATCCTTTGATCGACGCGGCGTTCCGAATCGCGGCGGCAAGAATCGTCGGAGAAGAGAACGTGCACCAAATCGACCAACCGAGCATGGGGGCGGAAGACTTCGCCTTTTTTGGATCCAAGGTCCCCGCCGCGATGATGCGGATCGGGGTCGCGGGGATCGAGATCGGCCAGCAACCGCTGCACACTCCGACGTTTGACATCGATGAAACGGCCCTCCCCTACGGCGCCGCCGTGCTTGCCTTGGCAGCGTTCGATCTCCGCTGACGCCGGAAGCAATGCGGTGTTGGAAACCGCGTGACGGTCCGTCTTCAATGCCTCAGCTCGCCCGGCGAGCGAGGATGACCTAGAACCCTCGGTTCGACCAATCATTCCTTTTGCTGGTGAGTTTCCATGGTTTCCTTCAGCCGATCTAAAGTTCCCGCCGTTGGCGTCGAAGAAGAATATCAGTTGGTCGACCCGACTTCGGGGCGATTGATTCCAAAATGCAGCGAGGTCTTGCGCCAGTTGGGACGCGAGCCCGATGCTGACATCCAACGGGAACTGCATCTGAACCAAATCGAGATGGCATCGAATGTCTGCGAGACGCTCGACGAGGTGCGTGAGAATCTACAGAAGGTGCGCAAGCTGTTGATCGATGCGGCGGCAAGCACGGGAGCGGCGTTGGTTTCGGCGGGGACCAACCCCTTCCCGCTGCCCGAATCCGAAACTTTAACACCGAAGTTTCGGTACCAATCGATGGGGCAACAGTTCCAACATATCGCCCGATCGCTGTTCATTTTCGGTTGTCACGTCCACGTCGACATGCAGGACAAGACACTTGGCCTGCACGTGATGAATCAGACCCGGCGATGGCTGCCCCTGTTGCAAGCGTTAACAGCCAACTCTCCTTTCTGGAACGGCCAGGATACCGGTTACGCCAGCTATCGCCGCGAGGTCTGGGTGCAGTGGCCGATGGCGGGCGCACCGCCTCACTTCCAGGATCTAGCGGATTACGAAGCCTGCTTGAGCGAACTGACCCGATCGGGAGCGATCAAAGACGAAAGCTTCATCTATTGGGATATCCGACTGTCGGTCAAAGTACCAACGATCGAATACCGATGCGCCGACGTGATCACTTCGCTTCAGCACTGCGTCGGATACGTGGGACTCATACGCGCTTTGGTGATGCAAACCTGCGACGACATTCATGCGGGGCGAGAGTATCCGCCGATCCGATCGCACCTGTTGTCGTTTGCGATCTGGCATGCGGCACGTTATGGCGTCAGCGCTGATTTGCTGGATCCGTTGACCTGCGAGAAGGTCACGGCGACCGAATCGGCGACTCGACTGCTCGAATACATCGCTCCCGCGCTGGCCACCTCGGGGGACCGCGAGTGTGTCGAAGCCTTCGTCCAAAACGTCGTGCGCGACGGCTGTGGCGCCGATCGGCAGCGGATGACGATGCAGACCGAAGGCAATCTGGCTGCGGTTGTTCAGGAAGCGATCAAGGAAACCGCCAACGACACGTCACCAGCGACTTGCTGAAAAACTCACCTCGCACAAACGCTCTCCCCTTACTCTCTGCTCATGTAGGACAATATGAGTCATCTGTTGATCTGGAATCAAGGCTCCGGTCGAGCCGCGCAAATCGAACGATTGCGAAACGCACTGGACGCCAACGGAACCCGTTGCGTCGAACTGACCCGCAAGATCGACTTGCGGTCGACGATTGAAGAATCGTTGCGAGGCAGCGGCGACACGGTGATCGCAGCTGGTGGAGATGGTACGGTCAACGCGATCGTGAACGCCCTGATGCAGATCGATCCGCCGCGACGGCCCCAAATGGCGGTGGTCCCACTGGGAACCGCAAACGACTTCGCTGGCACACTGGCGATCCCCGACGACATCGATCAAGCGGTGGGTCTGATCTCCAGCGGCCGTTCGGTCGCGATCGACGTGATCCGGATCCGGGGCGAGGGGCTGGAGCAGTATTATGCGAACGTCGCCGCCGGTGGAAACTGCGTCCGGGTTTCCGAGGAACTAACCGATGAACTAAAGTCGCGTTGGGGCGCGTTCAGTTACCTGCGCGGGGCGATTGGTGTGCTGACGGATATGAAAAGCTTCCAGATCGCGGCGGAGATCGACGGCGTCGAGATCAAAGACTTCGACTCCTGGGCGGTCTTGGTGGCAAACGGGAAGACCAATGCGGGCCATATCGTCGTCGCTCCCGAAGCCTCCCCCGCCGACGGCCTGATGGATGTGATCTTGATCCGCGACGGAGACGCCACCGACATGCTGGAGATGATCGCCGGCAATCTACTGGGCAACTTCCTTGAGTGCGAACAGATCCTCTTCCAAAAGGCGAGCCGCCTGACGCTGCGCTCCGAACCGGCGATGCGGTTCACCCTCGACGGCGAAGTCATCGAACAGGAACCTGTCGAATTTCAAGTCATGCCCGCAGCGATCAAAATGTTCGTCGGACCTGAATTTGAACGGAGCAACACGTAACACTGCCCGGTTCACCCCGACCGCACGCTCGCCTCGGTGACACCTCATTCTCTGTGCCTTTGTGCCTCCGTGAGAGCCCTTTGTAAACGAAAAGAAGTTTCTCACGGAGGCACTAAGGCACGGAGGTTTAATGCGGCTGACGGTAGAGAAGTCGGCGAATTACTGGAAAGCTTTTCTTAATCAATGCCATCAGTTAATCGACTCCTGCCACGCGCCATTCTTTCCAATAGCCCATTGCCTTTCTCTGTGCCTTTGTGCCTCCGTGAGAGATTCTTCCTAGGCAAAGAATCCTCAAACGAAGGCAAGGCGATTGAGAGAGGGGGTTAGAGCTGACCGTTGATGACTCGGGTGATTCCGGTTTTCATCAATTCGTCGCCGAAGTTGAGCAGGTAACCGAGCTTGAGGTTGGTCAATTTCAGGTAGGTGAGTAGCTGTTTCTTGTGGACCGGATGAATATTCTCCACCGATTTGAGTTCAACGATCACAAGCCCTTCCAAGATGAGATCAGCGCGGAATCCTTCATTAAACACAAGTCCATCGAACTTGATCGGAACCGGCACTTGCCGCTGGACGGTTAGTCCCGCTCGCTCAAACTGTTTTGCAAGGACAGCTTCGTAAACGGTCTCCAGCAATCCCGGCCCCAGAGATTGATGCAACTTCACGGCACGATCCACTACGATCGTCCCAATCTCATTTTCAACCACAGCCTTCCCCCCTCAGTGCCTTCGTGCCTATGTCAGTAACTGTTATGCAGCCTCGACATATAACGCGTTTCCCACGTCACGGATCAGCACCGAAATCTGAAGTTGAAACGAGAGCTTTCTAGGTTTGTGCCAGTTCTCAGCCGAAGGATTCACCTTCCTCCCCAACCGGTCGACCAGACCGCGAGTTCGGCAGCACGCCGACGTGTCACACCAACTCTTTCTGCACCGCCAGCCGCAGGTCATCGATAAACTTCAGCTTCTCGACGATAGCATCGGAATGGATCTCGGGGACGAGATCCAATAGCCCCATGTCGCGATTGAACTCATTGGCAACGATCCCGATGTCGCGGTAGGCGGTTAGCATCTGGTCGAAGTCGGAGCCGTCGGCGGTGACGCGCGTGCGATCGAAGTGTCGCGCGGTTTCGACGACCGCCACGATATCCATGTAACCGGCAAAGGTCTCGGCGAAATCCTCCCAAGGATGCATCGTGGAATATGCGGAGATGAAGCGTTCTTGCCAATTCGGGATCGCACCGTCGGCGTAATACCGCTTCTGCGCCTCCGCATAGGTTGGCTTGCGTTCGTCGCCGAACAGCGACCGAAAGTCGTCGAGACAGTTTGGTTCCACCAACAATTGCCAATAGTAGTGCCCCAGTTCGTGGCGGAAATGGCCGACCAGCGTTCGCTGTGGCTCGCCGAATTCCACCCGCGTCTGCTCGCGATGCACGCTGTCGGCTTCGGCGATATCGATCGTGATCAAACCATCGGCGTGGCCTGTCGAAACCGGCTTGACCGCCGATGACTTGAACTCGAATTGCAACACCGGCCGACCATCGGCTGAACCGTTTTCGGTCTCGCTAACGATCGGCAAGCCCACTCTTTCAATATCGAACAGCACGCGATGCTTAGCCATCTCCAGCCGCTTCCACTTCAACAAATTGTCATCCACCGAGAGATCGGGAACGACGGAATTGAGTCGACAGTAGCGGCATAGCGTATGTTCCGACACCGCGTCGACTCCGCGGTTGCAGACCGCGTGCTGCGTCGCGTTGGAACACATCCGGCACTCGTGGTGACAGTGATCACAAACCAACACCCCGTCGTCGGCAACCGCCATCGAACGGACCGCGTTGCAATGCGGGCACATCGCGGTGGGCCGGTTGCAAGCGACGCAGCAAACGCTGCCGAAGAAAAGGGTGCCGCCACACTGACAATAAAAGGATCGCATCGGATCGAAGCCGTTGGTTGAATTGTTAAAGGAACAGAATCGAGCTGTGGAAGGAAGACAGCAATCGACGACACGCATCCCGGCGGCATTCCGCCTGGGAAGAGTCAGCGTGTGGAGAAAGCAAATAGGGTGCCGCACCGCAGCGACGCAACGGAATCGCTGCCGCAAAGGGGAGGAAGGCACCTAGAAAGCGGTGCACCCTAGGTTGGGTGAGCGGAAGAGCGCGATTTGAAGCCACCGCGGACGCTGACCGTTCAGCATTTGCGAGCTGGCGGGGAGAAAAGAAGCAGATTTCAGCTATCGACGCGATTGGCACGACAATCGCGTTACCGTTCCCTTCAGCGAAACGAGTGGCTGTTGTTGTTCACAACCATCGTTCGCACCTTTCTGTTCCTCAAACCATTTGGAGATCGCCATGTTAGGCTGGGCTTTAACGTTTCTGATTATCGCATTGATTGCCGGAGCTCTGGGCTTTGGAGTTGTCGCCGGTACCGCAGCAAGTATCGCCAAGATCTTGTTCGTCGTCTTCCTGGTACTGTTCGTGATCAGCCTGATCGCAGGTCGCCGCGGCCCCGTGGTATGACCGGCGATCGATTCGAATCGTGGCCCTGCGTGAACCGCATCGCCACGAGGTCGATCGCCCGATCGATGCCCTCCCCAACGGGGAGTCTTCTCCCCCGTGCATCCTGTACGGGGTAAGGCACCGCGAGGACCGGCAACCTGCTGATAACCGCAGCACCATAGACGCAACATCATGGAATGACTGCGAGTCGTCTACCGATCGCAGCGTTGCAACAGCGAAGTCGTCGCGACCCACGATCACCCCAAAGCCTGAGTGGCAGCGGAGCGATGTCGACGACAACAACCTTCGGTTGGACGATCAGTTCGCCGAGACGTCGCGATAGAGTTGAATTCCATAGGTGATCACGCGGTCGCGAAGCTTGCCGCGCGTGATACCAAGAATCTCAGCCGCTTGGCTCTGGTTGCCACCCGTCTCCTGCAAGACGCGCAAGATGACAAAGCGTTCCAGATACTCAATCGTCTGGGCATAGACATCGGTCGATTTGTCTCGCAACAATCGCTCGACCAACTCTGGCAATTTGGATCCGCAGACGCCTGAGTCATCCGCTTTCTCCACCGCCGCTTCGCCGGACGTTTCTTCAACGGTCACGGGTTCATTCGAAGCGCTCGGCGCCGTCAGTTCTTTTGGCAACACGTCGGGAACGATGACAGGCATCACGCAATCGAGCACGCATCGCCGGATTACCGCTCGCAGTTGCCGGACGTTGCCAGGCCAGCGATACGCGTTCAGCAGGCTGAGCGTCTCTGGAGCGATCCCTTCGAGATCGGGCTTGTTCAGATCGTGCTTCGCTTGAGTCAAAAAGTGTTGCACCAACAACGGGATATCGCTCGACCGCTGACGCAGTGGCGGTAGATCGATCGTGACGCCGTTGAGCCGATACAGAAGATCCTCGCGGTACTCTCCCTCTTCGACCATCTTTTCCAACGGACGATTGGTGGCGGCGATGATCCGCACATCGGTCTGCAATTCTTTGTTGCCGCCGACGCGTTCAAACCGCTGCTCTTGCAGAACCCGCAAAACTTTGGCTTGTACCGACGCCGCCATGTCGCCGATCTCATCGAGGAACAGCGTTCCGCCGTTGCATTGTTCGAACTTGCCGATCCGACGCGTTTCGGCGCCGGTGAAGGCCCCTTTTTCGTGGCCGAACAATTCGCTTTCCAACAAGTTGTCGGGGAGCGCTGCACAATTGACCGCCAGGAACGGCCCCTGATCGCGATGGCTGTATTGAAAGAGGGCGCGGGCGACCAGTTCCTTACCGGTACCACTCTCGCCACGGATCAGAACAGGAACATCCTGCTTGCTGACCCGACCGATCGACTTAAAAACTTCCAACATCGGTTGGCTCTTGCCGATGAACAGCTCGCTCGATTCATCGGGCAGCTTATCGTCGGCAGCGATCGCCACCGCAACGCTACTCATCTTGCGCTGCTCGATCGCTTTGTTGACCAACTTTTGCAGCGGTTCGACCGCCAACGGTTTGGCGATGTAGTCGAACGCTCCCAACTGCATCGCTTCGATCGTCGTTTGGCTGCCCGCATCGGCGGTCATAAAAATCACCGGCAACCGACGGTCGTGAGCGCGGATCTCACAATAGATCGCCATCCCACTGCGGTCGGGCAACTGGATGTCCAGCAACACAACATCAAACGACTTCGACTGCAGTTGCTCCAACCCCGCTTGTCCCGACGCCGCAGTCGTCACCTGAGCAAACGGTTCGAGGGCCTTCGAGGCGAGCAACAGAATGGTTCGGTCATCGTCGATGACCAGGATATTTGGCATGCAAACTTCGTACGGTAGGGAGCAGCCCAAAACAACGTTCCTCCTCACCTTTGCATAGGCGAGGCTGGATCACGGGCTGGTTCGTCGCCGACGTATCGCGACCATCCAGAACGTTATTTTGACTTGCTCTGTGGGAAAACAACATCGTGAAAGAACCGAACAATCCAATATACCAACGTCACTCGGCTCCGAAGAGGTCACAAAAGTATAGTCAATCGAGTGGGCTTCGATCTAGCTCCGGACAGGGGCTCAGGCATTGTCGGCTTCAGAAATTGCAAGTCATCTCCGCGGCTCCCTGCGGGTCAATGCAATGCTATCCCCCCTCAGGGACTCGCAGCGCGTCGTTAAACGTCGTTACCGATACTTCGAAAGGCCCAAACGAGTCGTTTCCCGAACGCTTCAAACGGCCCATTGGAATGCCAAAATTAGGATCGAAGACTTTGTGATGGCTCGTCCCTCGTTTCGCTCGCGTCCCAATCCTCTGAAAGACGGGGAACTTCCTTTTCAAATGGATGGCCGTTCTGCCATCCCTCACGCCCCGTTTCCCGATAACGCTCCAATCGTCGAATACAAATTTCGGCATAAATCGGATCGGTGTCCGTGGTGATGCAACGTCGCCCCAATTTTTCGCAGGCGATCAGGGTGGCACCGGAGTGCGCGAAGAAGTCCACAACGCCATCGCCAGGTCTGGAACTTGCCTCGACAATTCGCTCGATGCACTTCAAAGGCTTTTGGGCGTAGCACCCCGATACGTTTTCATCCATCCGATAAAACACCTGCTGAATATCAACCCAAACGTTCCCGGCGCGGATGTTCTCGGATTTGCTGCGTTCAAGGTTTTCCGTTTTCTTCCCCTGCACATCCTTGTAGTAACCTCGCAAAATCTTCGGGATGTCGGTGTATTCCGCCTCGACGTTGAAGACAGGTGAGCCTTTGGTGTAGTACAGCAGTTCTTGCCGAACCGCCATCCAGTTCTTTTGCGTTCCGTAGCCACGCTGGTTCCGCATCGTAACGAAACTGCGCGACCTGTAAGGCAAGTCGCGCATCATCACCATAAAGTCGGGCAAGGGCTGAAAACCATTGTTCTGATCCGCCCCCAGCCAGACGTAGAGCGATGCATCGGACGCCAACACCTCGGTGGTATTCCCAATCCATTTGCGGCACCAAGCCACAAATTCGCCAACCGTACGAAGCTCAAATGCAACGAGATTGTACGGCGGATCGTGAATGGCAAGGGTCGGGAGCGCATTGCCAACAAGGTCCGTCACCGCGTCGGTGTCCGTCGCATCTCGGCAGGCGATGCGATGCTTGCCATCCGGATCGTCCCAGACTTCGCCCGGCTGCAGTCGACAAAACGGCAGGATGCGATCTCGCAACTTCAGATCGTTGTCCAACCGCGGCAATGGATTATTCTTCATCGGCTCTTCCATAAAAGTATGCTGCTGCAGCAATTCTAAGGCGGCACGGGCACGTCGAACAACGTCACCAACCATCGGCCCACGTGAATGGGATTGCACGACTTCGCCGCTACCACGTTTGCCCATCGGATGACTATCCGCCGTCTGGCTCGGAGCGTGGCATGGAGGTGCCCTTTGGTTCGACGGGACAAATGAAGCTTTGCAGCAAACAAGGCAGCAGAGCAAAGAGGATGACAAGAGCGTAGTAGATGAGCCCGGTCACTGGATCGCGCTGCAGCAAGATGGCGCGGAGGGTCATTTCACGTAGAAAAACACCCACCGCAACATCAGCTGCCAACACCAAAGTTGCCGCAGCCATGCCAACGAACAACCAGCGTGTTCGAGTTAAAAGCGGACGATGGCGTCGAACAAGCCATCGTGCAGCGAGCAGCATTGCGACAACCATCACAGGAAACTCGATGAGTTCGGCGTTCCGTGCTCCAACACGGGGAACAAGCACCCATTCACGAATCGGCCCCAGGACGAATCCAATACCAAACACGGCAGCGAAGTAGGTTGCGACGGCACGAATCATTGCATGTTCAAAACATCTAAACGGCGACGCCCCGTATCCGTGGCAAGGTCTTTCGGCGGCCAAAAGAGGAATTGCCAACGCCCCCGATGGAGCGATGGGCGTGGGGCAGATTCCGAGATTGTACCCGCGGCCTCCAGCCGCTGCATGTTGCGATCCTGCAACGGCAGGCGGCTCACGCAACCGTTCTAGATGTCACTGTGAAGAAGGCGTTGATTGGCCAAACGCTCGATCACTGCCGAGGCTTGTTTTTTGGGGCCTTCCAGCATCAGCCAATCCGCTTCTTGGATGGGATCGGCGGGGTGAACCTTCGTGTCGGCAGGATCGGTTTCTTGCGGCGCGTCGAGCCTAGCCAATTCGGGCGTGAGAGCCGAATCGCCGTGGGATGTGGGATCGTTGTCTGTCGTGTCATCGATCTCTTGCCGCAATTCATGCACCAACAGGGCCAGCCGGATCTGGGTGCTTGCCGAGCCCGACATCTCTGCCATTGGAATCGCGTCTTTCACATACTTCCACGATCGATTGATGTTCCCGCGGCCGTACCAGATCCGGGCGACACGGCACAACCGATCGGCGGCTAGCGCCGGACGAGCGGCCTGCGCATACGCGGCCGATGCCAATTCCAAAGCGCGCGGGATCTCGCGATAGTTGCCAGCCAGTCGAAGGTTTTTCGCCTCCAGATCGAGATGCCAACCCGCTTGCAAAAATTGTCCGCAAGCCAGGTGGATCATCGCTGCAACGCTTTGCAGTTCAGCTTGCAGTTCAAAGTCGCAGATCTCCGCAGCCTTTTCGCAGGCTGCCTGATAATGGCATCGCGCATTGGGCAGGTCGTATTGTTCGGCGTACCAACGGGCCTGGGCCAAGTGGATTTGGATTTGGAACGTCTGCTCACAATCGACCTTCTGTTTCCGTTGTTCGAACTTCTCGCCGACGCAAGGAATTTGTGCGGCACAGCTGCCCTCGCACGGATCATGCGGGCCACACAAACAATCGCCCGAATCCCCTTCGCAGGGAGGTTCGGAACAGGAAGCGCGCTGGATCATGCGGGCCGCTTCGTCGAAGCGACATTGGTTCTGCGCGATCTTCGCTTCCAACAGCCAGGTGTTGCCATCCGGTTTGCCCGCCCGAAACAGTTCCACGCGGGCATCGACCAACCAATCGCGAGCCTCCGCGACGCGTGACATGCTGGTCATCGCAGCAGCCATGTTGTATGCGTTGTTGCCCGATTCCAGTGGATCGTCCATCGCCCAGGCGCGGCGGATCACTTTGCGATACTGTTTGACCGCATCCTCCAGCTGCCCCTCGGCAAAAGCTTCCGTCGCCGCCTCGGCATGGTTTTTCAACTGGGGATCGATCTTCCGCTGCGGCGCACCACCGCTGCGGCATCCTGCCAGGATCCCGAGTCCACAGATCAGAATCCCCACGATCGCGGCGGCGGCGTGTTTGGATGGTTGCGGTGCAACTGCGATCACGGCGAACCTCCAGCTCGGATTCCCGACGGCGAGAGCTGCCGCGTGCTGGTCGATTGATCGGTGTAGCGGCGAAGCAACCAATGGCTGCGGATTTCGCCTACCATGTCCTGCGCGTTGCCGACCGTCGAATTAAACTGCTCGACCGTCCCGGGCAGCTCTTCGCTCTCCTTGCGGACGACGCGGACCACATCGCGTGCTTCGTCGGCCAAACGCGTCATCTTGTCAGCGGCTTCACGAATCTCAACAAGCGTCTTGGCAACATCGGTGTTGACATCGGTGGCGGTCGTTTTAACGCTCCCGGCAGCATCGCTGACATCGTTGCTGGTGTCGCGGACACCCTGCAGCGTATCGCGCATATCGGCCTCGACCAGCAGTTCAATCTTCTCCGTAAGCTGCGTGATCCGTTGGTCCAAATTTTTCGTCGCTTGCCGGATTTCCAGCATCGTTTGGGAGGCTTCGGGGCGCAGCTGTTCGTTCGTCTGCTGGAAGGATGCCGACGCTTCCCCCATCGTGCGGAACGCTGGCGACGCGTCCTCCTGAATTCCTGTATCCAAGGTCTCTGCGGACTTGCCGATCTTATCCAGCGTGGGATCCATTTTCACTTGAATCTTATTGATCGATGCGCTTACCGACTGGACTTCGCGGGCCAGCTGATCCAAGCGATCCTCTTCGGCTTCAAAGTTGACGATCCGGCTGCTCGGCGGCAGTAGTTTCAAGACACCATCGGCTGGCATGCCGCGACGGATCACCAACTGCGGCGCACCGACTCCGTAGCGACGTTCGAGCGCGACGGTCGACGACTCGAAGACCTGTTTGCTGTATTCGCGGCGGATCGCCAAGATGACTCGAATATTACTGGTACCGTCGATGTAGCGGATGCTTTCGACGTCGCCTGCACGCTCGCCCAAGATCACGACTTCCGAACCCTTCTGCAAACCATCGACCGCATGCTGAGGGACGTCGATCCAGAACAGGTCTTTCTCTGCAAAGTAGTCTTTGGTGCGAAACACCAAAAACGAAACAACTAACGAAAACAGCAGCACCACCAACAAGAAGGTGCCCACCAATTGATTCGTGTACCGCAACCGATAGGGATCGTTCATCGTAGCAACCTCATCCTACCGGGCTTAATTGAAATTCACGCACGCAAAAATGGCGTGTCGATGGCGGGAATTGATCACGCGGAAGATCGCTTTCGGGGGCAATCCATAACGCCGCCGCCCCCGCTTCGATCGCGGAAACCACCGCTTGTATCAACGATTCGAACCGCGAACTGGGGACCGAACGCATGGGATGTTCCAACAACAATAATCGCGGCGAACCGATCAGCGCGCGAATCCACTCGCATATACGCAGGAACGTCTTGCCAACAAACGCGGGACGCTGACTGTTCATCGGTTCGATACCAAAGCGACGCGACCAGTACTGGATCTCATGGTCCAATTCGTGGAGTGGTCGATTGCGGTGATGCCGCTGAGCCAGTACGACGTTTTCATAAATGTTCATGTTTTCGACCCACGCCTTGCCATCGAAGACGCGTCCGATTTCGCTGCGCATTCGATCATGCAAGACATAATTTTCGCCCGACCAATCGTTGCCATCGTAGAGTACACGTCCGTCCTGAGGCATTCGAAGGCCTTGCAACATCGACGTGAACGCGCGCGATTCCATCGAAGGTGGTAAGCCGATGGTGACCAAATCGTTCTCGCAGATTGTCAAATTTGCATTGCGGAGCGTCAACGACTGACGCGTCAAATCGCGAAACGTAAGGTTCTCCAAAACCAAGACCTTGCGACGCGGTTTGGCATCCGCGGAGACGATGGTGCGTGTTGCGTGTTTACTCATCGATCGGGCTCAGAGGATTTTAAAGACCAAGATGCGTCCATAGATCAAGATCGACATGATCGCCGAGACACCAAACACCGCCGTCATCGCATGGATTCCGCTGCGGCTGGCAATCCGCGGAATATCCGCCATCGTGCCACGCACCGTCAAACCATCGGCGCAACAAATGGCGCCGGCAAAGGCCCCAGCAACAATCGTCTTGGGGACAAAAAACACGAAGTCCAATACGTTGACTTCATACAACAGCTTCTCCAAAAAGTTGGCCCACGGAATGTGAATCACGCCCACCAACCAACCGATCATGTAGCCCGTGACCAACATCGTCGTGGCGACGACAATGGCCAGACAAAACACGCTTAGCGTGACACTTAAAACGCGTGGCATGATCAGCGTCGTCATCGGATCGATGCCCTGGGATTCAAGCACTTCCAATTCGCCGCTGACCAGCATCGTCGCCAGTTCGGTCGAGATCGCGATCCCGCTGCGACCGATCACGACCAGGCTGGCGATCAAGGGGGCGATCTCATGGATCACCGCTTTCCACAGCACCGGCGTGATCCCTTCGGTCGTTGCTCCCACAGCGTCCAACCACATCGCGGTCTGCACGATCACTAACACACCCACCGCGGCGGAAATTCGCATCGCCACCAACAGACCATCCACCGCCGTGAACAACAGCTGGCGCGCGAACACCAAACGGGTAAACGGCGTCCACGATCGAGGGCTCGCAGCGATGAAAAAGACGGCCCAAATCAACGCCAACAGACTGATCACCACCTTCAGCGTTTCGATAAATCGCTTTCCAATCAACTCCGTTGTCCGGGCGAACCGCCGGCCAAGCTGCCATTGATTTGGAGGGGTTAGGTATCGGCTGGCTGGCACGAGACAGATCTCACCGGAGGCACGCAACGTCACTAACGTCGCCAATCCATCAGAATGAATTGACACGACACTCGGCCGACACACGATTGTTTCCGCCATCAACCGCCCGCAGCTTGTCCATCCCATCGGCATCTGGCATGCGTGCAAACACCTAAAACCGCCGAACCCCGAGGGCCCATCCGGAGGGAACCGTAACATGCCACCGCATCGTAACTGCTTCAATTTGCTTGCAATTAAATAGGCAAACTGTAGGGCGGCCCCCTCTCGAGAGGTATCCACTCAGAATCTCGTTTGCTAGCTTTTCTACCCGGGCGTCCACGTGCGATCACAAGTTATCAGATTATCCCAATAATGATCCAACTGTCGAACCGAAGTCTCAGGACTCAATACACTGACCGTGTCGCCGCCACCGTCCAAGACAATCCCCAATCGATGCAGTCGCTTCATCGCCGAGAACGGATCAAATCGAATTTCGATTGCCAGCAGCTCCTTCAACAGTAACTCAATCCGCTGGCACATCGCCGCTTCGGAAAGCGGTTCGTTGGCGGTCGCAAGCACAAAGTAGACGACGATCGATTCCAGCAGATCTTGTTGCCGCGCCTCTTGCAACAGGCGGTAGATGACCCCGGCGTTGCTGTCGAGCTTCTGATAGTAGAGGCTGCGGGTCATGCTCAGCAGGTATTTGTCTTTGGTGTGAAAGTAGGAGACGACACTGCGAACGGCGTATCCAACGATCCCGATGATCAACACCGCCACCCCCATCACCGCTGCGAGACCGGTCGCCGCGATCACGACCGCACCGCGGAGGATCTTGAACAACGTGACCCCAATCCCGCCCAGGGTTGGCGCGAAGATCTTGGTTCGATCAAGCCAGCTGAAACGGATGCTTGAACCGGGCAGCAACATATCGACATCGGCCTGTGGGATGTTTTTGAACATCGATAGATGCAAGCGGTCGCGATGGTATTGGCCTCCGGCGTGGGCACCGGCCAGTTTCGCATCGGGCTTGAGTTTGAAAACCGCAACCAACCGCTGGTAGATCGGCACTTCCATTTCGGTCATCTTCCAATACGACTTCCACAGCCGACGCGTCCGCATCCCCACGATGTCCCCTCGCGAATAGACGTCGATCGATTCGAAGATGTCGAAATTGATCTGCAACCGCACCCCCCACTCGCTGGAGGTTTGGATCGCGCCGCGGATTTGTTGCTGATTCAGTTGCGTGAAATTGGCCGCTCGCAAGAGATCGTGCAAGTAACCTCGCATGTGACGCAGCGATGCGTCACACTGGGCAGGAGTCGGTTCGGTCAACAGCTTCAGATCGCGGTCCGGATCGAGTACCGAGTAATGCGTTTCCAGCTGCTGATGCAAGTTTCGGTAGTCATGGTTCAGGATCGATGTCAGCGATTCGAATACGCGACGCAGATGCTCCGCCTTCGACGCCGCCAAAGGGTGGGAAAGCAGAACGTTTTTCAATTCCGTCGCGGTGATCGGAATGAAGGGCTCCGCTTTCCAATGCGGCGCATTTTCGGCAATATATTCTCCCGAACTACTCTCCTGAGCTATACGAACTCCATTGCGAGACCCCAAAGACATGTCAAATCGTTCCAATTCTGGCAGTGCCGGTTGGCCACATCCAATCCAAGCGGTTGCACTGGATATGGACGGGCTGATGTTTGATACCGAACCATTGTACTACCAAGTCGGGACCGAACTGCTGGCGCGTCGAGGATTTGAATTCACGATGCAGATTCAGCAAAAAATGATGGGGCGTCCTGCTCCGGAAGCGATCGCAGTATTGATCTCCGAGTTTCAGTTGTCCGATTCGCCAACCGACCTGCAGCAAGAGAGCGACGACCTGTACAGCGGCCTTTTGGCCGGCGGGCTGGTCGCGATGCCAGGCCTGTTTGAACTGCTGGAGCATTTGGAAAACGAAGCGATCCCGTATGCCGTGGCGACCAGCAGCAAGCGACACTTCGCTGAACAGATGCTGTCGTCGTTCGACCTGATCCCGCGGTTGCAATTCTTACTAACGGGCGACGATGTCTCGCAAGGCAAGCCACATCCGGAGATGTATCTCTCCGCCGCCGATCGCTTTCAGATCCAACCAGAAAACATGTTGGTCTTGGAGGACAGTGAGAACGGTTGCCTATCTGCAGCCGATTCGGGTGCCTGCGCGATCGCGGTTCCTGGCGAACACACCGCGGGGCACCGCTACGATCGAGCCTTCATGAGCATCGATTCATTGGCCGACCAGCGGCTCATCCAACTATTAGCGAGATAGTTGCCGATCACTCTTCCAAGCGGACCACCATACGCACCAATTCAGCAATCGAAGTGGTTTCGGTCTTTACGAACAACTTGTGACGCCGCGCTTCGACCGTCCGCTGACTGACGTCCAAACGCGAGGCGATCACCTTGTTGGGGAAGCCTTCGAGCACCAGACGCAGGACATCGCGTTCTCCGTCCGAAAGCGAATCCAACCGTTCGCGCTGCCGCAAGGCTTCAATCGATTGCGGCCGTTGCGTGCGATCGATTTCCACCGCATGGGTGATCGCGTCAACAAGATCGGCCAGCGGTTGATCCGCGGACAAAACCTCGACCGCACCGCAATGCACGGCGCGGGCAATGATCGGTGCCACGGTCTCCACCACGACCAATACCATCTGCGATGGGACGCTCTGGCTTCGCAGACGGCGAATCAAATCCAGCGACTCGCGGCCATCGGACCAATTGTAGATCACCACACAACCATACTGATCGATCGCTGGTGGCAGCAACAACGATTCGGAATCTTCATAACAAACCATGCCACAGTCTCGATCCTGGAGCTCTACTCGCAGACGTTGTGCGAATTCGACTGGCATGGAAAGACAATCGACTACGGGTTTGTTTGGACTCGGTTGTTGATGCACCATGAAGCCTTGGGGAGGCGATTGAACGGGGGGGCGATGTTAAACTTTCTTCGGATCAAACATAGCAATCAGTGTTGCAGAAATTCCAGGTTTGCCGGATGCCGCAATCAACAAATTGAATGTGCGTCGAGAAAGGGAATGAATTGGAGCGAGTGCGGATATTGTAATCCAGTTCCTCCATTCTAGCACCGTCGTCCAACCGGCCCGAGACGGCTTGACGGAGCCATTCAAATCAGCCTTCGTCACCGCTGCCAGACGGCTCACGACGCCCCGCGCAACGATTCCAATAACGGCATCCGCAGCACTTGTTTAACCGCCACCGATGCGGCCAATAGGCCGACCGCAAAGACGATCCCCAGCATCACGATCGGCTCCACAATTCCTAGCTTTGCTTGGCCGATCAGCATGTACGGAATCACCGCTGCGAAACTGGCCAACAGACCGCACCCAATCCCGGCGATCAACAGCGCGCTGTTCTCCAAAACGACCATCCCAGCCAGCCGCTTCCGGCTGAAACCGGTCGCCCGCATCACGGCCAGTTCGCCACGACGTTCAAGCACGCTGCGCAACTGTACCGTTGCTAAACCGAACGTCCCCAGCAACAACCCCAACGCGCCGAGACCTTGAAAAGTGCGAAGATAGGTGTTCTGCACAGCCAACAGTCGAGCCAACACGTCGCGGCTGTCAGCGACATCCATCCCCGAATCGCTCAGCCGGTTCTCCAAGATTTCGGCCAGCTGATCGGCGTCGATTCCGTCGGCCTTCATCAAGTAATATTGATACCCCGAGATCTCGGGAAACGCGTCCTCAAAATTCGCTTCACCGATCAACAGCGAGCCCTGTAAAACCGAACCGCCGATCAAGCCGACGACTTGAAAATATTGCGGCTTTCCGACGACGTATTCAAACGACTTCACTTCTCCCACGCCACCATACATTTGCAACGCCCACATCGCTGTATTTTGGTCCAAGACCATCGGAATCGGATCTTCCGCCGTGCCGGTGGCCTCCGCCTCCAAACGCTCCCAAGGATTGTCGCTGCCAGCCCCCACCCAACCAAATCTTGGCATCACTTTGGGGTCGTTAAATCGACTTATAAAGTTAGCTGGTACACCTAGGACCTGCGGCTGCGATGCTTGGTACAGATTGTTGCAACTGGCATCCTGTCCCGGCTTCATCCGAAAACCAAAGATCTTGGCGTCGGAGATCGCTTCGGCATCGCGCCCCATCAGATCCGCCCGTATCGCCGGGTCGCTGAGATCGCGATACAAAGGCATCGCGGTCTGCCCGATCAGATCGAAACCGCCGACCCCTTCGTCGCTCGGAGACAACTGAAACGCACTCATCGATACGATCAGGAAACAAGCAACCGCCAACAGCCCGATCGACAGCGTGCTACGCAGCGGATTGCGTCGAGCGCTCTGCATCGCCATCCGGAACAGACTGTAACTGCGGTTTGCCGCATGTCGCGGCTTGGTGTTGGTTAATCGATGAAAGACGCCCAGCACGATCGCTGCCAACAGCATCATCCCGCCGCCGACAAACGCTCCCGCTTGAGCTTGGCCTCCCAGCCAGACGGCGCTGAGGCTGGTCAGCATCGCCACGACAAAACATCCGATCGCCACAGGCCCCGACCAATTTCGCCGCCGCTGGCCGCTTTCGGTTCGCAGTTCGTCGATATGTCCGCCGACCAAGCTTGATACCTTGCTGGAACGCAGCCGTCGGCTGGTCCACCAAATCGTGACCGCCGCCATCGCCGTTCCCGCCACGATCCCGACGATCAGGCTGACCGGCGACCAGTGAAATCGCAAGAACGGAACCGTCACGGCGCCGACCCACCAGTTCCGCAGGGCGTATAACACCAGCCACGCGTAACCGATCCCGCCGACAACGCCCAGCACCGAACCGACCAGCGAGACGAGGATCCCTTCGCGCAGCGCCATCCCCGCGACCAAGCGGCCCGATAGCCCAACGGCCATCAGCGTCCCGTATTCGCTGGCCCGTTGTTCCATCCCCAATCGAAACAGCAGCGCGACCAACATCAGTGCCGCGACGATGACAAAGAAGCTGAGCGATACGAAGAGGGCGTCGAATGGTGTCGTCCCCTTGGACGCCGCCAACTGCAACGCCCGCGTCGGCATCACGGCGAATCCGATCTGATCGCGATCTTGGTCGGCCACTTCGGTAACCAGTTTTTGCAACGCGTCGACATCGACGACTGCCGACTTGCGAATCTTCAGACTGGTCAGATCGCCGAACCGGCTGCCAAACAAGCGCTGCCCGGCGGCGAGCGGAATGAAGGCCTTGGGGGTCAAACGATAATAGTCCCAGTAAAGATCGTCATCCTTCGATCGCGGGCGTTCCAGTTTGAACGGCAGGTCCCAATCGTCGATCGAATCTTGATCGGTCACTCCCGGCACGGTCGGTGTCAGCCCGGGATCGTTATAGACCGTGGGGGCTTCGTCGAACTTCGGGGGCCGACCGCGGCGGTATTTCGTCTGCGGCTGCGTGATCGGCACGATCCCGCTGACGACTGCGTCGAACGATCGCTCGACCTCCTTGCCCGACGAGGTCTCGGGTTCGAAGTAGAAGATCCGAATCTTGTCTCCCACCGCAGCCTTCAGTTGTTCCGCGGTCCAGTCGTTGATCACGACCGGCACCGGCAAACTGAGATCGTTGGGATCGTAGTCGCCAAATTCCAGCGGCATCGCGTCGCTCGAATCGATCGCCGTGATGATCGAATAGGGAACCGACGCGGCGGTCTGATCTTCATCGTCGATCCGATCGATTGCGTTGGCCAGGTAAGTCATCACCGGCTCGGTCGCTCCCGGCAACTCCTCACGGACACTTTCGGCGATCGCGGTCGGCAGCAGCAATCGGTCGCTGGTCAGACTGTAATAATCGAAGACCTCTTTTTCGTTGCCCTCGGCGTCGGTGAAGCTCTGCCGAATCTCTTCGATCTTCAATCCATAGTCGCTCAGCTGTAGCGCCATCGCCGCGGCGATCTGGTCAGCTTGCGCGTGAGCCGACTCCAGTTGCAACGCCTGTGTCCCGGCGGCATCGATGAAGACCACGTTCGCTTCTCCCTCGCGATCCAACGAATCTTGCACCAATTCCAACGGCAGGAACGCCGCCAGCGGTTGCTGTTGGCTGGGCTGCAGGCTGAAGCGTCCCAGCCCGCGATCGGGAACGATCGAGACGACTTCCAATCGCGGCAAGCCTTCGCTTTCACTCTCGCGTCGTCCCAGCGGGCTGTCCGCTGGAACCGCCTGTTCGACGGGAAGTCGCACCGTCACCAGATCGCCGACGTCGACTTGCAACTCCGCCGCAGCCGATGCGTTCAGAACCACTTGGTCTCCCTCGGGGATCACGTCGGGGCGGACTCCTTCGACATCGAGATCCCAGAACTTTTCGTTGGCCGCGATCACTTGGATCGACCCAGCGCGGCGAACGACGTCGCTGGCAGACCGATCGGTTTCCACGACCGCTTGCGAAAATAAGATCGCGGGGACCGCGCGATCGACCAACGGTTGGTCGCTGTCGCTGCGGAGCGGATCGACGGCGGCGGCTCGGAAAAATTGGCCCGGATAGAGGACGTAGTCGATCGAACCGAGGCGTTCGATCGTCAGTTCGCGCAAGCTGCCCCGCATCGAATCGCCGACCAATAGAGCTCCCGTGACCACCGCGGTGGCAGCGGCAACGCCCAGCGCGACCGCGGCGCTGATTCGCCAATGGTGTCGAAAACTTTTGCCGACAAATCGGCCTGGGGTCAGCGAAACCGTAGCCGTTGTCGGCGAGGGCATCGAATCCATATCCTTACATCCCGTATGAAAAAGATCGCTTCGCACCCGGTGGGGCGCAAGCGGTCGCGTGGCGGAGAATTGCTACCGCTGCATTTTAGCAACTAAATCGCAATTGCCGACGCGTGGGATGTTGCCGATAGGCTAAGCTTCCGCCGGTGCATCCAGCAACCGTTGGATCGACGCTCGATATTCATTCGACAACGCTTCGGTTTGCGACGTCGAAAAGTAGTGCGGATCGCATCGCATACAGATCTTCAGCACGCGGCGGTAGGTGAAGATCGAGATCGTCAGCCGCGTGCCCGATCGCATTGGGGGCACCCCAACGATATCGGTCATCGACAGGTTGCCCGCTTGCAGCAAACCTTTGACGCGTGGGAACGCGACGCTGAATCGTTTGGTTGGGTCGCCGGTGTTCGATAGGATCGCCGTCGCGAGACATCGCCGCGAACCGAGCCAACGTTTCAACCAGGTGGGATAGCGTTGCGTATGGGCGATCAAGCTCATGAAGGGCGTCCGTTGCCGGTTCCGTTTCAACATCACCATCTCTTGGCGAATCGAATCGATCAACGCTTCGGATTCGGTGCACTCGGATTGTTTGCGTCGGATCAGAGCGTAGGTCACCAGATTCGCAGCCGTCGCCATCCGGCTCTCGATCTCGCGCAGATCCATCGGCATCATGATGCACAGATCGCGGCGGCCACGATCTCCTTGCATCTGGTTCCACTGGCGCAGCGTCACCAACAACCGTTCGATCAACAATTCGTTAGTCGATTGGCCGCGTCGCTCGGCCACGTGGCGGAGATCTTTGTAGATCTTTTTGTCGAACTCAAACCCGCACAATCCGGGGAACAACGCTCGAGGATTCGCTTCGGCCTGCTGTGATCGCGGTTTGGCCAAGGCTTGTACGCCGGTCAAGCAATGCCAGCCGAGCGCCTTCGTTTCGGCGGTGTCCAGTTTGCCATCGGGCAGGCGATAATTTTCGACATCAAAACTGTTCCGGTTCCGCTGACGCAGCGCTTTGACATCCAGTGGCGGCAGCGGTTCGTCGATCGGTTGGCCGACGTGGGACGCATAAAACCACAGCCAGTCGCCGAGGAACTGATATGCGCCGATGCCATCGCAGGTCGCATGATGGAACTGAGTCGTGATGGTGGCTTGGTTTTCGTCGCTGCGAATCCAGATCCGCAGCCCCACATCCTTCCGCACGTCGATCGCTTCTCCAGCGGGCAGATCGATCGGTTTGGCCAAGTCGCCCCAATCGATCGCGATCTCCGGCTGCGGCGCGTTGACCCAGCAGTCGCGATTCCCCTTGGCCGGTTGCACGATGGCTTGTAGCAGCGGATGACGCTCCAAGGCGTCGGTCAATGCCGCTTCGATCGCCGGGTGATCGATCGTTCCAGCAAATTCCATCTGAACCACGAAGGTCATCGGATATTCGGGGCGATCGTCCCAGATCATATAATCTTCGAACGGGGTCAGATTCAGCGGCAGGGTTCGCGACGGACGGACTTTGCCCGGCGGCGGCGATTGTTCAACGGTAGCCATAAAGATGAAAACTCCTTGCCGGATCGCAACGCAAGGCCGACAGAGATCCTTGAGGTGAGCGTGGGTGCGCAAGTCAGTCGCCTAACCGAAGTTAACGACTGGCCGCAACCAACCGCTTCGTGCGGCCGCTGTGGCTTATAATTCTTGCACACAAGAACCCCTACCGACGAATAAAATCGGCGAGGGTTGGTCAAGGATAATCAAGAAATTGTCATTCAGAATGACTTGTCCGCCTCACAATCCAACTTTTTGCTGCGTAACCGCACGGTGCAGCCGATGTGGAGGGGGGGACGGCAACCGCTATTGATACTCTTCCATCGGCGGGCAGGAGCAGATCAAATTGCGGTCGCCGTAGGCGTGATCGATCCGCCCCACGGTTGGCCAGAACTTCGCATCCCGCAGCCACGCCTTGGGCCACGCGGCCTGTTCGCGGCCGTACGGGTGTGGCCACTGGTCGCCGCCGATCATCTGCAACGTGTGCGGTGCGTTTTTCAGCGGGTTGTTCTCCGCATCGATCTCGCCGCGCTCGATGGCTGCGATCTCTTCGCGGATCGCAAGCATCGCCTCGCAGAACCGATCCAGTTCCGCCTTCGGTTCGCTTTCGGTCGGTTCGATCATCAACGTTCCCGGAACGGGAAATGACATCGTCGGGCTATGGAATCCGTAGTCCATCAGACGCTTGGCGATATCGTCGATGCTGATGTGCACCGATTTGTCGAACTCGCGACAATCGACGATGAACTCGTGGGCGACGTTTCCGTTTTTGTCGGTGTAGAGGATGTCGAATTTATCGGACAGCCGACGAGCCATGTAGTTGGCGTTCAGCAGCGCGACTTGCGTCGCTCGCTTGAGTCCCTCGGCTCCCATCAAGGCGATGTAGACGTAGCTGATCGTCAGGATGCTGGGGCTTCCATAAGGAGCCGCCGAGACCGCACCGATCGCAAATTCACCCGCCGTGTCGGGGCGAGCGACACTGTGGCCGGGCAGGAAGGGCACCAACTGCTCTGCCACGCCGATCGGCCCCATTCCCGGACCGCCACCGCCGTGCGGGATGCAGAACGTCTTGTGAAGGTTCAGATGGCAGACATCGGCGCCACACATCGCCGGGCTGGTCAGTCCGACTTGCGCGTTCATGTTGGCACCGTCCATGTAGACCTGTCCGCCGTGACGGTGGATCACGTCGCAGACTTCGCGGATCGTCGATTCGAAAACGCCGTGCGTCGATGGGTAGGTGACCATCAGTGCCGACAGCGTCTCGGCATGATCGGCA
Organism: Rosistilla carotiformis; assembly: GCF_007753095.1. Lineage (NCBI taxonomy): Bacteria > Pseudomonadati > Planctomycetota > Planctomycetia > Pirellulales > Pirellulaceae > Rosistilla > Rosistilla carotiformis. Next base: position 6,526,855 of record NZ_CP036348.1, read on the forward strand.
GCTTTCGCTTTCAGATCGTTCATGTCGATGTTGCCATTGGCGTCGCAAGCGACCGGCACAACATGCATTCCCGCCATCACCGCCGACGCCGGGTTGGTGCCGTGCGCCGAGGTGGGGATCAGGCAGACGTTCCGCTTGTTCTCGCCGACGGCGTTGTGTTCGTGGTACGCCCGGATCACCAGCAGCCCGGCGTATTCGCCTTGAGCACCGGCGTTCGGTTGCAGACTGACCGCCGAGAATCCGGTCACTTCGCACAACCAGCTTTCCAGTTCGCGGAACATCTGCGTGTAGCCGCGCCACTGCGTGTCGGGAGCAAACGGATGCAGTTGCCCAAATTCGGCCCAGGTCACCGGCAGCATCTCGCTTGTCGCGTTCAACTTCATCGTGCACGAACCCAGCGGGATCATGCTGTGTGCCAACGAGAGATCGCGTTGCATCAGCTTAAAGATGTACCGCAGCATTTGCGTTTCGCTGTGGTGTTCGTTGAAGATCGGGTGCGTCATGTATTCGCTGGTCCGCGCCAGTGCACCATGCGACAGCATGCCGTCGGCTTCCGCTTCGGCCAGCAGGTCGTCGATATCGAACCCGGTGTAGTGGCCAAAGTTGAAAGCGGCCAACAGATCGGCGACCAACGCCGCGTCGGCGGTTTCGTCCAACGTCACGCCCAACGTGCCGTCGGCGTATTCGCGAAGATTGATCTGACGCTCCAACGCCGCATCGACAACCTGACGCGTCGCGCTCGCACGCCCTTTGCCCAACCGGATCCGGATCGTATCGAAGAAGGGTGTGTCGCTGGTTCGCGAGTGCCCCAGTCGCTCGAGTCCCTTCAACAACGCACACGTGAAGGCATGCGTCCGGTCGGCGATCTGTTTTAAGCCGCGCGGCCCGTGATAGACTCCGTAAAACGAACTGATGATCGCCAGCAAGGCTTGCGCCGTGCAGATGTTACTGGTCGCTTTGTCGCGGCGGATGTGTTGTTCTCGCGTTTGGATCGCCATCCGCAACGCGCGGTTGCCTTGGCGATCCTTCGAGACGCCGATGATCCGCCCGGGAAGCTTGCGGACATGGGCTTCGTGAGTCGAAATGAAGGCGGCGTGCGGTCCGCCCAAGCCCATCGGAACGCCAAATCGCTGGGCGCTGCCGACACAGATATCCGCTCCCCATTCACCAGGCGGCGTCAGCACAGTCAAGGCCAACAGGTCGGCAGAAGCGACGACCAAGCACCCCTTTTCGGCCGCCCGCGCAGTCAACGCGGCATAGTCTTCGATTCGGCCGTCGGTGGTTGGATATTGAACCAACAACCCGCCGAGTCCTCCTTGGCCGTGGTTGAAGTCGATCTCTTCGATCGGGCCGACCTTCAGGTCGATCCCCAATCCGTCGGCACGCGTCTGCAGCAGTTCCAGCGTCTGCGGATGGCAATCGTCCGACGCCCAGAATCCTCGCTTCTTATCGCGAGCGATCGCCACGCACATGCACATCGCTTCGGCCGCCGCGGTCGCTTCGTCCAACAAGCTTGCTCCCGCCAAAGGCAAGCCGGTTAAGTCGGCGATCATCGTTTGAAAGTTCAGCAGCGCTTCGAGCCGTCCCTGAGCGATCTCCGCTTGGTAGGGCGTGTACTGCGTGTACCAACCCGGATTCTCGAGCACGTTCCGTAAGATCACCGGCGGCGTAACGGTCCCCGTGTAACCCATACCGATACACGAACGGTAGACCTTGTTCTTTTCGGCGATCACCCGCAACGCACCCAAGAACTCGTGCTCGCCGCGAGCCGACGGAATGTCCAGTGGTAGGGTCAACCGAATGTCCTCGGGAACCAACGCGTCGGAGAAATGATCCAGCGAATCGAAGCCCAGCAGTTCCAGCATCTGTTGGATGTGAGTGTCCGACGGGCCGATGTGGCGTCGCACAAATCCGTCGGCGAAGTCCAAGAGGTTGCCGGTGGAATCATTTACGGGTGACTTAACAGTGGTTTGCATCATGTTTCCTGGCGGACGGAGGGGCCGGTGCGTTGGGTGTATCGCGAACTCGATGGGCGAGGCATTTTAACATCGCTCAATTTAATTGACTATGACGGCAGCCCGGCCGCATCGGTCGCGACGACGATCGGGGGAACGGAATGTGCCAATGTTGGCCGCCCGTGGTATAACAATCGCGGCGATCAGGACCGCGTTTTCATCCCCCTTTCGAAGGCACCAGACAAAATGTCTGCGATCGATACGGCTTCCCTTTGCCACGTTTTTGGCGTGCGGCATCTGTCGCCGATGGGGGCGTGGCAGCTGCGGCAATTCCTCGATCAAGTGCAGCCGCAGGTCGTGCTGATCGAAGGCCCCTGCGACGCGGAGGGTCTGTTGGACGACGTCGTTCGCAAGGGAACGGTTCCGCCGATTGGGATCCTCGCTTTCTCCAATTCGGTCCCCGTGCGAACGTTTGTCTACCCGCTGGCCCGCTACAGCCCCGAGTACCAAGCGATCCTGTGGGCCAAGGAAAATAAAGCCGATTGCGAGTTCATCGACTTGCGCAGCGATATCTTCCTCGGGTTGCAAGATCGCGAACATCGACGGATCGCCGAAGCGATCATCGCTTCGAAAAAAGATGCTCAGCCCGATGCCGTCTCGCCAGAGCCAGCGGCATCCGACGCGAGCGACGATCCGGCGGTCGGCGAACCGGCGATCGAACCGATCGTTTCGCGTGGCTCGTTGTATCAACAGCTGGCAGCCCTCGCGGGCGAAGAGCATTACGAGAGTTATTGGGAGCGGAACTTCGAGCACAACACCTGTCTCGATTCGTATCGCAAGACATCGATGGAGTTCGGTCGCAATCTGCGTGAGATCGAATCGGACACCGCGGCCGATGCGGCAGAGAATCTGGTTCGCGAAGCGTTCATGCGGCGGCAGATCCAAGCCGCGATCGATCGTGGCGTCGCGCCCGACAAGATTGTTGCGATCGTCGGTGCCTATCACGCACCGGTGCTGTCGGCAGAGTTTCCGCCGATGAGCGATCAGGAATTGGAACAGCTGCCGCGACTGGAGAGCAACCTAACGCTGATGCCCTATTCGTACTTCCGACTGTCGAGCCAATCGGGCTACGGCGCGGGGAACGAAGCTCCCGCGTATTTTGAGTTGTTGTGGGAGGCGTTGTCGGCGCGCGAGTTGTCCCATCTGCCCGCTCGCTATCTTTCGATGGTCGTCCGGCACCAGCGCGATGCCGGAACGCACCGCTCCACGGCCGAGGTGATCGAAGCGGTTCGGTTGGCCAATTCGCTGTCGGCTTTAAAAGCGGGGATGGCACCGACGCTCAACGATCTCCGCGACGCAGCGGTCACGCTGATCGGACACGGCCAGCGGTCGAGCGTCGCCGAATCGCTGGCTCAAGTCGACGTCGGGACGGCGATCGGCAGCCTGCCCGACGGCGTCTCGCAGACATCGATTCAAGCCGACTTCACTCAGCAGTTGACCGCACTGAAGTTAGTCAAATACCGGACGGCGGTTCGGCAGTTGTTGTCGATCGATCTGCGAGAGAACCGTCGAGCGAAGACCGCCGCGGCCGCTTTCTTGGACCTGCATCGATCCAGCTTCCTGCATCGGCTGCATCTGCTGGAGATCAACTTTGCGTCCCCCGTCGCCTCGCGACAGCAGGCGTCGACGTGGAGCGAGAAGTGGGAGTTGCAGTGGACGCCCGAATCGGAGATCACGTTAGTCGAATCGGTGCTGTTGGGGGAGACGATCGAACTGGCCGCCGGTTTCAAATTCAAGACGCTGTTGGACGAAGCGACAACGGTCGCGCAAGCCGCTTCGGCGGTGGCGATCGCGTGTCGTTGTGGCATGATGGAGGCGATGGACCAGGCTCGCGGGCGGTTGCAGGCGTTGGCGGCCGAATCGAGCGACTTCACCGCCGTCGCCGGCGCGGCGGCTGAATTGGCCAGCCTGGTAAAGTATGGCGATGTCCGCCAGTTCGACGCGGCGCCGCTGCGTCCGTTGATCGAAACGTTGTTTGCGCAAGGAGCGTTGGTGCTGATGTCGGTCGCCAATTGCGATAACGACGCCGCCCGTGATCTGATTGCGTCGATCGACGCCCTCAATCGCGTCGCGCTCGAATTTCACGATCTGGTCGACGAACCGCTGTGGATCGCTGAGTTGCATGGTTTAAGCGATAGCGATGATCGCAATCCGTTGCTCAGCGGGTACGCATGTGCAATGCTGTTGGAGCGCGATCAGATCGACAACGCGCGGTTGGCTCGCGAGGTCTCGCGGCGACTGTCCCCCGGTGCGCCGGCCGATCTCGGCGCCGGTTGGTTCGAAGGGCTCTCGCGGCGGAATCGATACGCGCTGCTGGCTCGGCAACCGCTGTGGCAGCAATTGGCCGATTATGTGGAGTCGTTGGACGACGAACAGTTCCGCCGGGCGTTGGTTTTCCTGCGGCGTGCGTTTGGCGAATTCAGCCCGCAAGAAAAACAATCGATCGCCGAAAACCTGGGCCAGCACTGGGGCGTCGATCAGGATCTGGCGAGCGAAGTGTTGAACCAACCGCTCTCGGAATCGGAGTCCGAAGCGCTCGATGAACTAAACGATTTTGACTTTGGCGAGTTTTAAATATCTCGAAAGATGTTCGGCTTCGCTGCGGCGAAACGAATCGATCCCATCGATTGTGGAATGGGCGAGTCTTCATATCGCGAGCAGACAATCAAATCTAGCTTCATTTAATAAACAGAAACCTTTAGGCGATACCGATGAAAGCAGCATTTATTAAGACGACGGGCGACGCAGACGTTATCCAATACGGCGACCTTCCCGATCCGCAGCCCGGCCAAGGCCAGGTTTTGGTGCGCACCGAAGCGGTGTCGGTTAACCCGATCGATACCTATGTCCGCAGCGGAATGATCGCGATGGATCTGCCCGATCCTTTCATTATCGGATGCGACATCGCCGGCACGATCGCGGCGGTTGGCGAAGGTGTCACTGGATTCCGGATCGGCGATCGCGTTTGGGGCAGCAGCCAAGGTTTGCTGGGCCGACAGGGGACGTTTGCCGAGCTGTGCGCGATCGATCAGGATTGGTTGTACGAGCTGCCCGACGGCGTCGCGGCCGAAGATGCCGCGGCCTGTGCGTTGGTCGGGATCACTGCCCACTTGGGTTTGTTTGGCCGCGCGCGACTGTTAGCCGATGAGACGATCTTTGTTCGCGGCGGGACCGGCGGCGTTGGATCGATGGTCGTGCAGATGGCCAAAGCGGCTGGTGCGAATGTGATCACGACCGGCGGCAGCGATGAGAAGGTCGAGCGTTGCCGCGAGCTAGGGGCCGACTTTGCCATCAACTACAAGACCGAAAATTTGCAAGAGCGTTTGGCCGAACTGGCTCCCGATGGCGTCGACGTCTTCTGGGAAACGATCCGTGAACCCGATTTCGACTTCGCCGTCGAAGCCCTTGCGCCGCGAGGCCGGATGGTTTTGATGGCCGGTCGCGACGCGCGGCCCGAGTTTCCCGTGGGGCCTTTTTACGTCAAAGAGTGCACGGTGCATGGATTTGTAATGTTCAAGGCGACAGCGGACGAGATGAAGCTGGCGGCCGAGGACATCAACCAATGGCTCGCCTCGGGGCAATTGAAGAGCCAGATCTCGCAGCGCCTGCCGCTGTCGCAAGCCGCCCAATCGCATCGCCTTCAAGAAGCGGGAACGCTCGCCGGCGACGGCTCGCTGGCCGGCAAGGTTGTGTTGACCGTGGGCGATTGATGCGCGCGCCTTCGGCTAAAGCCTCGACTCCAGCGCGTTAGCGTTTGCGGCGGACGCGTTGGAAGCGGATACGGCAGCCGATCGGAACGGTCTCCGCGACGGCGGGCTTGCCTCCGGTCAACGCGGCGTCGATCGCTTGGCGAACGTAGGGATGTTCGATCTGTTTGCCATCGGGGCTGTCGTCCATCGCGCCCATGTAGACGACGCGTCGCTCTTTATCGAGCACATAAAACTCGGGCGTCGTGATCGCGCCATACGCCTTGGCTGTCTGCTGAGTCGGGTCGGAGAGATACGGGAAATTGAACTTCGCCATCGCCGCACGCGCTTTCATCGCTGGCAGTTCGTCTTCGGGAACCTTGTTGGAATTGATCGCCACCACGGCGACGCCATGATCTTTGTAGTCCTTCGTCAGTGCGATCAATCGCTGTTCGACGTCGGTCGCGTAGGGACAGGAATTGCAAGTGAAGGCGATGACCACCACCTCGGCCTGTTTCCAATCGTCCAGGCCATGCTTGTAGTCATCGATTCCCGGCAGATCGTTCCACGTCGGCGCCGCGTCGCCGATGCTCAGCACCTGATTAAACTCACCTGCCCCGGCTGAGCCCAGAACCATCACGACCAAAGCACTGGACAATACGAAGCGAAGCATTGGATGACGGTTCCGGGACTTTGGAGAATTGGTTGCGCCAGGATGCTCACGATCGCGTGAGTCGTCGGCAATGGCATTGCGAAACATGTTACCAACAACGCGTCGTAACATCCAGTTTCGACGCATCGGGGGCAGCGCACCACGCGCATCGCTCCCTCTTTCAATGAGGGAATTGGCCGCCACACAGAAATGTCCCGCCCTCGGAGAAACCGTGAGCCGATTTTCTTCTACGGTTGATTCCCCACAAACCACGAGGCCTCAGAATAATGAACATTTGACCACCCAACAAAGAGCCCCTAGAATGGCAAATATGGTTCAAGGACCGAGGGGATGAAGTCGCCTCGTAACATAGGTTCACTGGCACGCAAGTTGCTTGTAAGGTTCAGTTTGACAGAAGCTTCTCTGGCCGGTCGACTGCCCCCGTCGATCGATTTTCCGCTTCCAGTGCGAATGACATTATGCCAACCCCCGAACAACCCAAACGCTGCGTGATTGCGGATGACGTGCGAGCGTCGCGTGAAGTCTTGCGGTCGTGGCTTACCGATTGCCATTTCGAATGCATCCTGGCACACGACGGCGACCAGGCGTGGGAGGCGATTGAAAACCACCCCCCCGACCTGTTGATCACCGACATCGAGATGCCTCACTGCTGCGGCCTCGAACTGCTTCGGAGAGTACGCGCCGCCTCTTCGGCAGAGATTCAGTCGATTCCGGTTCTCGTGATCACGAGCTTGCACGACAGTCAGATTCAACCGACGATCCAGCGTCTGGGGGGCAATGGTTTACTCACCAAGCCTCTGGACCAATACTCGACCTACGTCACGGTGCTGGCGGTGTTGGCCCCTGAAACCGATCAGGAATCGTTCATCGTCAGCGACCCCGATGGCAAGATCACCGGCGACGGTCTGGTCTCGCCCACCTTTCGCCGCTTGCTGAAGCCGCTGTCGAATAGCTAACGCAACCGACGACAGATCTGTCGGTCGACAACCGCTTCAGCCCGGTTTCATGCCTTCAAGGCGGAGGTCAATCGATGGACCATTGACGTTAACCGTTCGACATCGATCGGCTTGCTGAGGTAATCGTTGCAACCGCACTCGATACAGCGAGTCATATCCCCCTGCATGGCATCCGCAGTCAACGCGATGATCGGCCCGCTGAAACCAAGTTTTCGGAGCTGCTGGGCGGTCTGGTACCCATCCAATCGTGGCATCTGCATGTCCAGCAGAATCAGGTCGTAGTGTTCACCCGCCGCTGCCTTTTCCTTGACCATTGTGATCGCAACTTGACCATCTTCCGCTTCATCGACATCAGCCCCCGCCTTGGCCAACAACGTCCTACTCAAGAAACGGATGTCGCGGCGATCATCGACGACCAATAACTGACAATTCAGTCGGATCTCTTTTTCCTTCCCCGGTTCGGTCGGCTTGCTATCGATCGCCAACTGCGGTTGGATCATCGGCACGTCTTCGACATCACCAGTCGCGATCGTAATCGTAAATCGACTGCCTTGACTGAGGTTGCTTTGCACCGAAATCTCGCCCCCCAGCATCTCCGTCAATCGCTTGCTGATTGCCAATCCAAGCCCGGTACCGCCAAATTCTCGATTCACATTTCCATCGCCTTGGGAGAAGGGTTGGAACAATCGACGTTTTTGTTTTTCGGACATACCAATCCCTGAATCGACCACGTCGAATTGCAGCCTTGGCATCTCTCCGGGTAGGAACCGAACGACGATATTCACGCAGCCTTCGGTTGTAAATTTGATCGCATTGCCGACCAAATTGATCAAAATCTGCTTGAGCCGCTTGGGATCGCTTTGAATTTCCGACGGGATTAAACCGTGGTACTCGACGTCCAGGTCCAGTTTGCGTTCGGAAGCTCGCACTTCCATGATCGACCGCACGTCTTCGACCAATCGATTCGGTGCAAAGCGTTCATGGCTGATATCAAACTTGCCCGCTTCGATTTTGGAGATGTCCAAAATATCGTTGATGATGTCCAACAAAAAATCACCGTTGCGACGGATCGTGCGGACATGGGCCAGGGTCTCGTCGTCGTTCACTTTTTCAGCAATCAAATCGGTGTACCCTAAGATCGCCGTCATCGGTGTACGAATCTCATGACTCATGTTCGCGAGAAACGCGCTCTTGGATTCATTTGCGGCGACCGCCTGCTCGCGTGCTTCTTTGAGAGAGAGTTCGAATTGCCGTTGGCGCGTGATGTCTAACAACGTTCCAATCAATTGTGTTGCCTGACTGTCCTCGTCGGCATCATCGCCAGTGAATAGTGGTTTGGCCTGCAAACGAACCCAACGGATATCGCCATTGGGACAAACGATCCGATGATCGATACTGCGTTCGGCCGTATGCGGATGCTCGACCAATTCGCGGTAATGTTGGTCGCAAGCGGCCCGATCATCGGGATGGACCCAGTTCAACATCTCGCCAATCGGAACCTCGGTCTGTTCGTCATCCGCATCGTCGATCCCGACCAATCGTTTCAACTCTTGCGAATAAGTCACGGTCCCTTTCATCAGATCGGCATGCAACATGCCAAACCCTGCCGCTTCGGCAGCGCTTCGCAAACGCTCTTCGCTGAGCTTGATCGCGAGTTCCGATTGTTTTTCGTCGGTGATGTCCCAGTTTAAACCGTGCATTCGGACGACGTTCCCGCGATCGTCGCAAATCACGGTACCAACACCGGCCAACCAGCGCACCTCACCATTGGAACGCACGATTCGAAACTCGGTATCGTAATCCTCCTGGTCGTTGGCCGCCTGGCCCCAAACTTCGCGCAGTGCCGCCACGTCGTCAGGGTAGACGTACTGAAAGAACAAATCGATGGTTGGGTTTTCGATCGGTTCGATCCCCAACAATGCAAACATTGCAGGTTCCCAAACGCTTTTATTCTCGGACCATTCCCACGCAGCCATGCCTCCCGCTTTCAGCGCCATCGACATCCGTTGATTGCTTTCAACGAGCGCCAAGTCAGCAATTTTACGATCGGTCACATCACTCGTGATCCCCGTCAAGGATACCGGCTGGCCCTGTGAATCTCGAGTCACCAAGCCACGCGTTTCGGTCCAACAAACGTTGCCATTGTCGGCTCGCACGATACGCCAATCGAAGCGAAATTCGTTGCTAGTCCCTTCCAAGAGCGCCCGTAATTGAGAGGCTGCGAAATCGCGATCTTCGGGGTGAATGATCTGCAACGACGCCTCGAACGAATCGTCATAGTGCGCCGCCTTCATCCCAAAAATTTCCAGCAATTCATCCGACAGTGTCAGTTGATTGTTGCCTGGAATCCATTGCCAACTTCCCAACCGTCCGGCATTCAATGAGAGCTTCAGGTACTGTTCATTCTTTTGATAATCCGCCAACAACGCGATCAACTTGGTCCGTTCGGTCGACAATTGTTCCGCGTGGGCACGAACCTGATCCTCCGCGGCTTTGCGGTCGCTAATGTCCACTCCCGACGGGATCAAATATTCGACTTGGCCGTCATCCCCCAGCACTGGCGCGATCATAAAATCGATCATCAATCGATCATTGCCTTGCGCATACAGTCCGACATCAAAGCGGACCCGCTGACCGGCAAATGCGCGATCCATGGCGTCTCGCATCTGCTGGGCAACTCGAGCGTCGTAGGTCCACCAAGGGCACTCGGCAAAGTGTTTCCCGATTACGTCCTCTCGTTTCAACCCCGCGATGTTTATCGAGCGGTCGTCGACCTCTAACAAACGACCATCGCGTCCGATCACCCCTACCAAGCCCAATTGATTGTTAATCACTCGTCGCAAGTGCGCTTCGCGACGCTTGGTCTCCATTTCAGCGCGGGCCCGTTCGATTCGGATGCACAATCGATTCGCTATTTCTTGAAGAAGGCTCAGGTCGTCGGGCTGCCAACAATACGGTTCGGACTTAATCGCGGAGACGACAAATCGAACTTTTTGTTCGGTCACATAAGCAGAATTGCAAAATGCATGGATCTGGATATCTCGTTGATTTTTCGCAAGCGTTGGATCGATCCCCTCAGCTTGCGTATCGTTTTGCAGCACCTGTTGGCCGGCAGCCAACATCTTCTGCTCCTGTTCGCTATGAAAGTCTTTCACGCGATGCGTGCCGACAATACTTTGCAACTCAGGATCATGGTGTTCGTACAACACCTCGGCGGATTCTGCCTCCGCATCAAATTCGACGATGCAGCATCGCGAGAGACCGAGATAATGTGCGGTCCGTTGAACGGCAACTTCCATCAGATCACGATCTGACATTAATGGGCTGAACTGCGCCTGCAGATCGGCCAGGAAACCATAATTCAATTCAGCCCGCTTCCGCGCATCGATATCGATGTTCATACCGACCCAACGGCGAATCGTTCCATCATGCCTTCGCAAACAAACCGCCCGCACGTGGTTCCATTTCCAGACTCCCGAAACATGCTTCAAGCGATATTCCGCCGAGAACGGTTCTCCCGTGTCAAGACACGTCTCCCACGTCGACAGCGTGATCGCATGATCGTCCGGGTGGATCACATCGACCCAACCGCGGCCCCGCCACTGTTCATACGTTTGCCCCGTGAACGCGCGCCAACTGGGGGAATCTTCGATGATGTTTCCCTCGGCATTGGCAATCCAAACAATCTGCGCCGAGACGTCGACCAACGACTGAAACAACTCGTGACTGTTCCGCAACTCCGTGACGTCGGTGAACGTGGTCACGAGTCCTTCCGCCTGTCCAGTGTGCGAACGATAGTTGAGCACGCGGCGAATGAACGACTTGCCCGATCGTGCCACAACCGTGTGTTCGATGGGTTGGCCGTCTTGAATCATCGCCGGGTCGGGCAGCGGCGGCATGTCTTCCACATACGGAACGAACATCTCCAAGGGCCGTCCGATATCGGTGCTGATCAGGCCATAGATCTCGCGAATCGCGGGGGTATAGCTGCGAATCAATAACTGTTGATCCAAGAACACCGTAGCGATTTGTGTACTGCGAAGCAGGTTCTGCAAATCGGCATTGGCCCGCGCCGTCGCGTCACTGCCGATCCGAATCTCTTCTTTGGACGCCTCCAATTCTTCGTTGGCCGATTGAAGCTCTTCGTTCATCGACAACAGTTCTTCATTGGACGACTTGAGTTCTTCATTGGCCGCCTCCATGTCCTGCATCGACCGATCTAGATCGCTGCGGACCGTCTCCAACTCGCGTTCCATTTGCGCGATGATGGAATCGACCCCATTTTCACTCGAATCATCCTCCGCTTCGACGTCGTCGCGTCGATACGGCAAACCGACATCGTGAAACACGACCATCAGTAACGGTTCGTCCTCGCCCAACTGAGGCATCGGTTGCACGGTCAACATCACGCGCTGAACCAAATCTCCTACACGGATCGAAAGGTTCTCATGCTCCACCCGGCGACGCAATTTCTTCGCTTCGGCGATTGCGGCCCGCAACCCAATCCGCAACCCGCTGTCCGCCAATTTCACGATATTGGTTTGCATCGGTCCGCCAGCAAAGCTCAGATACTTACTGATGTTTGACGAACTCGTCAGCACGTTCCCCGAGGCGTCGATGACTGCCGTTTTGGGCGTGAACTCATCCAACGCAATCTTCTGCATCATCTCCGTCAGATCGACCTCGGGATCCTGCGGTGGACGACCGCTGCGACGCGGTGACATCTCCGTTTGCAACCCGTGGGACCGCGCCGCGGTCCCTTTGCGTTGCGAGATCCGCAGCCGCGCATCGATCGGACGAAACAATTCGCCGTGGGATGTGATGTTTTCGCTTGGACCGAGGAATAGGTAACCCGACGGACGTAGCGCGTAGTGAAACAACGGGATCAATTTGTTCTGTAGATGCGGACCAAGATAGATCAACAGGTTGCGACAACAGATCAGGTCCTGCCGTGAAAAAGGAGGATCGTGGATTAAGTTGTGCGTCGAAAACAGCACGATATCACGAATCTCTTTCGCGACCTGATAACGTTTGCCACGCTTGACAAAAAACCGTTGCAACCGCTCTGCGGAGACATGCTCTTCGATTCCAATCGGATACGACCCCACTCTCGCCACATTGAGTGCGCGTTCATCGATATCGGTGGCGAAAATCTGAACTTCCGGCGCCATCGGAAGCGCATCCATCGCTTCGCGGCAAAGGATTGCCATCGTATAAGCTTCCGAGCCATTGGCGCACCCGGCAACCCAAATCCGCACACAATCATCCGGGCCGCGATTTTCAAACAACTTGGGCAACACCTGCTCGGCCAAAACACTGAAGGCCTCGGGATCACGAAAGAAGGTTGTCACGCCGATCAATAGCTCTTGAAACAGCGCCAGCGCTTCTTCATCGTGATGCTGCAAGTAGTCGACGTAGTCGCTGGCGACGGCGACTTTTAGCACCTGCATGCGGCGTTGGATGCGACGTGCCAGCGTATTGAATTTATAGTGCTGAAAATCGTGCTCGGTGACCTTCAACAACGTCTCGGCGATCATCGGAATCGCCTCTTCAATCTGATCTTGCAACCGTCGCTGGATCGCCGGAGGTCGTACGCTTTGAAGATGATTGTGATACCGCAGCAACTCCGTCGCGATTTCGGCAGGCTTCAGAATATGGTCGGCAACTCCCGTTGTCGCCGCGCTCCGCGGCATCGAATCGTATTTGGCCGAAGCAGCATCCTGAGCAAAAGTTAATCCCCCTCGATCGCTGATCGCCTTGAGCCCCAACGTTCCATCGCTGCCAGCGCCCGACAGAATCACGCCGATCCCAAGCTCCCCCTGATCCTCAGCAATCGAATGAAAGAAGCCATCGATGGGAGCAGGCTGCTGGCGGCTTTGGGGGGGATCGACCACGCTTACCGAACCGTTCTTCAGCTGCAGGCTCTTGTGAGACGGGCAAACATACACCTTGCCCGATTTCAGTTTCTTGCGGCCGGACAGCGGAATGATTTCTAAAGTCGTTGCCCCGGCCAGTAAATCATTCAACAACGTTTCACTTGACGGATCGAGATGCTGGACAAACACGATCGCCAAACCGTCGGCATCGCCAAGGGCGCGCAATAATTCCTGAAACGCCTCCAGCCCTCCCGCCGATGCGCCGACACCAACAATCAACGGACCCGCGGTGGGATCGATTCGATTCGACGAGGTTTCAATAGCTTTCATTGAGTTGAGCTCTGGCTGGCCTTTCGAGCAGCCACGTGTTCGAGTCGTATACGGAGTTCGGCAAACGCCCCAATCATCCGAAGTGCAATACCCCCGTGCGCCGCGGTCGATCCGAGCCCCTTGGGCCATCGCGTCACGCCAACGCCCCAAGCCACCTACCGAATCAACCAAAGACAAAAGGTTCTAGCGGCACAAAAACACAGTCACTCCGAGTCCTCGCAAATTCGACCGACTTCACCGGGATGACGTGAGCCGCCGCCATGTCGCGCAAGCCAAAACTTCCGCTACCGTTTCCATTCATTCGGACAAGTAGGTACTGGATGCACGCCCTGAAATGTCGGCCGCTTCCAGCCCGACGGACAAGTGTTCGTTCATCAAGAGGGCTCCGCAAGCAGCACAGTGGAGTGACCATGATACTGTTCGTCCATTGCCTTGTTCCTTGACCTACGCTTCGACGATTGCAGTCCGCCGCCCGATGAATCTTTGAACCCAGCTCTGATTGAAGAGAATTCGGTCCCCACGGTCAACGCCCTATCACAACAGGCAAAGATTGCCAAGGCGACGATGGACCACCGATCGATACGGGACGGCGTTCGCAAACCCAGCACTCCACCCGATCACCGTGGTCGATCGGAGAGCATCGACGACACAAGACAACGTCGATTTAAAGGCTTTCACCGCTCTTCAAGCCTGAATTCAGCGCTCGCCAGAACCTGGCACGCCCTTTGCGTTACTAGCGTGATGGAGCGAGACAGGTTGCTCGCGATCCTATATTCATCCCCCTGACCGGAGCGAAATCATGAGCCTTGAAACGAAGACGAATCTCAACGAAGCCACCGTAACAAAATTACAAAAGCTGATTCGGGCCAACATTGACGCCTACGATGGCTTTCGCGAGTCGGCCGAGGAGATCTCGGATATCGCACTGGCGACATTGTTCCGTCAAGTCGCCAGCGAGCGCTCCGCATTGGCCACGGAACTGCAAAACTACGTTGAGTGGAACGGTGCCGAAGCGGAGGACGACGGTTCCGTCGCAGCAAGCGTCCATCGCGCTTGGATCAACGTCCGCAGCAAGATCAATGGGGGCGATCCCTATGTCATTTTGATCGAAGCCGAACGTGGCGAGGACCATATCAAACACGCGTACGAAGACGTGCTGAAGGAGACCGCCGGCAGCGCGATGAACGACGTGCTGACCGCGCAATATGCGATCGTGAAAGCGGGTCACGACAAGATCCGCGACCTTCGCGACAGCTATAAAAACCGTTAGGCCATGCCTAGCGATTTGCAGCGGCAAGGAACTACACCGCAGCACAATCCGTGACCGTCTGTAGACAACCGCACGCATTGCCCGTGCAGCCAACCGTCGCAGACGGGAGCGGAGATTTGTACCTAGCCCCAATTCGGCCCGAACATACCAACACAGCCCTTTCTAAGGAACTCTACCGATGAACGCGACTAAAGACCTGATGTTTACCTTTTTGCTGATTTCCGCCTTTGCAGTGAGTTGCATGTTGGTGGGCTGCGACAACAAGGAAACGCTGCTAGATGTGGACACCCCCGATGGTGGCGGCGTCGAAATCGAACGCTCTCGAGATACGGGTGCGATCGATATCGAAGTCGACGAATAATCAAACTGCGACCGTTTCCCCCAGCGATTCCATGCCGAGTACCTCCTGCGATGAGCAACGACACAAAAGACCTTCAGCCCAACGCCGCGGGTGTTTTGTCGACGCGGATCTGCGCCGGGATGCTCGTGCTGTATGCATTCTATTATGCGCGCAGCCTGATCGTTCCGATCGTCACCGCGGTCGTCCTGTACCTGGTGCTGCGGCCCTTGGTGCGGCATGCGCAACGCTTGGGGATTCCATCGACCGTTGGCGCTATCGGGACGATGCTGGGCCTGTTGGTTCTGCTGAGTCTAAGCACGTTCTTGGTGCTGCAACCGGCGAGGCAGATCATCGCCGAAGCCCCGCAAAACTTATCGATCGTTAAGGCGCGACTGGCCACAATCACCGACAAATTGAAGGCGATCGACCGGGCAGCGGAAGATCTTACCGAAGAAGCCGAGGCGGAGGTTGGTGAGGAAGAGAAACCCGTTCCCGTTGAGATCAAACAACCGAACTGGAACAATAATCTCTCCTACCTCAGTGGGACAGGCAACGTCGTCTCGTTCCTAACCATTTGCGGCGCACTTCTCTACTTCCTATTGGCTACGGGCGACAACCTGCTACGGAGCATCGTCCGCGCACTTCCCAACCTGACCGCGAGGCGGAAACTTGTTGAGGTGATCCAGAACGTCCAAGAAGGCCTCGGTAGTTACCTGGCCCAAGTCACTTCGATCAACGCCGGGCTGGGCCTATCGGTGGGTATCGCGATGTGGGCGCTAGGAATGCCTTCGCCTGTGCTTTGGGGTGTGATGGCTTTTGCTTTCAACTTCATCCCCATCGTCGGGGCGATTGCCGGAGCCTGCGTGATCGGCGTTGTCGCGTTAGTCAACTTCGAACCAACCTACTATGCGTTTGTGGTGACGGGAACCTTCCTGGCGCTGACGTCACTGGAAGGTCAATTCATCACCCCAGCGATCCTGGGACGATCGATGAGCATGAGCCCTGTATTGGTCTTTCTGTCGATCGTCGTCTGGGGTTGGATGTGGGGGATGATGGGCGTTTTCCTTTCGGTCCCCATCCTGATCGCGGCGCGGATGACTTGCGAAGGCTACGACGGACTGATGCCGCTGGCAATGATCCTGGGAGCTGCGACGCCCGAGACCGCAACGCCCACGGCCCCCGTCCCCGCGCCCGAACCAATCATTCAACCGCAGTCTGCGGTCGTGCGGATCGACGATCCGACGAGCAGTGCCATGCCTTCGCGATAGCGTATTTCATGGGCGGTCGCCAACTGGCGGATCAACGTCCTGGCGATGCGTTATGGTGATAAACGAATGCTCGCCGCCGGCAAACGCTGAATCGGCGCCCCGATCGACATTTGCGACGCAGGACTGAGCGGGGCTCCTGTAAACAGATTCTGCCTAGCCAGCGCATCGATACGCTTGTCCGTCAGGTATTCCAGGTAGTCGTGATCGCTGCCGACGCTTTGGGACGCATCAAATTGACGAATGTGATCACGTGAGAGGGGCAACCGGTTGATCCCACAGATACCTGTGTAGCCCAATGCGGGCGTATTATTGTCGAGTTTGAGGAAGCGATACAACTTCAAGTACTGATCGCGTGAGTTATGCAACAAGAACAACCGTTGGACAGGATACAACGCCTGAGTGCGTGTGGTGATAAAACAATCGTTGCGGATCGCCGGAGCGACCAACCCAAGATTCACGCGAACCGCCGAAACGGGTGTGTTGGGTAACCGCGAACCACACAACGAACCGCCTCCCATCAGATGCATCGCTCCAATGGCCAACCGTCCGCCAAAACTGTACCCAATCACCGCCACCGGTTCCTGTGTTTGGATAAAGGTCATTAACCGAGCGAAATGAAAGGCGTGCAGATCAGCCCGCTCGGCCTTCACACGAACATCGCGAACCTGTCCCTTGATCTGATCGGCCGGCCACATCCAGATCACGAAACGAATCGATGTTGAAATAGGTCTCGAGCCCAGGACGGTCTGATCATAGGTCTGTAACCCACGCCGAATCGCCTTGGTCTCCGGCGTCCGATTTCCATGAATCAAAAAGATCGTTTGCTGTTTGCCAGGGCCAGAATACGGACTGAGGAAGCGCGACGCACTCTCGTTTACCCAACGCCCTCCGTCGATCCGCCGACGATATTGAAGCGATTCGATTGTCGCGTGTCGCGATCCGACGTGTCGGCTGCTGATCGTCCAGACCTCATCGCTCTCGCGTACGTCAAACTCCTCCAGAGGCGTCGTCTCAAGCTCTGCTTCGATCGCCTCCTTAGTGACCGCATCGGCAGCGACCGATTCAGGAGCGGGTTGGTCGAGCAACGATTGGTCCGCTTCGTCGACCTCCGACATCGCTGCGGGAGGCGTTGGCTCCGCCGCGTCGGGATCACCTGGCAACGTCGCGTCGGCCGCTGGCGTTCCCTCCGCGGGAACGTTCGGCGCGGGGGAAGCCTCGCCATCCGAGGCAACCTCTGCAGGAGCGACGATCGGTGGCGTCAATGCGGGCTGCGCGTACGAAGGACCTGCGACTTGAAGTAGAAACAATAGCAGCCCAAAGGCCAAACTGTATTGCATCGTCATGCTTTGCGAAACCGAAAACCAGGGAATATCAGCGGAGACATCCTCGCTGGCTCGAATGTCCAACGCGACAGTGTTCCGGAACGATCAACAGCGTACTGCAGCTTCTACAGGGTGTCCTATTCAACAGTGTAGCTCGCCGTTGCGCTGCGCGATGCTATCTATCAACAATAGAAGCCCGGCAACTGCAAAGTTGCCGGGCATCGAACGTGTACAAAAGATCCTTACACGATGGCAGGATCAATCAAACGTGAAACCGATTATTCAACCGCTTCCAGTTCATCAGCCTTTTCCTCACCTCGATCTTCGACGGCGTCGGCTTTGTTTTCCCCACGAACTTCTTCTTGATCGGCAGCGGCTTCACCTCGATCTTCGATTGCATCGGCTCGCTCTTCAGCACGATCCTGAACCGCATCGGGAGCATTGTCGGTTCGTTCACGCAAATTCTCCGCTGCGTTCTGGGATTGATCGCGAATGGCTTCGGCTTCCATTTGCGAAGAATCGCGGATTTCTTCCGCTTGATATTGGGTTTGATCGCGGATCTCATCGGCTTGTTGATCAAACGCCGATTCATCACAGCCAACAAACAAAATGGTACTGAGTGCCAAAGCACTTGCGGTGAACGTCTTCATCGAATTCTCCTTATTTTGCGTTAAGATTGCTTGCGAACATTCGCGAGCGGTGGAACAGGGGAATCGCAAACGTCGTGCCAGTGGCACCGCAGCAAGGCAAAATTGAATTCCGCCACCGAGAACCGCTCGATGATCGACAATCGTGAGCGTTTTGGCAGCAACGGAAACAGAATTGTGGACGCGTTCGCGTCAACTCGAAGCCGACAGTGCGTCCTCCAATGCGTCGGCGATGTCGCGTTTCAATTTCCGCCAACCGTTCGCCTCGCAAACCAAGTCCTGATTCACTTCCAGTTCAATGCCTGCATAACTGGAACCGGGAAACCGCCGTCGCAAGGCGGTTGTAAAACCATCGGCCCTCCCCAAATAGGGATAGTTCCTTCGAATCCGCAAAGCATCGTTGGCCTCTTGCAACGCGTTGTGCCAGCGATCACAGAACGTCTTCTCCGTCCCGCGCCGCGGATCATATAAAAGCCCGATGTCGGCGTTACGGATCTGACCATGCAGTTCGGATACAAAGGTATGTAGCGACAAATGCAAGACACGATTTCCGATCGCCAAGCGGTCCTCGATCCAGGCTTCCACCTGCCTCCGGTGTGGCCAATAGTATCGCTGCAGGATGGCCTCCTTTGCCGCCGGTTCCAAGCGTTGGCTGAACTCCGAAAACAGTTGGCGATGGCGCGGCGATCGATTCACTTCCACCAACAACCGCGAGACGGTCGTGCGAAAGAGAACCGCCGAACAATGCCGCTGCAACGTTCTTCCCAAGGCGAGCGAACCGGGATCCCAACCGCGATGGCTCGCGAGTATCGCTTGCGCATCGCCAAACAAATGCATGAATTCAGCCGGAATATGGTTGGTCGCATGCTCGCAAGTCAGAATCAAATCCACGTAACGCCCTCCCATCGCCGCGTGATGACTGTCATGACACGACGGCGACTTCCCCAATCGATCCGACTTACCCAGTCGTGAAGGCGCGTCCCGCCGTCAAGCAATCGCTCAACGAGCGATAGACTTCGGACAAACGTTCCTGCCGCATGTCGTCTCCAATCGCCCTCGCAATCCGCGTCGCCAGACAGCCCTCGCGGAGGATCACCCGCAGTTCATTTTTGACATCGCCGATCAGCAACTCATGCTCCGCCCCGACGTCGATCAGATGCCGCCAAAGCTCACCGGCCGTGACCGATCGATCCACCACTCCGAATTGCCGCAAATAGTCCGCGTCGTCGATCACCGTGGATTCTACGTCGGCCGAGACACGATCCAACAAAGATGACAACGTCGACGTCGCCACTTGTTGTTGGCTCTTCAACGGCTGACAACGCTCCGCCACCAAGGTCTTTAGTGCCGCGATCGCGGCGACGCAGATCGCGATGTCCACCGCGGGATGCTCTTGGACATCCATCACGCGAATCTCGACCGATCCACGATCAAAACGAGCAATCGCGCCGCGGGCGTTCAAGAAGTTCGCATCGAAAACGCCAGCGGAATCGTGCGGCGCGATCGCAGCTTGCAAGCCACCAAAGATCTCGTGGCGATAGGTCGCTTCGTCATAGATCGGTTCGGGAATCATATCGCCCGTCAAAAACGGGACTCGCCTGCAATGCTCGCGAACCTTCTGCATCCGCATGTCACGCCACGGACCGAACTGACGCTGCACGATCGGCGAACTGGCCGCCAATGCCGGCAGGATCGGCAACAGCAAGCGAACGGCCGCATGCAGCCGAGCGAATTCGTAATCGTTGGCAAATGGAAGGTTTAAGTGGACGCTTTGCACGTTGGCCCAACCGTGCGTGAAGCAATCAAAAATTGCATGGTATGCGTTGTAGATCTCCGCGCACTGGTGCGGCCACAACTGGGTCTCGGTCGTGGGATCCATCCAGGGATGCATTCCCGATGGCATCAAAATCGCATCGTGACTTGCCAACGCTGCCTGCAAACGCGCGACCCCTTGTTGCAGGCTGGTCGATAGCGACATCAGATCGGCAGTCGGATGCGCGCCTTTGAGTTCCAACACGTGCAACGCCAGTTCGTTACTCCATGCGGTCGGGCCGCATTCGAAATCGCTGGTTGGTCGACCAGCCGCCGACTGCAGGACGCGATCGGCAATCGGACGGACGTCGAGCGTCTCGCGGTCGACGACCATATATTCCAGCTCGATGCCAAACGCTTCAAAAATTGACAAACGACTCGGCTGATTCATTGAGTGAGATCCATCGATTTAATCCGTTCGATCCGACGCAGGAACGATTCCATAATGCGACGATACAGATCGTCTCGGAGAAACTTGTCTTCGACTCCCGAATCGAGATTGGGGTTGTCGTTGACTTCGATCACGAAAAACTGCCCGTCGGCTTCTTTAATGTCGACCCCATAGAGACCGTCGCCGATCAGATCGGCCGCCTTCTGCGCGAGCGCAACCGCTTTTCGCGGGGCGATCTCGACGGGCATGGTTTCGCATTTGCCATACTTGCCATTTTTTTCTTCGGAGTCCTGTTTGATGATCTGCCAATGCCCGCGTGCCATGTGATACTTACACGCAAACAACGGACGACGGTCGAGGATTCCGATCCGCCAATCAAAATCAGTCCGCATATATTTTTGTGCAACGACCAGTTCGGAATCGGCAAAGTAGAGATCCAACTGGCGAGTCAATTCTTCCAACGATTCAACCTTGACCACGCCCTGGGAAAACGCGCTGTCGGGACGCTTCAAAACACAGGGGAACCCAAGCTCGGCCACGATCCGCGCGGCATTGCCTCGATACGCGACGATCGTTTGCGGCGTGGCGATCTTCGCTTTGTGCAGCAGTTCGGCCAGATAGACTTTGTTGGTGCACTGCAGGATCGATTTCGGGTCGTCGATGACGACTAAACCTTCGCGTTCGGCGCGACGCGCCAGGCGGTAGGTGTAGTGGTTGACCGCGGTCGTCTCGCGGAGGAACAACGCGTCAAATTCCAACAGCCGACCGGCGTCTTCGATCGTCAACAGTTCAGCGTTGATGCCAACACTTGCCGCTGCCTTGACCATCTTCTGCAGCGCCTTGTCGTCCGATGGAGAGTTGTCGCCCTCTTTCGGGTTGTGGAGGATCGCAAGATCAAACCGGTACGATGCGCGTTTGGCTTTGCCTAACGACCCATGATTGAAGTGCCGCTGCGCCTGCTCGGCAACAAACGGTTGATGCGACGCGGGAATGTCTTCCAAACCAATCGCATGGGCACTGGCGAGCCGCCACTTCTTCCGACGCGTAAATTCGAACCGCAACAACGGTGCTTGGAACATCGTTGACAATTCCCGCGCCAGACGATTGTAGCGCGACGCGAGATTGCGTCCGAAATAGACGCTCATCGAAAACGTATCCGAATGCAGCGGTGTCAAACACTGATTGATCAGCCCCTCGAGTTCCAGCGGCACCAAACGGATCGCTTGCCGTTGTTCAAGATCTTGGATCGTTACGACGCTGGGAAAGGGGCGGTGCCCACGCGCTTCGGCCAACAGCGAAACATAGTATCCGAGGCTCTGATAACGGTACGAACGCGCCAGGTTGTACAGTTTGATATTACGACGACGATTCCAGTCGGGACTGGTCAAGTATTCGTGGGGATCGACGATTTCGACGTCGGGAATGTTTCGAATCCAATCCTGTTCTGCCTCGGTAACGATTACGACAGCCATCGATCTGCAAAGTCCTTCAGCTATGTTTGTGGACGCAGGACCAAAAAATTGGAATCAAAAGTCACGATGCCTAACAAGACCGCCGCGGCAACGTGATCGATTGGCGACCAATAATACGGTTGCGAGGAGAGATTGGAATACGGGTGCAACGGATCGGCGATCATCACCGAATCCGCTTCGTCGTCGTAGCCGCTGAGCACAACAAAGTGCCCGACCGGTTCGCCTCGCAGATCGTCGGGAATGCTACTGATCCCGCGTTCATCGGGAGGCTGCGGACACTCGCGCGATTCTTGATATAAAAAGGTGGCACTCAGCCCTGCTAGCATGGGCACCCGCTCGGTAAGGTGCTGCCGGATCAAGGGACGTTCCAGCGGCTGCATCCGCACTTGGCCCCCCAACGCCAGGAAGCGTAGGTAAGCTTCGGTGGCCACGCCCAAGCGGGGATTGGAATTCCCCTTGCACTCCCGCTGACGTTCCAGGCGTTCCGCCAGATCGATATCGGGACGGTTGAACCAGCTGGGATCGAAGACCTGGACGTTGTACGTGTAGATCGTCGCAGAGAAGCCACGGACCATGGCATGGCAAGCCAACTGGACCGCAAGCGTGCCCCCCATCTCCAGCTGAGGAATGTCGGCAAGGATCTGCGCGACGTCCATGTGGAATCCCCAATAGCGGTAAATCGCTTGCAGGCATGTTGCTCCACAGGCGGAATCCGTCGGCTGGGTTTCGATTTCAACGGGTAGGGTCAGCTTCATTCGTGCGGGCGAACGGGAGAAACCATCGAACGCCGACCTCGATCGATGAGCCGGTGAGCGCATGATAACACTGGTCGATCCCCGTTGAGAAGGACTCAAACGCCTCTCGCGTTCCAAATTGCCTCGATCCAATCTCTCGAGCGCTCTTGGTGCGACATCGGTCGCGATCTAGAATGGAACACGAGCCAAACTCGAATGACTCAAGTCGTTGCGGCAACACCGTCGATCGGCCTCCCCCGCCGGAGCCCCCCTCCGCCGCTTGAACACACCTCAAACTCTACAAACGGAGAATCCAATGCGATTCATGGTTTATGTTGCCGCGATCTTGATTGCCGCGGGTATCGTTTTTGTTATGGGCAAACCCACCGAGACCCCAGAACCATCCAACGTCGCCAGCAGCGCAAGCCTAAACAGCGAAGCGGGATCGGACGTCGACGTGCAAAGCGTGGCCTTGAGCGTGCCTGGCATGCACTGTGCTTTTGGTTGTTATCCGACCGTTAAAGAAGCGTTGGAATCGGTCGATGGCGTCCAAAGTGTCGAACTGGCGAAACAGAAAAGCGAAACCGAACTGGATGACAAAACGGTCTTCGTGACGTACAGCAATGCTTTCAATTTGGAAACCGCATTGGCCAAGCTGGAAAAAGCGGGCTTCGACGCCAGCAAGATCGACGCCAACTAACGCGAGCCTTCCACCTGGCAATCGGCTGCGGGGTTTCCGCAGCTTTTTGGAATCGATACGCACGCCTTCGGGGGCATTGGGACATGACCGCTTCCACCGCGTCAAGCGATTCTATTCCAGTAGCTTGGTGATCAAGAACGCGTTGGCGCTGGCAAACGGCGTCTTGAAATGCCCGGGAATGGCGAGATGGCATTCCTGGCCGACGCTATCCGCCTTCTCCTTCATTTTCACGCCGTAAACGGGGTGGTGGATGCCATGTCCTGCATTTTTCGAAGGGAGCGTCATGTCCGCTGAATAGGACATGTACAGCGGGGGATCGTCGCCGCTGACGTGATTGTAAGGCGAGAATTCGACATATAGATCGTGATGCTTGTCGTAATTGGCCAACGCCCCGGCCATCGTCGATTCACCGACCGCCATGTTGATCATCCGATGCTTTAGCACGCCCGGCCCCAACCAAGGCTCGATCACTTTGGGATCGATGGAGGTTTGTCCCGCCGAGGCCGCGGCGGCGGTAACACGCGTCGATTCCCGCGCAATCGGGTCTTCCGAATCGGGATCGGCCAAATCGTCGTGACACAACAGCCACATCGACGTGCAAGCGCCCGCGCTGCCACCGGTCAACGCGATCCGGTCGGTACGCAGATTCCAATCGCTGGCTTTGCTGCGCAGGAACTGCACCGCCCGGGCGGCGTCGTGAACCGGTGCGGGCAATGGCACTTCACCGGTCAAACGGTAATTGATCGCGGCATACGAGATCCCTTTGTCCAGGAACGGCTTCACATCGGTCGCCCGACGCTGTTTGTCTCCAGCCACCCAACCACCACCGTGGATGTAGATCAATAAAGGACGTGGCCCATCACCCTCGGCCTGCCAGAAATCGATCACCTGCTTGGCGTGCGGGCCGTACGGGACGTTGGCGTGGGTGGGAAGATCATCAGCCGAAGCGGTAGCCCCGACGGACAGCAACGCGGCGGTTGCGGCGGCCAAAATGAATTTCATCGCGATAGATTCCTAAACGGGAGAGAGCATTGCGCCGTCCGCGTCGACAGCGGCGAGCATCGTCAAAATGTTCGCGGCAACTTGATGGGCTATGTTATAACAATGGCGGAAGCACGTTTCTATCAATTCCTCGAACGTCTCTAACGAAACGCCGGTGCATTGGGTTCCGTGGTATCGCAATTAGAATAGGTTGACGAGCTTCACCAAAGGCAGCGTGTCACCCGGTCGTCAGTGCCACGAAATTGCAGTACAACGGTGTGCGAGAGGAGCGTCAAGGAAACGCAATGCCCAAGGGTTTTTTTTCGCAAGGTCTGTGCATTCTATTGAGCGAACCGGTTTCGCTGGATCGGATCGCGCAAGCGCTCCGCGATTTTGAAATCGTCGGCCAACCGACCGGTGGTGACGATGAACTGATCGATCTGCCATCGCTGCTACTTGCATTCCGGCCCGACGTCGATGGCCAGGTTTTGCTGAGCGTGGTGGAAAACCGTTGGCCCGACGAAATGGGCGACCCGCAAGATCAGCCCGATGTGTTTGTGGCTTGGTCGTTGGGACAGTTTGGCCCGCTGGCCTACCCCGGTTGCCTGGAACGCTCCACCGAACAAGCATGGGCTTGGGAGGAGTGTAGCGAGGCGATTCAGAAACATACCTGTTTCATCCGCGTGCTATGCAGTTACGTGATCGGCGTTGCCGACGACGATGCCCCGCTGCTACCGGAAGATTACGACGCCATCGACGAGATGGAATATCTCACCAAGATCGCTGCGGCGTTGCTGACGCTTCCCGAAGCACTCTGCTATTTCAACCCCGGCGGAGAGGTGCTGCGCGACGAAGATGGATTGCGGGAAGGCCTGAATTATGCCTGGAGCCATCATCTGCCGCCGTTGGACATGTGGACTAATGTCCGCTTGTTCCGCGCAACCGAAGACTGGTCTTTGATGGATACCGTAGGCAACGGCCAGTTCGACCTTCCCGATGTCGAAGCGGCCTACCCGGCCGAAAAGTATGACGCCACGGATGTCGAGGGCTTTTTGCGGAACGCTTCGCTGTACATGCTCAAAGAAGGGGATGTGATCGAGGACGACGATACCGCCGACGGACCGGGAGACATCGTTTGGCGGGCGATTCTTTGCGACGATGCACTGACCGATCCACCCCGCCCGACCGTCCGTTGGTTTCCCGACGACGGCACCGAAGCCCCTGCGGAATTGACCGATACGGGGATGTCCGACGACGAAATCGAAGAACAGCTGGATGAATTGATGGACTTCGAAGAGCCTGACGAAGATGGCGAAATGCCTTTCTGAAGCGGTCTGGCTGCGAATTTCTGACGTCCCGCAATCTCAAGACCGAGGTTCGATTTGCCAGCATCCCTTCCTTTGGCTGCAAATCCATCTTGACACACACCGCCTGCATCGGCGATCCATGTCCTGATGCGGCAATGGCTTAACGCGACGAATCTGCTCCTGCTCCAAACGCTCTGCCTGATCGGCGGCGCGAGCGGCTGTGGTGTGTTGCGCGGTGATGTGCCCCCCAGTGAGATCGCCGAGAGTCTGCCCACGCCCGCCAAACTGGTCGTCGACCTGGCTTCTTCCACAGGCCCTTCGCAACGCCGCGACTGGCGTCCGGAACTAAGCGTGTTGCCTTATGCGGAGATCGGTGACGAGAATGAAAAAGTCGTCATCCACAACGTCCGGCAATGCCGATGGCGTTCGGCGGAAGATTACGATGTCAAACACTCCGATTGGAAGTTCCGCTGGGAAGATGTCCAAGCGGTCGACTTTATTGTGGTGCCATTCCAAGATACGCCAGCGCTCGCCCACACGATGATCAGCTTCGATCTGGGCGATGACCGCTACCTAGCCCTCAGTGTCGAAGCCCGCCTGGAAGCGGGTGAGTCGTATTCGCCGCTGGCGGGTGTGGCACAACAGTTCGATCTGATCTACATCCTTGGAGATGAGACCGATCTGTTGGGGCTGCGGGCCGAAGTGCGGCGGAACGATATCTTTTTGTATCGATCCCGTGCGACGCCCGAGCAAGCGGCTCAGATCTTGCGGAGCGTCTTGGAACGCTGCAATCAATTGCGGCAGACCCCCGAATTCTATGACTCGCTTCGCAACAGCTGTGCGACCAACGTCGCCGATCACATCGCGCCCTTTGCACCCGCGAATCTGATGACCGACTGGCGTCTGATGCTTCCCGGCCACAGCGACAAACTAGCGTACGATCTAAAACTGATCGACACCTCGCGGCCATTTGAACAGGTCCGTCGCGACGCCTACGTAAGCCTCAAAGCCCGCCAACATCTAGGCTCAAAAGACTTCTCGCAACGGATTCGCAAGTAGTCGTCGCCTACCAGCCCTCGCATCGCACGAGGCCCCTCGCAATACAAATCTTTAGCGTTCGGACGCGGTTGACGTCGGATCACGTAGTCCTTGGCAGACACGGATCCAACGCGAACCACACATACACTGCCGATCGCTGCCACCGGAAACCCGATGGCAGCCGCACCGACAAATTCAAGCCCGCCGACCTTAGAGTCCAAATTCACTGAAGAACTGATCCAGCGAATCGTCCGATTCCTCGTCGTCGTCCTTCTCGTCGTCGATCAAATCCAGAGCGATCTGACCCAAGATTTCGTCGAAACCAACTTCGGAACCGCTGACGACCGAATCCTCTTCCATCGACAGCACGGCCGAATCCTCCGGCAATTCATCGGTCTCGGTCAACAACGTCCCGCTGGCGACAATCGGTGCCGATGAGGGAAGTGCCCACGTTTGTTCCGCCTCACCCACAGCCGACGATCGGCGATTCAAGTAGTTCAGAATCACCAACGCATCCAGCGGTTGAACGACGCCGTTTCCATTGACATCGACCCACGGTCCCTTGACGGGATCAAAGAAGCCCTCGCTGCTCAGCACTGCAACGTCGGTACTCGTTTGGCGATTCAAATGGTTCAGGATGACGAGCGCATCGATCGCAGAAACGTAGCCACTGGCGTTAACGTCAGTGACGCTCATCGCATTTTGTCCCAAACTGGCCGCAATCGGAATCGTGACCAAGATCGGATCCGACGCGAATCCCGAAGCATCTCGAATCGTAAACAGGAACGAATCGACACCGCTAAATCCAGCAGGGCTGCGGTAACTTATCTCTCCTGTATTGTGGTCGACCGAAACCGATCCACCATTGGCCGTCGCGACCGCCCCTGGGATAGCAGGGTCCGCAGATCCGAAGACGTAGATGCTGGCAGGATCAAGCGTGAGCCCACCGTTGATGCCCGCATCGGTAACCGGATTCAGCGTCAGGCTGCCACCCGAGACGATTTGGCTAGCAACGATCGTGTCGATATGAGGCGTCGCGGTGACCTCCAGATAAACCGTTGCCGCTGACGAGCGGAAGCCCTGTTCATCTTCAACCGTATAGGTGAACTGATCGGATCCCAAATAGCCGTCGACGGGCGTGTAGCGAATCTCGCCATTGGACTGAATCACCACGGTACCGTGCGCTGGCTGAGTCGCCTGAACTCGGTCGGCGGCGATCTGACCATCGACATCGAAATCGTTGTCCAGAACATCCAGATCGGTGGTTCGATTGGCGGCCACAGCAACCGGGGTCGTCAACGTTCCATCGGAGACGGCCGTCGGACGATCGTTGACGCCAGTAATTTGTACGCGAATCGTCGCCGCATTGCTGGGCAAGCCGAGGAAGCTTTGATCCCCCGCGGGATCATCGATCGCCCGGTAGACAAATGAATCGGTCAAAACACCGTTGGTTGTCAAAGCATCGATTTGCGTCGACGTCGACGGGTCGTATTGAATTGATCCATCGGGCAACAACGTGACCGTCGCCCCCAGCGAGGTCGTGGTCACGACCAAACCGTTGCTGCCGAAGTCGAGCACGCGCGTGTCGTTACCATCGGAATCGGTCACCAATAAACCGGCCGTTCCCGCAGGTCCTGCGATTCCCGAGATCACCAACAGCGTCGACGGATCTTCGCTGGTCGTGTAGGTCTGCCCAGCGGGTGGTCCCGGGAATGCGACGGGAGCGTCGTTGACCGGGGAGATGTTGATCGCCAACGTCTGATCGATCGAGCGATTCACGTTGGGTGCCTGACTGAGTCCGTTGTCCGTTGCATACACATGGACCAAGATCGGGGCAGTGGGCAGCGTCGAAACAAACGGCTTGGCGGTAAACCGCAGATTGCCGTTGGCATCCAACGTCGGGGCGACCGAGAACAGGCTGGCCTGAGTCGGATCGACGAGTCGCAAATGCAGCGTCGCAACCTGATTGCTGTTAACTTCATCTTGAGGTCCGACCGAAATCGTTGCCGGATCAATCACCTGCTGATTGAACGGTCCCGAGCTTTCCGCGACCGTGACCTGGGCGATTTGCGGCGTCCCCGGATCGGCTGGCGTCTCGGTGACGGCTGCCGTGAAACCGAAGGTCGGAGCATCGTTGACAGCCCCCACGGTGATCGTAAACCGTTCCTTCGGATCACCCACACCGGGATACGATGCAGGAGGTGTTTGATCGTCACTTCCAACGATATCAAGAACCGCCTTGCCGTTCGCGTTTGCCTTCAGCTTCAATCGCAGCGTTCCATCGGAATCGATTCCGTACGGCGCGGCAAACTGATTCGTAGGAACATCATTGACGTCGAGCACGAAGTTCGCGTCATCGAAGATCGAATCCGCAGGCACCAGCGCTTCGCCCAACACCTGGGTCACGGTGAAGGTCACCTGCTGATTCGCTTCGTCTTGAGCCGTATCTGGTCCGCCCCGAACACCGACAACAAAATCAACGACCAGAATGTCGCCGGTTATCGGATCGTAAGCAAAATCAGCCCCTGAGACGCTTTGGTCCTCGCGGAAGATCTTGTCCGAACCGATGAAGAACTCAGGCGGATCATTGATGGCTTCGATTGCCAGCGAGATCGTTCCCACACTGCGACGTTGCGCGTTGGCATCTCGTGTTGGCATCGCCGTATCGGCCGTCTTGCCACCGGCAAAATAATAGGTCGAGCCGTCATCTTGGATGACGTAATTGAAGGAGTCCCGCAATCCCGCCGAAGAGTTGAATTCCGTCGGCGGCGTGTAGAGCAAACGCGGCGGATTGGACAACGTGTCGATGCGAACCGTACCGCCTCGTAGCGTTGTGATCGGCCCTACATTTGCCACTCCATTGACACTGTTCCCAACCCCGTAAAGGCTCAACGTTTGCGAGGCCGCTTCGCCGACATAGTAGATGTTATCAGGGCCAAGATTCTCGCCCGGCCCAGCAGAATCCAAACTTGCCGACATCGAGTCACCATCGACCAATCCCACCAAGGAAACAAACAAATCGCTCGCGTTGATCGGTTGATCGATGCTCCCCTCGCTGACCGTAATCGGATCGATATGCAGTCGGGCTTGCGGATTATCATTCACAGGCCAGATATCAACAGCGATCGTCCCCGTAGAGGTTTTCGGATCTGCCATCGGTCCAAACGGCGCCATCGTTTGGTTGATCGACCGATAGCTGACACCGTTATCCTGCACCGTGTATTCCACCAAGATCGGCGGTGCCACACGCACGCCCGTTTCGGACATCGTGTAATAATTTGTCGGTGCCAGCACGCGAATCGATCGATCCGATTGATTGTAGGTGATCGTCGTCCCGGCAAGCACGCTGGCATCGATCGCTTGATAGAGCCCATCGTTTGCGCCCGCCGCTGCGGCGGTGGTGCCAAACGCGGCGCGTGTGATCTGCGCGGTGATCTCCGGCACGCCCAACGTCCCACCACTGACCGACGTGACTTCGATGATCTCTCCACCCAGCTTGTAATAGCCCAGCGGCGGCTTCTGATCGAAGGTCGCCGAGGTTGCCAATTCGGTCAACGGAGCGGTCAGTTTGGCGATCTCCCGATTCAACGGAACCGAGGCCGCACCCGCCAACGTCAATCCCGCCGTCGATTGACCAGGAATGTTCCCGGCCACGGCTCGGTCTTCCAACTTACCCGCATCGGCCAGATCGCTGCTGTCAAACGGATCCCAGCGGTCGTTGCCTGTCAACAAGTTCGGGAAGATCGTCGCGACCTGGTCTTCGATGATGTGAATGCGATCATCGGTTGCCGCAGGGGCATCGTTGACCGGACGGACGGTGACATCGACGCGGAACGTCGAATAGCTGGCTGCCGCATCGGGATGCGAATCGCGGAGCGTCAGTATCAAGTAGTCGTCTTCACCGAAATAATCGGCCGGGGCAGAGTATTCCAGATCGTAGTCGCCATTGGCCTTGCGGGCACTCAGAGTCAAGACGCCGCCAAGGTTGGATGCCATCGACATCGAGCCATCGCCGTTTAATGTCCCGCCATCGAAGGAGAGTGCAAACCCGCTGTCAGGATTGTTCGGATCAAACGGAATGGTTGGTTCACCATTCGGACCGCTGCTGACTTGAGCCAACGCCAACACGTTCTGAACGATGCGCGGCTGGGCTGAATCCTCCAAGGCGTCGAATCGGAATGGTGTCCCGACCGGTGCATCGTTCTGCGGTAGCACTTGGATTACAACCGTGCCGGTTCCCGTGCGTGGGGCGGCAGCACCGTTATTCTGAACATCATTGATGTCCAAGGTGGCCGTTGAATTCGCACCCCCGATCGAGAACGTCCAGCCGTCATCGAAGAAGCTGTACGTGAACGAATCGGTATCGGCGGCATTGACGCTGAAGAAATCGTCTTGCGGGATGAAGGTGATCTCGTTCAGGCCGGTGGTTGTGTTGAGTTCCACCTTCACCGTGTTACCACGCGCGGTTGTGTATTCACCCGTCGGCACCAGAGCCAACGTTTGCGTGAGCATTCCGTTGTCCGCGGCGGTGTAGATTCCGTCGGGTCCCACGTCTTCCAACGTTCCCGCCGAAGCTTGATCGGCCGCCGCCGGAGGTGCGTTGAGGGTCAGGTCGCTGATATCGATAAACAGCTCGTCCTGCGTGATCACTCGTGGCGTCTCTTCGACTGCGTCGCGAATCTCGACGGTGGTACCGATCGGAGCATCGTTGACGGGCCAGACGTTAACGGTGACCGTCCCCCAGCCCAGTTGCGAATCTTCGATCGGGGCCCCCAACGGGGTCTCGGGGTTACCGTCGTCGACATACGTGGTTCCGGTATCACGGAATTCATAACGGAAAACAAATGGGGCGTGAATTTCATTCCCATCGCGATCGCGTGTGTACATGTCCTGCGGTGCCCGCACCTGAACCGTCGTTCCATCCCAGACGACCGAAACCTGATTGCTCGGAGTGGCCGGCAGCGGGTTGCCGTGGATGTCGGTGAACTGCCCCGTCAACGAAAGCGTCGTCGGATCGAAGGCTCCGCCCACGAGATTCGCATTGTTGACGATGTGCATCACACCGGCGTTATCTGGTGACACGACGGTGTCTTCCGGCGGCGCGATCCCCGTGCGAGGGTCTTGCCGTGGGAATGCGTCAGGCAGATCGTTATTCAATAGGAACTGGGCATCAAACGATGCGACGGTGTCCTCAAGAATGTGAATGCTGTCTTCAACCCCCAACGGTGCACTGTTGACCGGATAGACATAGATCCGCGTCTGGAACGGAACATCGTTGATGCGATTGCCGAGGCTATTTTTTTCAAACAACGTCAGGTCGACGGTATCGATTCCGAAGAAGCCGGCTGCCGGAGTGTAGACAACGTCGTAGTCTCCGTTGGCGTTCCTCGATCCCAGCGTCAGCGTACCTCCCTGGCTTGTTGCCAACGTCCCTACGGTGTCGTCCAAGAAGAGTGCATCGCTTTCGCGAATCGGATTGTCCAGAGAATCCAGAATCGGGTTGCCCGCGGCGTCGACAGCGATCGGTCCCGATTCGGCACCGACGTAGTTCTTCACAAAATCAGCAAAGGTGACTGGCGAGCTGCTTTCGACCACGGCCCCATCGACGATCACTTGGATCGCTTCGCCCGCGTCGGGGTACTGGGTCGCGGGATCGTTATCGTCGTCGATCTCATCGGGAATGACCGGTGCGTCGTTGACCCCCGTTACGTTCACCGCGATCGAACCGTTGGGCATCGCTCGCAGCGAAGTCGGCATGTTGACGATCGTTCCGTCGGGCAGACGGACATGGTTAACTGGAGACGACAAACCTGCTGCCGAAGCGACAAGCCCGTCCGCCATCACATAGCCGACAACCGATTCAGCTCCCAGGGCACCTGGAATCCGCAGCGTATGCGGATCGAGGTAGTCGACAAAGAAGTTGAAATCACCGAGGACACCGTTCAATTCCGCAACGATCGCCGCGACGATCTCCTGCCCGGTCGCGGTGGCAAGGACTTCCACGTCGTAGTCGCTGGCAGTTCCATCCGCCATCGTATCGAGACCGATCGTGATCACATTGCCGGCCAAATCGGTTAGCGTGATCTGATCATCGTCGCTGACACCAACGGCTGCGTTGGTACCATCGCCGAACGTAACCTTCACCGCTTCGTAGTCTTCAACAAGGTATTCGATCAGATCGGGTTCGCCGCCATCGGTAAAGAAGTTCGCAGCGGGAGTGTAGGTGATCGTTTGAGTGATCGGGTCGAATTCAACCGTCGCACCATAAAGGGTCGGACTGATTACCCCCACAACCCGAACGCCTTGATCGCCGGTTTCATCGATCGCCAAACTGCCGCCGGAGGCGTCGCGACGAGGTCCTGGTTCGTCGACGGCATAGAGACCACCGGTTCCCGCGTTCGTCTGGTTCTGAATCAACAGATCGCGGACATCGATCGTAAACGAACCATCTTCGACGACGGTGTAGTCGCGAGCTCGATGGTTGTCCGACAGATCGGTCAACGGATCGTCGTTGACCTTGTTGAAGTTCAGTTCGATCGTTCCTGTCGATTCGTTCTCCGAGAGCGGATCGCTTGGATGCGTCCCCGGGACGTAATTGACGGGAACCGTCGTGCCGGGCAACGTGATCTCGGTAATGTCGCCATCGAAATCGCGATGCAACAGCGTCACATCGACAGGAATCACATCGGATCCCGCCGGCAGATCGAACTCGCTGGTACCAAACAAGGCTCGCGTGATGTTGTAGACATTCGACGTCCCTACCCGACCGGTCACGCGAACGAATTCGTCGCCGATCAGATATTCAGCATTAACATCCAACGGCATCGCGCTGTTGACCACCATCGTCGCTGCGCCGGCCAACAAAGGTTGCGACAAGACACCATCGCGAAGCTCCACCGAAGGACTGGTGGGGGCGTTGTCGTATTGGATGATCACCGTCGTCGCATCTTTGCCCACGGTGCCATTGGCCAGCACGGTGGCATCGTTCAGAATCCGCGTGCCGTCGGCAAGGACCTGCGTTCCATCGGCAAGGATCTCGTGGAAGTCACGCAGCGTATAGGTGAACTGCGCCAAACCGACGCTGTTCTCTTGCGGCACGATCCGGATCGCGTCCTCGATACGGCCGTCACCGAAGTCGTACATCGGCAAGAAGTTGACGTTCAATTCGACATCGACGTCCGGATTCGCCAGGGGACGGATCCCACTGGCGGCAACAACACGCAGCGTTTGGCCCCCTTCGTTGACAGGCCCTGGCAGATCGCCAATCAACAACGCCGACGCGGGCAGAATCATCTCCAAGCGAGCCGATCCCGGTGCGTCACCGTACAAACCAAGGTTGCGTTGCACGATCGCTTCGAACGTCTCGCCACCAAATTCCAGCGGCAAGGTCGAACGAACAATCTCGGTGCCGAACGTGATCGACACTTGATCGCCATCGTTGTACGTCGTCCCGGTCTCAAAGACGACTTCGATTTGGTTTCGCGACAGCATCGTCACGGTCGGTGCGATCGTGCTGCTGGCATCCAAGACCACATCGGCGAGGCTCTCGTTGGCGTCCAAATTCTCGATCGTGAAGACGTAACGATCGTATTGGCCCGCTCCGAGGACAAGCGAATCTGCGGTAAAATCAAACGTGATCTGCCCGGGATCGAGATCGATCTCGTAGCCCGTTAAAATCGTCAACTCCGGATCGGTCAGATCGTCCGCGATCGTGCTGTTGAAACGACTGAAGACCTCGACGCCACCCGTGGCATCGCTGTTCTCAAATCGCTCGACCACCACCGACTGGCCTAGCAGGGACGCTGGCGTCGGCTGCAGTATGGCAGGGGCAACGGTGGTGCTGATGTCGATCCCCGCCTGATATCCATCGGCGATTGTCATCCCTTCTTCGAACAGTACAACCAAGCCTTTGCCATCGTCGGAGATCGTGACCGTCGGCTGAGCGTTGGCCGATGCGTCGACCGTAAAGCCCGTGATGATCTCATCGGCTGCCAGGCCTTCGAAGCGAAATTCATAGCGATCGAATTGCCCGGCTTGCAGCGTGCCGCGAATCAACGACGGATCGGCGGGAACGGTTGCCAGATCGAAGCGGATCGAATTGGCATCGACATCGATATCGAACAGCGAATCGAATGGTGCGAGTTCCGGTTCGGCAACGTCTCGGTTCGGATCGCCCGGCAACAACAGATCGTTGACGATCGTTACCGCTCCCGGCGTGTTCGCCATGCCAACGCGCGGGTTTCCGCCGACGTCGACCAATTCATAGGTTCGCGAAACCGCGACGCGATCTCCTAGACCTTGAGGGTCGGCAAACCACAACGGTTCCCCGTCGAAGTCTTCCAACACATCGATCCGTGGGATCGCACTGTCGCCGACATCCGACGTTCCGTTGGGACGTGGCAGCGGACGATCGTTGACAGGATCGACAACCAACGTGACCGTCGCCGGACGGCTGGTGCCGTCTTGATGCACGCTGGGGACACCGACCCCACCTTCGGTATTGAGCACGTTGTAATAGAACAACAGCTCGCGACCACCGATGCCTGCGGGATTCGGATTCCCCGCCAACAGCGGCAGGTTGTCGGTGTTGTAGTTCGGCGCTAGATCCAACTCAAAATTTCCGTTGGCAAACACCGTCAGCGTACCGGCGATGTCGCCGAACGAATCTTCAAAGTCGACGAAGGTTGTCGAACCGCCGATCTCGATCGTCTGCTTCCGGCCAGTAAACGGATTGATAACCTCCAGCACGTTCGCGGCGATATCGTTTGCCTTCACGACCAACGGATCACCCGCAGCGTCGCTGGATGGATCGTTCTGATCCTCCGTCAAGCGGAAGAAATCGTTCGCCACGATCGGTGCGTTTCCGCCCAACACGGTGATCTGGTAGTCCTCGACTTCACCACCCACAGCGATGTCGTCGGCCAATAGATTGCCGCCGTTGCTCAAGCGAACGCGCATGTCGGTCAGTCCGCCGATCTTGGCGTTGACCGGCGTCACGATCTGAACGGTGTTGACCCCTTCGAAGACCGGTTGGTTACGGAAGACTTGCTCGCCCGGATCACCGAAGTCGCCATCTTGGTTCCAGTCGATCCAGCCGTCCAACAGTCCCGATGCAAGCACGCCATCGCGCAGTCCATCGACGACGTTGGCCGATACATAAACATCGATCTCCGCAGGGCGGACCTTATTCAAGTCGTAATTAAAGACGGCCCGGTATTCGGGGAAACGGACCCCATCGGCAACGCCGCCATCGGGATCGAGTCCCGCTCCCGGTGCGACCGGCGTGTCCCAATCGGCTTCCCGATCGATGCTATTGCCAAGGATCGCGTAATCGGCTTGCTGTGGCAGGATCACGTGACGCGCTCCGCCAGCAGCGTCGGCGTCCAACGGCGTCAGAGGCGACTCGGCGACATCGGCGTTGCCAAAATCGAAGCCGGGTTCGCCCAGTCCCAATTCTCCATTGCCCAGGATCACGATGAACTTGGTCTCGCCATTGGGGCGATTCGGCTGCAACGAATTGCCGGCCAAATCCTTGATGCCCGAAACGAAGATCGTCGACAGCGATGAACTATCGCCATCGAGTCCCGTCAAATAAACCGCTCCGCCGCTGACCGAAGCCTCAACGTCAAACCGCCCCAACGTCGGAAGTGTCGCAGTCGCGTCGTGGACCTTACTGATCGCACCCACCACTTGCGCCCCCAACGCATCGCTGTCGAACGCCACGCTTGGGATGAACATCACCGGCACGGCCCCGCCCGAAACGCCTTCGGCCAACAACGTTCCCGTCTCCAGGATCGCATAACCATAGGCTTCGTTCAAAATCACACGCGTCGGATCGGCCGCGTCGACCGCGGCATCGGGCAAGCCCAGGATGCTCGAGTTACGAATCGCTGCGGCAACCTTTTGAGCCAACGATTCGGGGGTGTCGTTGTCCAGGAAGATGCGGGTTGCTCCAGGGATGGTGGCGATGCCGCCGCGAACGAACTCGAAAGTTTCCATCTGACCGGCAGGGTTTGCGATTTCGAACGATTGGCCCTGCAGATCGTTCGCTCCCGCGACGCCGCCAATAAACGAATAATCGCCTACCGGAACAGTAATCGACAGCGACTTGGTGACGCCCGGCTGACCGACCACGGTTCCCGAAAGCGTTTGGATATCGAACTGATCCCCTTCGGTTCCACCGATGTAAACGCGGCCCCCTTCGATCGCTTGAGCGCGATCCAATCGCAGATCGGCCGAACGCATCGCATCGGCGATCTTGGTCGCAATCCCATCGCGTCGCACGCCGTCGACCATTTGATCGTCCACCGAATCGCTGGCAAAGACGTAGATTGGGACGTTGCGAGGGCTCAGCTTCACAACGCTCGCACCGGCAACCACATCCGCTTGCGGCGTGCCATAGAAGCCACGCAGGACGGTGATGTCGTTGCCGTCGATCGCGACGATGCGGACAACTTCATTACCGATCTGCAACAGGTCGCCAGGTTCCGCGGCCAAGCGGGCCAAATCGGCGACGGTGAATGTCGATTCAAACCCGGTGATACCTGTCGTGATCGTCGTTGCGGCCGCTGAATTCTGCGCCGTTACAACTGAACTGTCGACGTGATGCACCGCGACCGAATTCAATTGGCCTCGCGCGACCGTCAGTTCGTTGGTCGCGTGATTGACAGCTAGAACCTTCATGTATTCCGCCGACTGGGTCGTCGCCGTCGCGGGCAACAACGCGGCCCCAGCGGCGGCTGCGACAGCAACCGTTCCCAATTGAGCGCGTTCAATGTTGTAGGTCTCTGGCGACCCGCTGACGGTGCCGCTGATTCGCACCACTTCGTCACCGACGTTGTAGTAGCCATTAGTTAGTCCGGCCGCAGCAACCAACGTCGAATCGGTTGCCGACAACGGCTGGGTCAACGCTCCCGCCTGCAGTCCGGTGGTGAAGCCACCAGCGATCATGATGAAGTCGTTTGGCGCGACGTTCAGTGAGGCGACGTCGTCGACTTTCAAAACGGTCTCGTCGTCGCGGAAGAGCCCCGCGGTATCGAGCGTTGCCATCAAACCCGATGGGCTCTTCAAGCCTTCGACCAGATTGAAGGCCGAGAACTCAGCTCCCACGCGAACGCCGCCGGCGGCGGGATGCGAGGTCCCCAGTTGTCCACGATCGACAGTCAAGCGATTGTTCGCGTAATCGATGCTGCGAACCGCCATGACTTCGATCTGATTGGCGGCGAACAATGGAGTCGCCGCAGCAGCGAAGCCTGTCGATTCGATCGCCAGCACACGATAGGTGAAGCTGTCGGTAGCGAAATCGACGAGATCGCCAACCTGGATGATCGAACCGTTCAGTTCGTACAAACCGGCTGGAATTTCGGTATCGACGGTCAACGTCGGATCGGCAGCAGCAAACGACACGGCATCCAGCGGGGTATTCAAAGTCGCCGCGGCCAGATTGCTGGAATGGCCGCCTCGCACGACGACGTAATCGCCAGGCACGATTCCAAGCGCCGTCACATCGGTAACATCGATCGTTGTCTGCGTCGGATCGACGGCCGAGGTCAGCGTCGACAGATGGTCGGCCGTTACCGGCGTGACCGTGGTTCCGTCGACCGCCGGTTCGGATGGTACGGTTCCAAATCGGCCTCGGACCACCGAGATCGGATTGGTCGACGCGTCGCTGACCACGAAGACTTCGTTGTTGATGCGGATGAAATCGCCGTCTGCCAACGCATTGCCGCCAGCGGTGCTAAGACCGTTCAACCGCAGCCCATCGCTGGCGTCAAACGCCGCGACGGGGAAGATGAACGTGCCATCGACAGCTCGCGCGGCCGACGTGCCCAAGACGCCCCGTTCGACCGTCAACGTGTTGCCTGCGATTCCGAGAACCTGAACGATCTCGTGGTTGATCCGCAGATAATCGTTGGGGGCGAGCCCCAGTTGAGCCACGTTGGCAACGGTCAGCGCGGTGCTGATCGATGTAAAGACCTGACCGGCGGGACTTGCGATCGTTGCCACGTCGAGGGCATCGACCAAGTAGACCGGATCGGTATTGGCCGCCGCAGCAGCCGTCGTGGCAAACTGACCACGCACAACTTTCAACGTGTTGCCATCGACCGACCGCACTCGCAACATTTCATTGCCGACATGAATGTAGGTGTTCTGCGGCGGGGTCAGCGCTTGATCGCTGTCGAACTTCGTCTTGATCGCTGTGGCGTCCGAAACGGTCAGCAGCGTCTCGTCGGCATCGAATCCGCTCTTGTCGAGCGCCGATTCGTTGACGGAAACCGGGGTCGCCAGTGCGAACACCGCTCCCGTGTTCTCCACCAACGCACCATGGCCGATGCTGGCCGCAACGGTCCCCAATTGGCCCCGTTCGACAGTCGCGGTGTTTGCCGAGACACCGACAACGCGGACCAATTCGTCGCCAATTTTCAGCAACGCATTGGGCAGGATTCCGGACGCATTGAAGAGAGGCAACGAAGTGCTGGTAGCGGACAAACCATTGGCCGCATCGATCGCTGTCGCATTTCCTTCGGTCAATCGGATCGTCGTTCCACCGACTTCGGTCAAGGTTTTGATCTCAAACGTCTTGGAAACGCCGGTCGTCCCTTCGTAGTCCCCCGCGTCCAAGTAGGAGAACGTCTGGCCATCGGCCACCGTGTCGGCCGAACCGGAGATCGCCAAGCCGGTCGCCAGTGTCACGATCTGACCTGCGGTCGCCCCCAATTGCACGCCCCCATCGACAACGACCGGTGACAATTGAAGATCGACGCTGACCTGTCCCTGCAACGCAACCATGATCGCGTCGCGTACGTTGGTCGCCGAATCGCCATTGGCGACGATCACGGGAATGCGGCCCCCGTTTCGAACCGCATCCGCGCCGCTGGCATCGACAAATTCGAAGACGCGCACCGGACCGGCGGGCAGCGCGATCGAGAACTGGTCGCCCAGTCCGATCCCACTGGTGGTGATCCCCGAAAGCACGTTCAAGACCAAAGGCTGATTCAGATTCAGAACAAAACCGCTGTCGAATTCAAACACAACCGGCGTGTCGCCATCGGACAACGTGAACGTGTCGCCATCGGTTTGAACGACGCCCGATCCGAATTCGTAGAGATTGGCATCCTGGTTCAACAGAATGATTTCGTAAACGGCATCGGGACGCCAGATTCCGGCGGTGGGAGTCAGCGAGATCTGACGGCTGGTCTTGCTGTAACCAAACGTGTAGTCCTTCCCTTCGACCAGCGTTCGGCCATTCTCGCGGACGATCACCGACAACGCCGAGATCGTCGAAGCATCGGGACCGATTTGATTGAATTCGCTCAACTGCACGCGGAACGACGACAGCACGCCGCTTTCCCGCGTATCGCGGAAGACCGAATTGGCACGCGCGTCGCCGTCGATCAACACGCCCTGGGATTGTTCGCCATCGAACGGCGTCAACAGCTGAGCCAACGGCCCGCTGCGATCGGATCGATCGATCGCTCCGCGATCCTTGATGATCGCTTGACCTTGGCCGGAGCTGTTGTTGACGTACGGGTCGTCTTCTCGCAACTGGCCGACCACGTCCCGATTCGTCACCTTGATCGGACTCTGGCCAATCCCCACCGAATTCTTCGTGGAGACGAACAGCAAACGATCGTTTTGGTTTTCGATACTCTTATCGATGATCGGGCTGCCAAATGCAGGATACAGATTCGGCACACCGCTGGCGGGATCGAATTCGAACATACCAAACAGTCCCGACGCCCCGAGATCCAACGAATCGGGCAGGGATGGATCGCTGACCGTGTCGCCGACGATAAAGACATCGTCCCACTGGATCGCACCACCGATAGAAATTAGATCGGTTTCAGTCGCCGTGCCAGGAACCGATGCCATCGCCCCTTCGTTGACGACCGTCGTTCCCCGAATCACCGTGGTCCCCGCTCCGGCGATGTTAATCCCTGTGGCATTTTCAACAAGCACGTTGTTCAACAACGTTGGACTTGCCCCGTCGTTGACACGGATACCGGTTCCCGGACCGTAAACCGTGTTGTTGACAACGCGAGCAAACGGAGCGGGCGCTCCGAGATTGTTCCCCGCCGTTGTCCCATCGCCACTGATCAAGATGCCGTTGGCATTGCGAATCAACAGATTGTTCTGAACCACCGCGCCAGGGACCAAGTTGCTGACGTTAAGCGTTGGGAAGTTCTGGACCGCTCCCGGTTTAGGCCGGTCCCCTTCGTTCGGCACCTTCACGCCGTTACCAACATCCCCCGCGTCGACGACGATGCCGGTCGCCGTCGAGAAGCTGATCGTGTTCGAATCGATAACAAACTGCCCTTGATCGCGATGCAGATTGCGATCGCCGTTGTCTTCGCCACGTCCGTTGTTACGACCGGTGACAACGGGATTTAATACCGGCGTCCGCTTGCCATCGATTGCGACTATCAGTTGATAATCGTCGGTCGGATCGAGCCGGAAGCGGCTGAATGGCGAAACTGCCCCAGGTACTCCGCTCAAGTCAAGCAAGTCGGAAAAGCTTGGTAGGTTTGTCGGATCCAGGAACAACGGCAAATCAGCGTCGGAGATCTTTCCGACGACGATTTGGTATTCGCCTGGGGTGTCGAGGGTATGTTCCACGAATGCTGGGTAACCGAGGAAGCTAGCCCCGAGCAGAGTCGCGTTGGTGATATCGGAAAGATCGACCAACGCGATGATGCTGTTGAAGGTCGGGTCGGGCATCTCGATATTGACCGTCGTAGCGGGCTCGTCAACAGTGAACCGATAGTGATCAGCGCGTGCCGCGGTGTTGCCCTTACCATCAATCGTGATTAGAGGACGAACTTGGCCATCGGGAGCAGTTGCCAGTTCGTAGAGTTCGCCGTCGAGACTTTGCGCTGCCGACGTGTACGCGAGCGTGAATGCGGGAAAAGTAAAACTAATGTCACCAAATCGGGCGTCTGCATCAGCAACCATTGTTGGCGCCCCAAACGCCGATCCACCGAAATTGTCGGTCGCCGCGTAGCCGTGCAAGACGATGGTGGTGTCGCTGGAGTCCTTGAGTTGGCCGCCGCTGGAGGTCGCTTCGATCCCCAGCACGGCGCGGACCGAACTGCGATTGATCGCATCGCGGATCGCATCAGCGATCTCTCCCGCGCTGCTGTTGATGCGGTACTCGACTTCGACATTGCCGGGATCGATTCCGGAAGTCGGTGCACCGAGCGTGACGTCGTTGAATTCAAAGGTTAGCGTTTCGTAACCGTTGGAAAGGTTAAAGGTATCGCCGTCGACGACATGCGCCCCGCCGTTACCGATCTCGATATTAAAGCCTTCGGCCAAGCGGTCGTTGATATCGAAGCGTTCTCCCTTGCCCACCTGGAACCCGGTTCCCGCGGGATCCGACAGATACTCGCGCCCCAATCGGACTTCCAATTGGTACGGGCCCTCGGGAACATCGAGGGCGACGGGAGCAACACCGCCGGTCGTACTGTAGGCCAGCGCTTCATGATAAGGATTGTCGACCAACCCCGAACCGCTGCCGCCGGTCGCCGATTCGCCCCGTTCCGCCAGACCGATGACGATGTCGTCCAAGTAGACCCCCACCGATGCATTCAGTAGACCGCGCGAACGTTCCCCCGCTCGCAACAGTTCCGAAACGGAATCGGTCCCGCCGGTGTAGACGCCAAAATCGGATCCCGGAAGCGTCGTGTTGCCAGCATGTTCGCCACCGATCAATGCCATTGGCTTGTAGATCGGCGCAACGCCGCCGACCGACACGTTCGATGAATCCTGTGTGACCAAAGCGTCGTAGAAGCGGATGGCATTGGACGTCGCGATCGCGGGGAAACTCTCCAACATGGCCTGCGATGTCGCATCCGGATTGATTGTCGCAGCCAGTTCCGCTTGCGTCACGGCTAATACTTCGGAGGCGCTCATTGTGTAATCGACAGAAATTTCAGTCGATCCTCCCTGAACTCCTGGAGTACCGACGATGTAACTGCTGAGAGCTCCAAATCCGTAAGTCCCCGTCGATGTTTCGTTGCTGAATTGCAACAGCGACGGATCGCTTGGATTGACCAACGCTCCACTCACCGCCGCTGAAATCGTTTCCGCTACCGTCGCGGCGCTGTCGCTGGCAGAAATGTTCCCACCGATCTGCAGCGAGACGATCGTGGAAGCACCACCGTCACGGGTCAGGTTCAGCGTGCCGCCCGCCGCAGCAACTTGAGCTCCCGAAGGCATCCGCACAACAAGTCCAAGGTCGTACTCAAAGGTCTCCGAGTAAGTGGTGCCATCGACCGAACCTGCGACGGTAAACGCTTGCCCATCGACGATTTGATCGGCTGGCAACATCTGCAGATCGGTTTGATCGGGGCGACTTTCACCCGCTGTCGAAAATTCGAAGCGAATCTTGACGTCGCTGTCTCCCGCCCAGGGGCCCAGATCGATCCGGGCTTGGCGGAAGACGTTGTCGTCAAACAACTCTTGGACAAAAACTTGGTTGGCGACATTCGTGTAGCCACCGCTTCCGACCGGATCGTATTCATGCACGTTGCCGCGAGAATCATCCCAAACACGATTGTTTAGCGAATCATCCATATTGTTCGTGGCAACCAGCTTCCATTGCTGATCGGCACCCGCGACATAAACGCGAAGCGAATCACGCATCACATCGTCGAGAT
The DNA here is from genome assembly GCF_007753095.1 of Rosistilla carotiformis. NCBI lineage: Bacteria > Pseudomonadati > Planctomycetota > Planctomycetia > Pirellulales > Pirellulaceae > Rosistilla > Rosistilla carotiformis. The sequence continues at coordinate 6,570,331 of NZ_CP036348.1, forward strand.
TTGCCTCGCTAAACGACGATGGGTTGTCGTCGGCGTTGGCATTTTCGGAATCGAGGATGTAATTGAAATAGAGCTTCGGCAGGTCGGCGGCATCGATTCCCGACAGATCGATCGATTCGCCTTGAATGTTTCCATGTGCACCGCCCAGGAAGTTGTAGCCCGAGAAGCCTTGCAGATCCTCGGCGTAAACGGTGCCGATATCATTACCGAGGTGGTTGTAGTCTTCGCCGAGGGTATCGAAACCAAATCGCAGGCTACCGCCACCACGAATATCGGGACGATCATCCAACGCATCCATCCCGTGACCAGCCGCCGGTGCACTGCTGGAGAGGTGCCACAGATTCTGGTCCAAGTTGCTGAAGAACAACCCGGCTAGTCCGGTACCATCATTCGCGCCATTCAACGTAGCGCTCTCGGCTCCGTACTGGAAGATGCGTTGAGCAACGCCTCCAGTGGCATCCATCGTAAAAGCGTACAGTTCTCCGCCTGCCGTCACGCCAAAGTACATGTTCTGAACATCGGCGATCCCGTTGACTGGGTTAGTGTAGTTCGCAGGCCCCTTGGTAACCTGTTCGAAGATCAACTTGTTGCCGTCTTCGTCACGAATGAATGCCCCGCCAACCAGGCCATCTAGCAGCAAGTTATTATCCGAGGGACGATATCCCGAAGGCGAGCTCACATCCGCAATCATGTCTGCATTTAAGTCGCCGTTTGCAAAATATGTACCGCTACCATTCTCATCAATTGAAAATTGCCAAACCGCACCTGCATCCGTGAACGCATAGAGGGTCGTTCCGCTGATTGCGGTCACCAACGAATTCACACTACCAGTAACGTCTCCCGCTTCATTTGTTGTCGGGACCTGTATCTGGGCGATAACGTCGGTACCAGCCCAAGGGGCCTCACGCGGCACGTCGATCTCGACGCTACTGTTGTTAGTGAAATTGCTATCCTGGGGATTCGCCGATTGGAAACCGCCTGGCATGTCCGACCCATTGCGAGAAATCGCCTGTCCCGTTGATGGATTTAACAAATAGATCAGGTTGTTTGCGTTTTTCGATCCTGCATTGCCCGAGATCACGTCGGCCGTGTTTGCAGCATTACGTCCGACATTGCTCCCGTCAAACGACCCTCGGTTTGCCAATCCGTACAGGAAGCTGGTTGAGGAATTGCTGTCCTCATAAAATGCGAGGCTACTGAACAACATTCCTTCATTGTCTAGCCGATTAGTGTGATTATTGTTTGCGGCCCCCGTGTCGAAGTACTCATAGGTAGCGATTCCCGTTGTCCCAACGCTGGATAACACACCATCGGCACTAATCGAATAAACGGTGTCGGTATTGGTATCATTCCTTGTTGTCGTATTGCGTTCGATAGCTAGCACTAACCCCGTCGAACGCTGCGCCGCAGCGTTGATCGGGTTGGTATCTTCATCGATGATCGCATCGTGGCGACCTGTGTAGGGATTGAAGATGTTGATCTGAGAGTTATTGCCGTCCTGCACCCCAACGCGGCTGATTCCGATCAATGGGATATCGCCAAAGTGCCAATCGATCACGCTCTCGGGAGTAAAGGCTACCTCTTTGGCGACGGGCAATTGCGCTGGATTCGGATTGGTCGTCTCGAAACGCGCGTCGTCGGTGCTGAAGCGGTCGTCGATGATTCTTACGGTTGGATCCAGTGGCTCCAAGCGGAAGTTTTTGTTTGTCGCGTTTTGCTGCGTGTACTGCTGCATATCGGCCAGCATCTCCGCAGCGGTGCCGACGACGACGGAGTAACTGCCACGGGGCAATTCCAACGGGCCAATGAACGCATCTCGCGTTCCCTGCGATCCGCGCGACAGGTCGGTTTGCGTGGTCGGTTGGCCGGGAACCACCGGGGTGACTTGATCGTCCAGGATGTTCGAATTCGTTCCCAAAGCGACCAAGTTGCCACTTTGATCGAACACATACAACGTGGTATCGGGACGGACTAAGCCATCGGCCCAATCGATATCGAAGACCAACGAGGTGTTGATTCCAGGGACGGTACGTTGCAACGAATCGTGGTCGATCTGGAAGGTATACGTATCCGACGGATTGCTGCTCGCATTCAGATAACCGCCCGCGGAGACCGCACCGCGATCGGTATTGGCAAAGCTGCCGATGTTGATCGTGCTGGTCCCTCCGGGATGCATGATCTCGGCGGCCAGCGGCGAATGCGCGGGGAGACCGATGGCGCTGATGGCGGTGTCAGCGTAACGCAGATCGGAGTAACGGACGACCGAACCGCCTACCTCGTCGGTTTCGCGCAACCGGATCTGCATCTGGTACCCACCCGTCGTCTCGTTCTCTCCACTGACACGGACATAATATTTTTTCGTCGATCCCGTCGTTCCGGGAAGCACGATCCGCAAACCGGCATCGCCCGGATTAACCGAATACAGATCGCGGTAGCTGCCGTCGGCATTGGTCGACGGATCGATGTCCAACCGCATCGGCATCGCATGCCCATCGCGCATCGAAGGATCGACATAGGTCAAATTGCCGGCCGCATCTTCGGTCGCCGAATCGGTGCTGCGAGCCAAGACTTTGCCCGTCCCGTTGCCATCGACCTCGATGATCTCGATCATCGAATTCAGGCGTGGGTCGGTGCTGTCGATATCGATCCAAACCATCGTCCCGGCGACGCCTTCGAACTGATACGTGTCCTGATCCCCGACGTCGGCGATGGCACCGTAGACGGTGTATCCCAAGCGAAGGTTTTCGTCTCCCGATTTCTCATCCTTAGCCAACAGTCCCAATTCTTGATGGCTGCCGATCTGGCCGTTGATATCGCCAAACGCTCCGATCGCCCCTTCGCGTTCGGTGTAGGTGGCGACGTTGCGATCGTGGCTGTAGGGGTCGAAGTTCAAGCCCTGCCAGTTTTCGCTAGCTGGCGACAGGACCGTATCGCGATGGGGCTCGCCCAACGGGGAGAAGCTGGCCCCGACGGTGTCGTCGGCTGTCGATGTGAAGATCACGGGAAAGCCGGGTTGCCCCAAGACCAGCAACCGGCCGCCGATGCGATCGGTGATATCTAACGATCGCCCGGTCGCCAGGATCTGCGCATCGCTGTCCGCTTTGACGACCAACGATTCGGTGCTGCTGCTCTGCAACCGCATTCCGCCGTAGGTGTGGAAGTCGGGGATCTCGATATCGTTCCGCAGCACGTGGACGATATCGGTGTCGTCCCAAACCACTTCGGTCATCAAGACTTCGCCACGTACCAACAGGCCGTTGATGTCGTTAGCGAGCAGTTTGCCATCGCTGTCGGTTCCCAATCCAAACTTGTTCCCACGAATCACAGGGCCCACGTTGGCTGGAGGAACTTCGTAGGCGTCGACGCTGCCGGTCTGCCGCCCGGTATCAAACCGGAAGTTGGCATCCATGGCGTTGACGTTGATCGTGATCGCCGCGCCGTCGTTCGATTGAATCGTATTGCCAACAATCGTTGGCTGCGCCGCGGTGACATGAATGGTCGCGCTGGAATTGGGTGCCAAGTCGCTGCGTCCCCCATCCTGTTGCGATCCAACGCCGTCGGCGTTGTCTTCAAACAGACTGTTCGCAATCCGCGCGTTCGCTTGATGGATCTGGATCACGTTGTAGAACGCGGTACCGCCGTCGGTACCCGTCGTTCCACCGCCGTAGGATAGCTGAGCATGATCGATGCTGAGCCCACTGGTGGGCGAAGCGTAGATACCTGCCCACTCACCCTTGCTTCCTTCGCTGGCCCCGTCGTCATTGGTGTCGAAGCTGCCGCCACGGCCGAAGCGATCGTCGGCGCGACCGGTAAAGATAATCTCGCGGCCCAACACGCCTTCGGCGATCAGATTGGCACCAAATTCCAGCTCGATCCGAGCCCCTTGATTCTTGACGATCGTTCCCGGATCAATCACCAGGCTGGCATCGGTCCGTGGCCGGAACGAAGCGGGCTGGAGCACCGCCGCGGTCGCCGGCGCGGCGGCAAGATTGTCGACGTAATCGAGCGTCGATTTATCGAGCTCTGCGATCAACAAAAATTCCCCGCCACTGGTGGCATCGCGACGATACAGCCGACGTGCAACGAAGTCGCCGGTGGCTGGCGAAATATTGGCCAGCTTCACCGCGCCATCCGCTGCTCCCGGTACCGATTCCGTTGCCGCTACCTGCTGAACAACCGACGGCAGGCTTTCATATCCAAACGCATCGACGTAGGTGTAGCTGTACTCATAGTTCCCGGGCGAGAGATTGCCTCCCGTTTGTGGGATTAGGCCGACGATCGGCGATGCCGCTCGGGTGTGCAACAGCGAGCCACCGGAGTTTCCGTTGACCACAAGGTTCTCGCCCAGCACGTGAACGATATCGGTGTCGTCGAATCGCGCCGCGACCTCCAGTTTCAACAGTTCGTCGCCGGCGGGGGTATCGAGCCGAACAAACAAACCGTTTGTCGAATTCCCCAACAACGTGTTATCCGACACATCCAGACCAATGCGATCGTAATCGGCAACAAAACCGTAACCGATCGATGAACGCTGATACCGCGGCGCGACAAACTCCGAAACCTCGAAGGTGCTCGGATCCGCGGAGATCGCTGCGTTGGAGCTGTCGAGGATCGTGTTGTAAGAGATCTCCGCCCGAGCGGCCGACAGATGAACGGGGTCGATCGTGCGACCTACCGTGGAAACCTGACCACCGCCGTAAGAGATCTGCGCGTGGTTGATGTAATTTCCGAAGATCCCTTCGAATTCCAGATCTCCCTGGCCCTGTTGGCGATCGACGTCGTTGCGAATTTCGATGCCACCCCAGTCGCCGGGGCCAACCGGCCGACTGATATCGCGGTTCGAATTTTGCCCAATCGTGGTGTCGTTGTAACTTGTGAAATAAACGGGATCTTGAGGTGTTCCGAGCACCTTGATCGAACTGCCGCTGCGGTCGTCGCCGTCGTCGCTGCTGCCGACCGAGATCTGGCTGTCCAGGAACTTCATGATCACGCCCGGCTCGATCATCAAGCTGACGCCGCCGGGGAGGATCAGATTGCGACCATCGGCCAAGGTGTCGGTCAACGATTGAACGAAACCGATCTCGTAGGCGAGATTGTCGTCGGTCGTTTGCAAATTGCCGTCGTCACCCGCATCGGGCAACAATCGAACGACCACGTGATCGATCGAATTGGAAGTGTCCTCGATGATCGTTTTGGCAGCATCGAGCGCCGCTGAAATGTTTTGATAGGGATTGCTCGACGAGCCTGGATTCCCCAAGCCTCCATCGAAATCGACCACATCTTGCCCGGTGGGGATCACAAACAACGTCTGCTGCCCGTTGAGATCTTCGATAGGCCGGAACCAGAAGTTATAGTTTCCGCCGGCGATTCCATCGCGATCGCCATCCAATGGACTGCCCGCGCCATCGGTCAAGGTGCTGATCTTGGTGACCAAGGTTCCATCGACCACGTCGACAGCTTCGGTTCCCAGTTGAGCGCGATCCAATTGCAGTTGATTGGCGGCGGGAATTGCAGTCACGCGCGCAACTTCGCTGCCGATACGAACAAGATCACCGACGACAAACAGACTGCCATCGGCAACGGTGACATCCGTTGCCGCGGCGGCAACGGACGCGCCGCCGTTATCCAACGGCGTGCTGGGGTTTGCGTCGGACTTAAAGTCCAATCGCAGATCGTAGTCTCCCTGGCTGACGCCTCCGGCCGATGTGGTTCCAGCGTTGGGATCGAAAAAGTTGTTCCCCTCCGCCGCGACGCCGACGTAATACGTTCCGGGTTGGACCGCGTATTGAATAAACGAATCGGTTCCAAAATAGTCGTCGTTTGATGAGATCAGTTCCAGCCGGGTATTTCCACCCCCGTCGGTCAGCTCTTGGAACAGCGTCAACCGCGTATCCAATAGGCTCGAAAAGCTCATCCGTTCGGCGATCGTTTGCGCTTCCAACGTGCCCGGCCGGTCGACATCGATTCGGTAGAGATCGACATCCAAAGCTTCCTTTTGCAGCAGGTGTTCGCCATGGATCAGATCGGATTCGGCGGGGAACGACCATTCCGAACCGGTGTTAACTCCGGGAGTGGTGGGGTAAGTCCCAGTGGAACCTTGGAATGTCCCCGGCGGCAGATCGTACGAATGCCCGAGCCCCAACACATGGCCAATCTCATGCAATGCAACGTCGAAGAAAGCACCGCCAAACGTATTGGTGGAACTGTCTTGGTAATCGACGTAGTCCATCGTAACCTTACCACCACCCGCCACGCCACCAACGCCGCCGACGCCGCTGACCAACGCGGGATCGTGCAAGCTCAGATCGCTCACCAACAACTGCAATCCCCCGGCCCCCTCAACTTCATAGAAATCGATTCCGTAAGCCTCTCCGTAGATGTCGAGAATCTCGCGAAAGCGTTCTTCCTGCTGGGCGCTCATCTGGTTGTATTGCGGTTGGCCAAGCAGCGTTCCGATCGGAATGTTCCGCATGAACGTATAGGCCATCGTCGAAATCCCGTTGTCGCCATCGCGACTGCCTGGTATGGCGTAGTGATCTTCGCTGCCACCGGGATGCGTAACGTCGATATCGCGATGGCCTGGTTCATTGGCGGCTCCGGGATTATCGGCCATGCGATAGGCGTCGAACGAATTCGCATTGTCGATCTCTTCATTGACAATGATCGACCAATTTCCGTTGGCCGATGGAGCGATAAGCAATGCAGCATCCGCAGCCGACACGCCGGGATCGGTCAAAACACCGCGATTGGTCAAAACAGCCGGACGATCCAAAACCGCAGCGGCCGGTTGGAATTCATCGCCGACGCGGAGTCGCAGATGGGTGCCAAAGCTGGCCAACGAAGCGGCAAAGGTCAACGTGACCTTGCGATCATCGTCGTCGCGCGCGACCGTGGTTGGTGTCACGGGAACATCGTCTTCGGTGCTGACCGTCCCCTTATTGTCGATCAATTGATAGAACGAGGGTTCGTTGATCACCGACCCACTTTGGAATAGATCGAGATCGTCGAAATAGACTTCGATTTGATTCAAATAGTTCGGGTTCGTTGCCGGAGTGCCCGGATGCGGAACAACCGCCGTCACTTTGGCTCCCAATTCCAATTCGAATCCGATGACTTCGCGGGTGGCTGTCGGATTTCCCGGTACCGATTCGGGATAGATCGGTTCGAACGGAACGCCCGACGCGTCGGTCAAATCGGAAGTCACCGACAATTGGTAGAAACCATCGCGCAGATTCTCGGCGAACCGGACGGTCACCTGGCTCCCCTGCACATCGACATACCCAACCGGCACATCGACAAACCCGTTAGCAAAGTCGCCCGTTTCGCTGTACTGAACCGAGATCGCCCCTTCGACCGACGACTGGCGGATCGCGTCGCGGCTGGCAAACGACAGCGTCAATTCGGTCGGTGCAACTTGACGAACATTGGCGACACCCTGGTCGTCCGAATCCAAATCGAACAGATCGCCTCCGTTGGGCGCCACGGCGATCAATTGGGGATGGGTCTGGTTGAAGTTCGGCACCGTGCCGGTGATCATGTATTGACCGAGGCTGCCGTAATCGGTGTAGCCGGTCGGCGAACTACTGGCGGGATTGCCATACCCGATGCCATCGACGCTGACGTAGTAGAAACCGGCGTCGAGCTCGGCCGTCAATGTCTTGCTGAGCCCTGAACCGGTTGCCACGGCGATCTCATTGCCCGCGACATCGTACAACCGCGCATCGATGTTCAAATTGCTGCGGTGCTGCGTCTCGGTGAGACTGGAACCAAAGTCCTCACTATTCTCATAACTAACCGAATAGCTTCCCGCACCGTTGGATGTGTACAGTCGCGCCGCGTACGAATCGAAGTTCAATTCGATCGTTCCCGATCCCGTTTGAAAACCGAAGTAGTCTCGGTCGGTGCGATCGCCAATCACGCCAAACTGCGACGCCACGAGGTCCTCGGTCAACGAACCTCCCGCCACGCTCAGGTTGGTGGCGGTGCCAATCGCATCGCCATGATCATCGGCCCGGAACCCAAAACCATAATTGGTCATCGTCGCCAAGTCGTCCTGGCCCGGGTTGGTCGTATTGTAGTACTCACCCGAATCCCAGGTATCCATCTGACTATAGAACCCAACCCCCATGATCGAGCTCCAGCTGTGCTCGCCGGTGCCGTGCCCGTCATAGTAGTCATCCCCGTCGCCGATCACGCCGTCGTGGGTTAGCCCCAACGAATGCCCCACTTCATGCGAAATGGTTGTCGCCACGGAATTGACGCCTTGATTGAAGACCCAGACCGGCGAGTCGGTGGCACCCTCAAAAGCATATCCGGCACTGAACGTGTGATAACCGGCAACGCCACCACACCCAACGCAAACGCCCGAATCGTTGACAGTCAAGATCGCCCGAATGCCCCATGCATCGTCCCCCGCGCCGGTATTGACCAACGCCGCTTCGCCCGGATCTTCGGTCGTGACATTCACATCGAAGGGGCTAAAGTCTTCAGCCACCCGCTGCCAAAGATCTTGGATCCGCATCAACTCCGTGGTCGAGAATCCAGCCCCGTTATTTTCGGGATCATACGCAGGAGACGTGATCGTCGCACCTCCCGCCCAAAATGATGTTGTCACGGCACCATCGGCATCGATAAAAATCGTGTGCTTTGCGCTCGGATTGCTGTGCAGCCGGAATGTATCGGCCAACGGCGCAAATGCGAGTCCCGCAACGGCGCTGTCCCCTTGAGCAGACAGGGACTGGTAGAAGGCCCGATCGGCGTCGAGCATCGCTTGCGTTTCGAGCAACCCTTCGTCTGCGTAGACCGTGCCTGTTGAATTCGCCACCACGTTGTTCAGCGGGGACGCGGAGACCACGTCATATCCTTGCAGTTCCCCAGATGTCAGCGACGCGTTAAACGCATCGGCGGTGTAAGGACCGTATTGAGTCGAGTGTGCTTCGGTATGCAGTGAGGGGACAAAGGACGTCGGCTCCACCGAAAGCATTTGCCTGGGCTCTAAGATCTCGTTGAGTAGACGACGTTTTTCCAGACGATTTTTGATTCGGGCCTTGATGTCAGTCTTGTTCTTCGATGTCCGCCAAGTCATGCGATTCCGCCCTTGCAAAAAACGACAGTAATATTGTTATTTTTGTGAAACTAATGCAGAGAAATGAGGTCCAAGTAACTACGCAGCCATACTGCGTTCACTCTCTACACGGGAGCCATTACCCAACAAGTGGGGAAGCGACCATAGTATCTACACACTATGGTTCGTGCAATAAAATCGCACAAATCGTTACGACCGGAATCTGCGAAGCCATTCGCCGTTCTTAGGTCGCTACGCGCAGTGGCCCAGCCCCGCCGCGATCACTCGCCGCAATGGGGTGTTACGGGGATAACGACCAAGTGTCGGAATTGTCCTCAGAATCCCTAGAATCGGCCCAAATTAACAGGCTTTGAACCGATTCTTTCGCGGATCTTCAGGCTTTAGAAGTTGCTCCAGAACTCGTCGAGTTCTTCGGCAAGGGGTTGATCTTCTCGCGAATCGGCGAGTTCATCGATGATTGGATCGATTTCGATCCCGCCAGCCTCTTCGACCAGCTGTCCCAACGCGATCACGGTAGCCGCTTCGGGGGTCAACTCTTCAGGCTCGTCCACCTCCGGTTGCATCCAACCCGCAGCACCGACAACCACCGACGAGATATCCGGTGCCGCCAGCGACTGGTATTCGCCATTGAGACCGTTGACCCCGTTGAGGTAGTTGATAACCGTCAACGCGTCGATCGGCGTTATCACGCCGTCTCCATTAACGTCCATGAACGGCCCATCGGAGATCGAGATCGTGCCGTTATCGACCAAGGTCTCAACATCGTTGGAGATGTTTTTATTGAGATGATTGATGACGATCAAGGCATCGATCGGCGAGACCTCTCCACTACCGTTGACGTCTCGGATGTTGCTGCTGTTCTGCCCCGCACTAAGCGAGACCAAGACAACGACGCTGGCAGGGTCAGACGTTACCCCAAATTCATCCGCGACGGTGTATCGGAATTGAGCGGTGCCGACAAAATTATTCGCTGGGGTAAATCGCACGATCCCATTCGCCTGGACTTCCACACGCCCAACCGCTTCGGCAGGTTGCGTTGTGATTCGCAAACTGGTGGGATCCAAGACTCCCGCGACTCCTTGATCGTTCGCCAACACATCGATATCGACCGATCGGTTGATCGATGTTCGAACCACATCGCTGGCCGAGATCGGTGTTTCTCCCACCTCCAACATCAGCGTCTGCGAAGTGCTGCGATTTCCTTCCACGTCGGCGATCGTAAACTGGAACGAATCGGAACCTTTAAAGTTCTCCCGTGGGTTGTAGCTAAGCGTACCATCCCCGTTGTTTGTCAACGTGCCGTTGAGCGCCGAAAGGGTGACCGCAAGCGATGCGGCATCTACACCGGAAGCTTCGGGATCTTCGACAAGATCCAACACATCGATGATCGTGACGCGGTTGCTGGCTACCCGAATCGCATTGTTCACTAGACGCGGGGCGTCGTTGCGACCGGCGACGGTGATCGATACGCGGCCCGCTGTCAGACCGACGACTCCGGTCTCATCCACCACTTGGTAGGTGAAGGAATCGACCAACGATTCACCATCAGTCAATCGATCCAACGTCGCCGACCCCGTCGGATCGTAAATGAATCCACCCTCGGCTTGATTTTGGTCGTTGACGGCAAACGTCACCGTCGCTCCCAACGCGGTCGTTCCGGTCAAGACGCCAGGACTCATTCCGCCAAAGGCATTGACGTACAAAACATCGCCATCGAAATCGGTATCGTTGGCCACCACGCCGGGCCCTGTAATCTCCAACAGAGCGTTTTCATTGGCGGCATAGGTATCGTTGACCGGGACGGGGATATCGTTCACGGGAACGATGGAGATGGTCAATACAACCGGCTGTGAACTGCTGATGTTGTCGCCGCCGGTCGGCCCGGTGTCGACGGCAGTGACCGTTACCACAGCCTCGCCATGTTGATTCGGTGCGGGCGTGAACCGCAACGCTCCCGCCGAAGTGATCGACGGTTCCAAGACAAACAATTCCGGTCGATCGGTGGTCACGTTAAATCGAACCGACTGCGATTGTTCATCCAGGGCCGATGCCGGACCGGCAGCGATTGGGGAAGCCCAGTCGGAATCCAAATAGAATCCACTTCCCTCGGCCACTTGAATCGTCAACGGCGCATCGGGAGCGTTGGGATACCCAAACTCCGGCGGGTCATTGACCGCACCGACGGTGATCGTGAACTGCTGCGAAGTCGATTGCAACGGATTGGCGGGATCGTCATCGATCGCGACGACGGTCACCACCGCACTGCCGTTTTGATTCAATTGTAGATTGAATTCCAAATCGCCAGCGGCGGAAATGCTGATGTCCGGACGTTGGGTCACGACACCCGATTCATCGACGAACTTCTGATCAAACAACCCTGGGTTGGTCGTCGTCACCTCGAACCTTACGTTCTGCGACACTTCATCCAAAGCATCCGCAGGTCCTGGGCGAACCGACTTCACAAAGCCTGACAGTGTGACGTGTCCAGGATCGTTAGGATCGTAAAGTGTCGTATCCTCACTGACCGAAACGTTTTCATCGATCACAAACTGCGGCGGATCGTTGACCGGCGTGACTTGAATTTCGACGGTTCCAGTCGCTTGCAACGGCGACGAAGTCGCAACCGGATTACCGTTGGCGTCCAAGGTAAACGTCGCCCCATCGTCCTGGATCGTGTAGGTGAACGTATCGACAACTGACGTGGAGGAACTAGCGAAGTTCAACGGTGGCGTATAAAGCACCTGCTCGAAACCGTTCGTCGTATCGTTGTCGGTATCGATGAATTCCACGGTCCCGCCACGCGACGTCGTGATGACATTCGAACCGCTATTGGGGGATCGTACCGCCAGATGTTGCGACAACGTTTCGCCTGCGGTGTCCTTGATGGCATTGCCGCCTAGATCTTCGTTGGGCCCCGCCGAATCAAACGTACCTGGCAACGATTGACCAACATTCAAACCAGCGACAATCCCATCGGTCGGGATCAGCTCGCTGACATCCAACGTCACCGGCGTGTCTTCGCTGACACGATTCACCAGACGGTGAATGCGTCCAACCGGTGCGTCGTTGACCGGGAAGACCTTCAATTGCAGCGGCACATCGACGGTCTTGGGGTCCGACTGAGCGACAAAGCCACCGCTACCATCCCCAACATAGCTGATCCCCTGATCGCTGAGTGTGTAGATCAGATTCAAAGGGGGTTGCGCCGATGTCATGGCATCGATCTCGGTGAAGTAATTCTGCGGCAACGTCACCCGCACACTGCCATTGCTCAACAGCGATACAGCCGCTCCCGACGGCGCCCCCGCTCCAAGCCGGACGCCTTGAACGACCAAACTTTGCGGAACATTGCCGACGTTATCCGGATCGGTCGATTCATCGGTCCCAAACTGGTTGACCAATTTGTCGGTGAACAATGGCGCCAAGTCGATGACCAGATTCGTATTGTCTTCGATCGCATTGACCACCGTCGGCGTTGCCGCGGTCGGATCGAAGGGAGCGTCGTTCACAGGACGGACGGTCGCGGTGATTTCGACATCGGTATTGAGGGCAGGATTCGCACTGTCGGTAAGTGTCAGGCGAAGCACGTCCAAACCGAAGAAGTTGGCTGGCGGCGTGTAGGTCAGCTGATTGCCAACGATCGCAATCGTTCCTCCCTGGGTCGTCGTCGTGATGTTACCGGTCGCCGAAATCGTGACGTTGCCCGATTCATTGGGGCCGTCGGCGATCCCAAAACTGGCAAGCGCGTCGCTGAACACGACGGGCGTGTCTTCCAGTGTTTCAAACTGAGTCGTGGCGATCACGGGGGCGTCATTGACAGGGGTCACCGTCAACGTGATGCGGCCAACCGTTGCCTTGGCATCGTCTTGCAAACGCACCCAACTGCCATCGGCCAACTGCAGGTAGTTCGCTGGTGGGTTGTTGGGATCTGCCGGCGCGGTGGTCGGCAGGTACGATTGAGGCAGACCGCTTTGCGGTGCCGAAGCCGGTGGTTCAAAGCCATTGGTCGCCGTGTCAACATCGCCGATGCGGTAGAAGATCGCATCGGTGCCGAAGAAGTTCGATGGCGGCGTGTAGCGGATGACAAGATCCCCCGCGGTATCCGTCACGAGGACGGCAGTCCCTCCGTTTTCGGTGGCCAATTGAATTCCACCGGGGAACAAACCCTCCGCGTCCGGTGACAACACAACTTCCTGATACGTAAGTTCGAAGATGTCGCGATCACTGATCCGGTTGGGCGCGGGATCATCGTCGTTCAAGATCGAATCGATCGAGATATCGTACGGCAAGTCTTCCGACACCGTCAAATTCAATCCCGCGTGCGCGGCTTCGTCAGGCACTGGAGCATCGTTGACTTTCAAGAACTCCAACGTGACCGTTGCGGGGATCGCCGACTGTTTCGGATCGGCGGAACCATCGGTTGTTCCGTCGTCAGTCACATGATAGATGAACTGAGCGATACCGACCGAGTGCTGCTGCGGGATGATCTCGACCATTGGTTCGGTTGTGCTGCTATCGTCGATAATCCGCACCGTGACGGGAACCGTGGGTGTCCCGGGCAGCGAAGGCGTAATGCCGGCGACCGACGAAATCCGCAAATTCTCCAAGGCAGCTTCGTTGGCGGGGAATCCACCATCGTTTGCCAACAATACCGACCAAGGAATCCGAACAACCTGGTCTTCCAGATAGCGGAAGGCAGGAGTGCCGGCGGGATCATCGACAGCTACCGGTTCATCGTTGACCGGAGTGACGGTGAGGGTCACTGTGCCCAATTCGTTCGAAGGCATCACGCCATTGAACGCGCGATAGGTGAATGTGCCCGTCCCGTAGAAATTCTCAGCCGGTGTGAAGTTGAACGTACCGTCACTGTTCAATTGCACGGCCCCAACCGCACCACCACCGATCTCGATCTGTTTCGGGAAACCGGTACTATCGGCATCGAAAATCGACAGCCCCGGACCGTCGTTTTGCAAAATCCCCAGCGACGGGGTCGCAACGCTCAATGGTGTGTCCTCGGCGGTTGTATACGCATCGACAACACCACCGGGATTAGCCACGGGGGGCCGTCCAGCAAGATTCTCAACCAAATAATCTTCGACCTCGCCTCCGACGGCAACGCCCGTGCTACTGAGACCGCCAGTCTGGCTGACGCGGAAGCGGGCATAGGTAAGCCCAGGAACAAACCCGTCAAGCGAAGGCGCCGCGAGGGCAATCGTTTCGGTGCCGGTCGAAACTTGTCGCATCGAGACGACCTGCTCACCCACGTCGTCGAAGTCGCCGTCGCGATTGAAGTCAACCCAACCATCTAAGACACCGTCGCCCTGCACACTAACGTGGATCACCGAGGAGGTGTAATAAGGACTAAAGAAGGCTTCGGTGAAGTCCACACCATCTTCGGCGGCATCGCCATCGGCGGATGTTCCAACCGCATTTGCGTCGGTTTCGGTTGTCGTTGGGACCGTCCCCAAGTACACGCTTCCATCCACGACCACGTGTCGGGCACCGTTGTCGGCCAACAGCGACGCAAACGGTGCGTCCCCGAAATCGAGCGACAAGCCGGGGGTAAGAATCGTGAACTGCGTTTCGCTGTTGGCACGATTCGGGCTCAGCGCATTCCCTGCGATATCGCGGATCGCCGACACGTTGCTCACACCAAGGAGGTTGTTTGCATCGACAACACTCGTCACGCCACTGAGGAACAAGGTGTCGCTGCCTCGCAGAGATGCCAAGCCGACAAACGGCCCATCGTTCGGATCCGATACGATATCGATGCCATTGATCGCACGAACCAGTTCCAATGCCATTTGGCTGCTGGTGAAATTCAACGGACTGAAGGCGACGGGAATCGCTCCCCCCGCAACCCCACTGGCCACCAGACCACTGTTGTTCAGATCAAACGTCGTCCCCAGCGGTTCATTCAATTCAACGACGCCGCCGGAGGTCGCGGTGGGCTCAAGATCGAGACTCGAATTTTGGATGACACTCGCAATTTCGACGGCCAGTTCATCTGCAGTACGCAACACGAACAGACCAGGATTGACCGGATCGGGCTTCGTTAGCCCAATCACCTGGGTACCGGGAGTGGTCGCCGGATTGACGTTCAAGTCGTTGAATTCATAGCGAACCGTTGCGGCGCCGACGGTCAACGTGAAGCTGGTCCCATCGCTGACCGTGGGGAACCCAGCAGAGTCTACCGGAACCGTCAATTGCAAACTTTCCTCGACGCCTGGGGTACCGTACGGGACCAACGTCGAATTCGTCACGTCGACGGTCACTGCGGACGTGCCCCCCAGTTGCACCACTCCTTGCCCCAGATCGCGTGCCGAATCGAGGCCGACTCCTGCACTGCGGACCGCTTGCGCGATCGCCGCAGCGATTTGCTCGTGGGTTGCGGTCGCTTGAATCGGAATACGGCGATGGTCCGCGGCGATGGTGGAGACGGCATCGGTATCAAATTCAAAGACAGTCGAGCCGCCCGGATGGGTGACCGATATCAACTGACCATCCGTCACACCCGCAGCAACGCCTTGCTGCGAGAGTCCCAACTGCGTATCGCCGGTCGTCGTGAGTGCAATCGATGGAGAATTACCGATTTGGATTTTGTCGCCGGACACCGCGACCGGTTGAAGCTGGGTGGTTTCGTTCGCTGGCAGGCTCGCCAACAACGTGGTCATGGCGGTCAAAATCTTGTCGCGCAATTGCGTCGCGGTGTCGCTCACCGCAAAGTCAACACGTGTTCGCGATGCGGTCACGTTCGAATCGCTGTTCAATTCAAAGACGCGGAGCGTACCGGCATCATTGATCGTAAACGTTTCGCCGTCCTGGACGCCGCTGCCGCCGTTGGCAGGCACGACGATCGTCAAGGTTTGCGGGACAACCAACACATAGCCGCTGTCGAATTCCAAGGTCGCTTCGACGCCGTTTTCGTCAACGATTTGGATCTGGTCGCCATCCTGAACCTCTGATCCAGCCGGAGCGGTCAGGACCATGCGGTCGCGATTGTTCAGCGTGATCTCATAGATGCTCTCGGGACGCCAAATGCCGGTCAGCGGCGTCAACAGAATCTTGCTGTTGGTCGGCGAGAATCCAAGCGAATAATCAACACCTTCGGTCAACAGGCGTCCGTTTTCGGTAATGCTGACAGCCGATAGATCGATCGCCGGATCATTCGGATCGGGGGCAGGACCAAAATCGGGATCGATCGTCGCAACATCAGGCCCCGTTCCGTTGATATCGGAGATCAAGATCTCAAAGACATTCAACGTCCCTTGCACCCATTGCACATAGGTATCGTTGGGATCCTTGTCTTGCCCGCCACTGTCGTTGTCTTGGGGCGTGATCAACAATGCCACCGGACCATCAAAGTCTGAACGTTCGAAGGCACCCAGATCTTTGAAAACGTTCTGCCCGGTACCAGACGAAGGGCTATTGGGATCGTCGGTTCGGAATTGGCCCGTCACATCGCGATTGGGGGCCACGATCGGCGAGGCCCCAATCCCCAGTGGCCCCTTAATCGTCAGCATGTAGCTACGATCGGTGATCACTTCGCGCGAACTATCGATCGCGGGAGAATCGAGCACTGGGTAGAAATTGCGATTGTCGGGATCGACAAATACAGGCGTCGTCGCATCGGCAATCAAGACCGACGATGTCCCCAGATCGCCACCACGATACGTGCTCGCGGTGCCAGTGCGATAATATAACGAGGTACTGATTTCAGTCGTAGCATTGCTTGAGCTATCGACCTGAACACCCGTTGTAACGTTTGCGACGATATTGTTGCTGAGCGTCGGTCCCGCATTGTTTTCGACTTGAATACCAATCCCTGAACCGGTTCCATAGACCGTGTTGTTAACGATCCGTGCCATCGGAACCGCCGCATCGTCGGTCGCTTCCCCAGAAATCCGAATCCCTGCGGTACCGCTCGCAACGACAATGTTGTTGAAGACGGAGACGCCGGGTGCTAAACGTTCATCGTTGAACTCTTGAGTCGCTCGTGGCGGTCCAGCGTGCGGTAACGTCCCCGCCAACGGGGAGATCGCCGTATCTCGATCGCCAGGAATGATATTGATGCCATAGGTCAAGGCATCCGTGATCACGTTGCCCTGCAATAAGATTTGGCCTTGGTCGCGTTTGCGGTTTCGATCGCCACCATCAACGCTATTGAAGATATCGACGCCATGCAGGATGTAGTCGTCAGGAATCAGATTTCCAGCGGCATCGGTCGCCGTTGGCAACTGGTTGTTCAAGTCGGCAAAATTGGAACTGCCAAAGTTATCGACGGCAACAACGCCATGTAAGGAGATCACATGCGAATTGCTCGGCGAGCCCAACACCGTGGTCGATCCATTGACGGACCCATCAGACATCGAAGCGGAAACGGCAAGCGTTTCTTGAGCCTGAGCACCATTGATCGCATCCCGAATACTACGTCCCAACGCAGCACGTGACATGGTACCCGATGGATCAAATGGCACCCGCACGTTGCCTGCAGTGACACCACTTCCGGGCTGCCCGGGCAATATGGTCGTGTCATCAAATTCGAACGTTACGGTATTGGTGCCATCGGACAGCGTAAACGTCTGACCGTCGTAAACTTGATCCGGCGATGGCGCGTTGAGCGAAACGGCGGTTGCCAGACGATCATTGGTGTCGAAAGTACGGTTAATATATAGATCGCGAACAAAACCATCTGGTTCGGTTCCATAGTCGGCACCGATACGGATCTCGACTTGGTAATATCCCAAATCGGTCTCCGCTTTCACACCGTTGCGCAGAACCGGTTCGTAATCCAAGTTGTTTACAAACGCGGTTTGGTCGGCCTGGGAATTAATCACCATTTCACCGCGTTCGCGGAAACCGACGATGATGTCGTCCAAATAGACGCCGCGGAATGCGTTATTTTGCGCACGGAAGGAATTGTCGAGACTGCTGGAAGCAAATTGCCCGAACTCATCCCCAGGCAGGGCATTCCCACCGGAACCATGTTGCGAAAGTCCCAAGGGGCCTGAATCAAGGACGTTGTAACCGTAAACTTTGATCAGATAACCGTTGCGAATCGGATAGGAAGCGGTGACGTCTTGCGACTCGGTGACGTTTAACGCTTCGGCAAAACTCTTCTGCACGGCCAGCGCAACCTCTTCGGCTGTCATCCCTGAATGGACAAAGACCGGAGTATTTCCAACGGCAACACCTGGCTGTCCCACGATCATTCCGGTGGGCAGGTCGACCGAACCGCGACTGTTCGTAACCCCAGCCACACTCAACCGGTTCCCCAACGTTGTGTCCAGATAGGACGTTAGGCCAGCACTCAACAGTTCCGCTTGCAAACGCCCCGCAATCATTGCCGGAGTGTCAGTCAAACTGAAGTTGATGACGCCGTCCCCGTCCACCTCAGCACCGCCCTGCTGGAAGGTGAAACGGTGACCATCGATTTGTAGATATTCGCCAGAAGGAATACTGACAGCGCTGGGGATACGCAGTTCCAATCCACTGTCAAATTCAAATGTCGTCGTGGAAAAGTTCGAAGCATTTCGCAACCGCATCGTTTGCCCATCGGCGATTTGCGATCCGGCGACAGCACGCAACTCCTCGCCACCTTCGAATGGATCTCCGATCCCCATCGACCCCGCAGTTGAGAAGTCAAAGCGAATACGAACGCCCGATTGTCCTGCGAAATCGTCTAGCGAAACACGTGCTTGACGCCAGCTGTCGGGAGCTCCATTGTCTCCCACGTCATAAAGTTCCTGGACGAGATCGGTTCCGCCAGCGGTGAGTTCGTCGAATTCATCCGAGCTGCCATTGTTGATGGCTTGCGGTTGCCGTGGATTCAAACCGGCATTCGTATTGAATCCGTCGGGTGAACCACCGGCATCGGACCGGTCGCTATTGTTCGTCGCAAGCAAACGCCAAACACCGTCTTCACCCGCCGCAAACACGCGCAACGAATCAAGCATCCAGTCGTCATGGTTGGTGCCGCTGTCCCCCGGCAGATCGTCATTCGCGTTTTCGGTTTCAAGATAATAATTGAAGTAGAGCGCGGGTCGATCGGCCGAACTGTACGCCGATAGATCCAACGGATTGCTCTCCATCGACCCCAACGCACCGCCGGGGAAGTTGTACGTCAGGTAGTCGCCAGAATAATCCCCGACAATTCCCGTGTTCCCGATGTCGTAGATTCCGTCCCACTCACCCGTTTGAATATCGTTGCCCGAAGAGCGTGGATTCTCGAAACCAAAATACAGGTGGTTGCCGCCTGCCGAACCTTCGATATTTCGGAAGGTGTTGCCATCAGGCGATGGGTCGACCCCCACGCCATCTTGATCGCTCGCGACACCGCTCGCGACTGGACTGCTATTGGAGACGTGCCATAGGTTGACATCGAGGTTCGAGAAGGCAAGCCCCGTCACTCCCGATTGATTGGTTCGCAGCGAAGTTTGCCCATTGGCAAAGACAGCTTGAGGCCGCCCCATCGTGTCAAACGCATAGATCGTTCCGTCGGTGGCAACGCCAAACAACGTCTCGCTCAGGCGGCCTTCTTCGAGATTTCGTGGCCCAACGGTTAGCCCCGAAAAGCGAATTGCATTGCCGCTGGCATCGGTCAACGTAGCAATGTAGTCGCCACGATTGCTGGATGAACCAAGTTGGAATGCACTGCCACCAGTGTTGCCGACGACGCGATACAGATCTCCAAACTCGCTAACCGCAAACAATTCGACGCGGTCTCCGCCGCCGCTGAAGGCATTCGTTTCAACCGAAGCCAGACCGGTGATCTCTCCGCCGCCGGGTGAATCTTGCACGTCAAAGGCAGCGCTGATCCCCGCATGATTGAAGAATCCATCGACCGCGACGAGCTTGGTACCGTATTGGTCGACATCAAAATTTATCGACTTCAAGAATTCAGCCAATCGCGTCGCCAGCTCACCCTCGGATTCCCCAACAACCATTGCCACAGGCAGGTTGCCCGGCTGCACGCCCGCGGTCAACGGATCGCCCGAGACCGTCATATAGGTAGCCGAAGCGGTGAGCACGCTGATAGCTGTCGCACCCGCGAAAGTGGCCGACGAGCCATTGGCCACGGAATCTAAGTTAAAGCCGAAGTTCACACCTTCGAAAGTGCCAAACGCTTCGGCGATCTGTTGGCTCGACGCAAACGCGTTGATCGACAGCGGAATGGCACCAGCAGTAACAATTCCCGCAGCGCCAATCGTTGTCAGGCCACTCGAGAGCACTGTGATCGATTGTTCACCGGTGATGTCGACCAGATCCGCCGAAGCAACGGCCGACAAACCGTCAATGTCCAACAAATTCACCGCGGTTGCGACCGCGGCCGCGATCGTCGCAGGCGAATCGGTCGCTTGAAAATTGATTGCGATGCGGTTGCGGTCGTTCAACGTGCTATCGCTGTCGAATTCAAACTCGATCGGGAATCCCGATGCGGTTGTCACCGTCAACGTGTCGCCATCACTGATGTT
Source organism: Rosistilla carotiformis (assembly GCF_007753095.1). NCBI lineage: Bacteria > Pseudomonadati > Planctomycetota > Planctomycetia > Pirellulales > Pirellulaceae > Rosistilla > Rosistilla carotiformis. The sequence goes on from NZ_CP036348.1 coordinate 6,590,890, forward strand.
TGTGAAACCACCCGCCTGCGACGCTTGGAGGATGACTCCGGTATCGATCTCAATCAGATGAGTTCCACCATTGGAATCGTCGATCGAGACGAGATCGCCGTCAGACAACATCCCCAAGTTGAGATCGAAATCGATCGAAAGTCCCGCATCGAACTCCAACGTCGCCGTCGTGCCGAACCGCATGACCGAGAGCAGATCCGTGTCGAGAATCGATGCAGCCGATCCAACGTTGATTATCGCACTTTGCGTATTGGCAATCTCATCGATGTCCGTGTTGATGTATCCCCGTTCGACGACTTCGGTCCCCGATTCATACGGCCCTGGTCCGTCCACCACGCCGTTTGCGTTGGTGCGATCGCCGCTGGGGGTGCTGATCCCTGTACCATTGGACGGATTGTGTCGAAATATCCAATTCGTGTCGTGCAAAGCATCGACGCTGGAATCGGCGCGCTGCGAGACCGAAATCAATGCCAGATCGTCAGCATTCTGCCCGAGAGAAGTACTGTTTCCGTTGGCCCCGACATAAGTGATCGCTTCGAACGACAGACCGTCACCGTTGCGTGCGGTGGTGCTTTGCGAATTGCTCCGCGCTCGTGCAGCGGCATCCCCCGCGTCGTTGAGTTCATACGTTTCAATCCCCGCATCTCCAACCTTCTCGGAGTCACCACCCTCGGTCGACAATCGCAAGAAGCTGTCGTAGTTGGCATCGTTGATCGCGCCGTTCTCTCCAAACCCGTACAGGTTTCCGTCGGGTCGCATCGCGATATCGCGAACGCTGTAGACCGTGCCACCATCGGTCGAATTGGAGACGACCGATTCACGGATTCCGGTAAACGGATCGTAGGTCGAAAGCGTGGTGCTGGTCGTCACGTACAGCACGACGTCGCTGAGCGTATAGTCGATGCGATTACTGTTGCCGTCAAACGCAACGGTCACCGGCGGTGTCGCGGTAGCAGCTCCCGTGGTCGGAAAGAGATTGCCACCGAAGCCAAAGTAATTGTCCTGAACCCCGTTGTCATCAAAATCATGATCCGACGAGATCCGCTGGACACTGGTGATCGGTTCGACACGAGTCAACGGATTGCTCGGATTTGCTGTCTGGAACTGCTCCAATTGGTCGCTGATCCGACTGTTGTTCGTGACGGCAACGTAGTAGTTCCCGGCGTTTAGCTCCATAGTCCCCAACCAAGCATCCAACGGACCGCCCGATCCTCGCGACAAATCATCCTGATCGACTCCCTGATTCGGAGCGCCTTGATCGTCCAAAATATTTGAATCGGTACCAAACGCGAGCAACCGGATTTCTCCGGCGGGGGACGTCGAATTATCCGGACGTCCGAACAGCCAAATCGAGGTATTGGGTCGGGCCAAGCCATCGGCGTAGTCGACGTCGATGACAACGGGAGTGTGCAATGCCCCTGCGCCCAACGGATCCACCGAATCAGATGCAACCTGAAACTCAAACCAATCGACGTCGTCGGTGCGGCCGCTACCCGAGAGGTCGAAGATTTGGCCCGCCGCCGAAAGGGCTGCGCGATCAGTTGCATTGAGCGAGCCCAGGTCGATCGAACCGCCGATCGTATCGTTGCCGTCGCTGGTCCCAGTCATCGGTTCGGACGCTTCGCCCAACAGAGGGCTGTGGAGCGGAAGTCCACGCACTTCGATACCGGCGGTCGCATAGCGAATCTCCGCCTGTCGAATCGTCGATCCACCATGTTCCTGTTGTTCGCCGATACGTACTTGCAACTGGTAAGTGCCACTGGTACGGCCGTCACCAACCAAGTCGTTTTCAAACGCGATTCCGTCGGAGGGATCGTTTTGAATGTCGCGCGGCTGTGGATCACTGGAATCCTGATTATTGCTGCGAACACGAACAAAGAACGTGTTGGTGGTCCCCGCCGATCCCGGCAAGGTCAATCGCATCCCCGCGTCGAACAGGTTGGTCGTGTAATCATCGCGGAACGATCCATCGATCGAATTGGTGGGACCAAAAGGATCGCGTTGCAGCACATTGACACGATCCGCTGGCAACAAGTTTTCATTGGCCAGCAAGGTGGTGGTTTGCGTCGATTCGGAGTGAGAGTTATCGCTCAGCGCGATGATGTCGCCATTGATATTTATAACTTCAACGACGGTGTCCAGCGAGAACGAAGTACGGTCGATATCGATCCAGACTTCAGTCCCGGCCGCCGCATTGAAACTGTAAACATCGACATCCGACGGACGGCTGATCACCCCATGCACGGTGAAACCAAGCCGCAGGTTTTCGTCGCTGCTGGTTTCCGAGGAGGCCAGCGCCCCCAAGAATTCCGCACTGCTGGGATTCGCGTTGTTCCCCGCAGCCGTGAGTGGTAGCACGCGATCGGGCGATTCGATTTCGTTGACTGTCTCGACATTTCGGTCGTTGCTGAACTTGTCCAACACCAAGCCCTGCCAATCGCCCGCCGCCGCGGAGGTCGCCGCGCCGTCGCCATTGGTATCACTGAGGGCCTGCCCCAGCGGATCAAATCCCGCGCCAACGGTATCGTCGGTTAGGCTCGTCAAGACAACGGGGAAGCCCGGTGCGCCCAAGACATGCAAAGAACCGCCAACGCGATCTTCGATATCTAAAGGACGTCCTGTAGCGATGATCTCCGCACCCGCACCGAACTTAACAACCAAACTCTCCTGTGGATCGCTCTGCAACCGCAGTCCGCCAAAGCTGAATAGATCAGGAATCTGAATTAGCTCGGGCCCCCCTTGCATATCGGGACGGAAATTATCGACGACATGCACGATATCGGTGTCATCCCAGACCACCTCGGTCGTCAGGGTACCCCCACGGACAGCCAATCCGTTAATCGAATTGTCACCCAAACGATTGCCATCGATCAGTGGTCCAAAGTTATTTCGGACATCGGTGCGGTTGTCCGCGACGCCCGTCTGACGCCCCTGATCCAAGACGATTTCGCTATTGAGCGCATTGACGTTGATGCTGATCGCGGCGGTCAACCCGACGCTGTTCTTCTGGATCACGTTGTCGACGATCACCGGCTGGGAACCACGAACGAAGATCACCGCAGGTTCGTTGAACCCGTGACCGTCACGTTGCACGCCCGCTTGACCGCCAAGTCCCGAAGCGTTGTGTTCAAAAGTGGAATTGGCAACACGACCATCCGCTTGAATGATCTCCAACGCGTTGAACCCAGCGAACGTACCCCCAGTCTCCACGACACCACCCGCATAGGCGATGTAGGCGTGGTCGATGCTGACGCTGCCCAAAGGACCAATATGAATTCCACCCCAATCACCGGCCACAGGGGTGGAACCTCCCAAATCTCCATTGGTGTCAAAACTTCCACCGGCGCCAAAACGATCATCCGCAGACGATGTGAACCGTACCTGCTGGCCATCAGTACCCTCGGCAATCAATTGAGCACCATAGCCGGTTTCAATCCGAGCGCCGTCCATTTTGACGATGATCCCTGGATCGATCGCTAAACGAGCATCGGGCCGCGCACGCAAACGCGTGGCGTTGATTACCGGCATGTCCGCGGGCTGAACGCCGGTCAGCGTTCCGGCAACCAACGTCGTACCATCGTCGACGAAGCTGGTCTGATTCAAGCTGGTCAGACCAACGACGTCAAATTGTCCGGTGCCGGTATTGAGACGATAGATGACACGGAACTGAGTCTCGCCGCTGAACCCCGTGTTCAATGCCCCCAGCTGGGTAATCGGTGACGAACTGGTTTCCAGTCCCGCCAAATTATCAAAGCGAACCTGCTGTCCTACCGTCGTCGTCACGTTGATCACGTCGCTGAAGACGACTTCGGTTTGCCCAAGATTAGGGTCGTCGTTAAGCAGCCCCACGCGATATACATGCGTCCCCGCGGCAAGCGTCGAATCGACGTTGGGTTCCGCCGTGGCCGCCAACGTATTGAGCGTCGCCCCCAAGCTTCCGCCGCGATCGACGTAGGTTGTTCGGCTACGGTCAAGTTCCGCAACCAAGTCGTAGACGCCACCGCCTCCAGGTTGGCTGCGGTAAAGCCGACGGGCTACAAAATCCCCCGTAGCTGCAGGTAGCCCCGACAACGAAACCTGTTGTCCGGCGACCACATTCACAACGCTTGTCGCGTCGCTAGGCAGCGATTCGCCACCGAACCGATCGACATAAGTGATCCGATAGGTGTAGGCCCCCGCCGCCAATGTACTGGCAGCATTGGCTGCAGCACTGGACACGACCCCCGTCGATGTCGGTGGCGTCGATTGCAAAATCGGACCGCCGGGCGTTCCTTGAATCAGCAAGTTTTCACCGATCACGTGAACGATATCGGTGTCATCAAAACGTGCCGGCACCACCAATTGCTGTGTCGGTTGGCCGAAGGGGGTATCGACACGAACAAACAATCCATTGGTCGAATTGCCCTGCAAGACATTACCGCGGATATCGGGGCCAACACGGTCGTAATCGCTGACAAACGCATCATTGCGTTGATACAACGGCGAATTGAAATTGGTCTCTAAGAAACTGTCACCATCGGCGCTGATCGCCGCATCGGCACTAAACTGAATTTCGTTGTACAGCAACGTCGGTCGTGCCGCCGATAAGTGAATAGGGTTAACAGTTTGGCTCTGACTGTTCACCGTCACGCGACCGCCACCGTACTGGAAATCGGCATGGCCCACGTAATTCAAAAAGATGCCCTGGCGTTCCAGGTTCGCGCGACCTTCGGCGTTATCAACGTTGTTCTTAAACTCAATACCGCCCCAGTTACCGCTAGCGGGCTCGGTATACAGCGAATTGGTATCCACGCCGATCGTTTGATCGAGATAGCTGGTAAACCGCACTTCGCCATTTCCAAGACCAACGATGGTGTCGACAGCACCAATCGGATCGTAAAATGGTGTCCCCAAAACTTGCAACGACCCACCGCTAAGGTCCACGCTGCTGCTGCTGCTGCCCGCCACGATCCGAGCATCCTTCAACTTAAAGATCGCGCCCGCATCAATCTGGACATGCACTCCCTGAGGTACTTCCATCGTCGCGCCATCGGACAATGGCAGGTTGAACGAACCGCCGCGTCCGATTTCATAGGCGAAGTTATCGCCTAGCGTCGTGACGTTACCATCCAAACCACCGTTGCCGACGATCCGCACCGTATCTCCCGGACGCGCCGCGGCAAAGGCGTTCTGAATGTTGTTATAAGGGTTTTCCAGAGTACCGATGCGTTGCCCCAACGCAGTGCTGGTAGCGTGCGATTTATCGACATAAAGGGTGCGCGGCAGCGTAGGCGTTTGCCCTACAACTCCTCCCTCATCCAAAACGCTACGGAACCAGAAATTAAACTCTCCCCCCGCCGTTCCATCGCCATCGCCGTCGATCGCAGTTCCGCGGGTATCGACGATTTGCGAAACTGATTTCGGCGCAAAGTTGACAAGCAGCTCATACGTTCCCTCACTGGTTCCCCCCATCCCGCTATCCGCCAAAGCGAGATCAAACGCTTCGTTGCCAGCTGCGGAAACAGCCAAGAAGTATTCACCCGGTTCGAGATTCAATTCGATGAACGCATCTTCACCATAATAGTTGTCGTTGCGCGCGACCAATTCCTGAACGCCGTTGTTGTTGCGATACACCGACAGGTACGAATCCAACAAACTCGCCGATCCGTTCAACCGTTCGGCGAACGTCTCCGCGGTAAAGACCCCCGCCTCAGCAACTTCGAACCTGTAGACATCAATATCACGACTTTCAGGACGATACAAATGTTGCCCCAAAACGTTGTCGATGTCCCCAGGCAAAACGGGTTCGACAGGATTCACTCCCGTTAAATTCGCTACGCCGTTATTGGCATACGTCACACCGGCTAACAGATTCTCTTCACCGCCCAATGTGTAGTTGCGAATCACACCCGACGCAACCGTACCGGGAGGGGCTTCGCTGGCAGTCTGAACTCCCAATCCCGACATGATCAGATTCATCGCGTGGGCGTAGTAGCTGAGCCGCGAAGCGTTCAATGGATCGGGCAAACTTGACTCGTTGAACCATGACTCGCCAGCATCCATCAAAACGACAGTTCGCCCGAACGTATGTGCCTGCTGTGCGACTTGAGGTGTGTTGGCTAGCGCCCCGAAAACGCCGCCGGGTCCACTTTCCACGCCCGCAACAACGAGGTTGCCAGTGACGATCGTCAGACTGACACCATCGACACCGTTGACACGATGCGAATCGGTTTCAACAAAGTCGATACCCCAGTTCTGTCCTAAGACCTCAAAGATCTCCCGCGTCCGTTGCTTTTGAGCCTCGGTGATCGCATTGGACAAATTTTGTCCGAACCCGTCTTGTCCATAAGGTAGACTGGTATTGAAGTTATAGTAGAGTCGCGAAATTGCAGACCCTTGCAAGCCATCAAATTCATCACCATTTTGGAACGTGAAATGGCTCAATTGGTCAAAATCACGCAACCCCTGCTCATCAAATCCACCGGGGTACTCCAACGCATAGCTATCGAGCGCGCGGATCTCTTGACGGATCAACGTCGACGTCGCCCCCGTAAGGGCCCCTAAAGACAGCGTATCGGCCCCGGCGAAACTGCTGCCTACGTCGCTTGAGACTCCCAGCCGAGGATTCGTCGACGAGATGACTTGTCCTTCACGTATATCGATGGCGATCCCATCCAGGGTTGCCAGCGGAGAAAGCTGCAATGCCGCATGCGACTCCAGCGCAGCCAGGATCGCGTCGCGAACCTGTTCGTTTGTCATGCCTGCGTTGATCACAATCGGGAGATTAGGGACCGTCGTTCCCGAATCGGTAAACTCGAAAGTTACACTCGTTCCGTCGGTCAATGAAACGGTCATCTGATCGCGAGGTAGTAGCGAGATCGCAGGATCGACAAAGTTAATGTCGGCGGCGGTACCGGTGAACCGCAACACCGCGGGATCAACCTCAACCGGACGAATCACATGATCACGTGAAGCGACCTCGTCGCTACTGCCCACGCGCAACCGGAAGGTCGCGGCGCCGCTGGGATTACCAGCGAATACGGGAATCTGCCCGAGATCGGTGATGGTCGAACCGTCGCTGTATTGGTCAAACGTCAAGACGGCGCGGTCCAGGCTTGGATCGTAGCTGATGCTGGTCGGTAGGACGACGACATCGTCGTTTCCTGAGACCGTTTCGTTCGTCAAAATCAACTGATAGAAGTCGGGCTGCACAACGCGTGGCTGGGTGGCCACGACCGCAGGATCGCTAGAGGTCGTAACCGCTGTGGCCGCGAGATCGTCGTCGTTGAAATAGACGACGATTTGGTTCTTGTTTTGGATCAAATCGCCAGCTGCATTGCGGCCAATCGGCTGGGGAACCACGGCAACGACTTGAGCGCCTAGTTCCAATTCGAAGTAAAGCGTCTCGGTACTGTCGTTGACGCCATCGATTTCCATGCCGTTGATGTTCGCTGGCTCAAACAGCAAGCCGCCGACGTTTTGCCCTGTCGAAACCGTTCGCACCCCTTCGATGTCTCGACTGACATCATCGAACCCGAACACGCGGACACGATAACTGTCGTCGGGTAACGTTTCGCTGAACCGCGCGATCACGATCCGCTGGGTATCATCCAATCCCAAATAGCCAGGCGTAATTGTAATGTCGTTGCCATTGCCAAAAATCCCGTCGACCGAACGGGTGATCTCGATACCGCTGGCCAGCGTGGCCTCATCGATCGCATCGTCGCTGGCGAACCGCAACGTCAGTTCGGACGGGGCGACATTCAACAGATTACGTGACGACAAGGTATTCAGATCCAGCGATCCGGTGCCGCTGGGAAAGTCTTGGGTGCTGGCGAACAAGCTGCCCGCATCGGGATTGATGCCGATCAATTGCGGTCCGTCGCCCGCGTCGTCGACGACCGGCAAACCGACCTTATCTCGCGTCCCGATGTTGTTGATCAAGGTCTGCAATGGGTTCACGACCGCACCGCCCGCTTCGGGACTGATCGCCGTGAGGGCAAACTCGCGCGTGCTGATGAACTCCTGCGGTTGCGAATCGAGCGCCGATGCACCCAATACACCCATTACAGGCGACAACCCACCTAATGTATGCGCTCCGCCGGTTTGCACGTCGGTTAGCGTCAGCACTTGGCCAAGTTCATGTAACACGGAATTGGCGATCGAACGCGACGTGAAGGTCAGATCTCCCGAGGTCAGGGCATCGGCGGGCGTCAACGTGCCGGCGGGGAATTGACTGCTGATGTTGTCGACAAAGACCGATCCGATCGAACTGCCCACGAGCGCCGTATTGGGGTTGCCAGCGCCATCGCGAACATCGTTTTGCAGTGTTGTACCGACAGTCAACGGCACGCCGCCAAGCGTGTTGCCAATCAACAGCGTGTAATACTCGCTGGCGCCATTGATCGGTGCCTGCCCTACATCGCCAATATAGATATCGATGTCCAGCTCTTGCCCGCTGGCCAGCGGGCTGGTGACGTTTTCACCAGCGTCGGGAATGCTCAAAAATCCGGCGCGGACTTGGGCCAAGACGGCGTTGGCGATTTGCGATTCATCCCCCGGGGCAAACCCGAAACTGGAAGCATCGAACGGAGCGACCGCGTTTCCGCTTTTGTCGACCAGCTGCCCCTGATTGGATTCGACAAAGTCGAGCACGAAGGTCAGAGAATTTGCGTCGAGCAGCTGTCGCGCCTCAAGCACCTCGTGCCGTAAAGCACGTCGCGACAGACGATTGCGCCGCTTGGCACCGATGTCTCGTCGGCGATTCTTGTTGGTCAAAAGCTGGCGTTCGATGCTTTTCTTCATCGATGTTTTCCTTGGGAACTAGCCAAGCGACGCGGCAACAAAGGTTGCCGGTCGCTTGAAATCGTTTAATCACGAATGATGAATTGGGGCGTTGTCACAGTCAATAACTCGAGAGAATGCTCCCGAGTCTAGTCATTCAGACGGAAATCACCCAACAATTGGTCGATTGCAGCGTCAAAAATTTCCGCAGCCTCCTGCTCTTGATCCTCCGTCCCAGAAGCCGCGATCGCATCCAGGACCAAATCCATTGGGTCGTTCTGCAATCCGTCGACGATCTCCGCATGGTCGACGACTCCGGAGGCGTCCAAGCTTTCGATCGAATCCTCGGCGGTCGTATCGTCTTGAATAGCCGGTTTCGGATTCACCAGCTGAGGCACGTTCACAGCACCTCGACCGGCGACGATCGAACTGGTTGCCAAACCGATCGCGTCCGGCGACTCGCCCGCCGCCTGAGGCGTGCTGGACTGAGTGTTCAAAGCATTGATCACCTTCAACGCATCGAGGGCGGTGACATAAGCATCCCCCGAAACGTCGTAGTAAGCCGGTGGCGCCCCCAGCCCCAGAACCGAAACCGACGTTCCCGAGGAACGATTCAACAAGTTGATAATCAACAATGCATCGATCGGAGAGACGACTCCATCGGCGTTGACATCCAACGAGTTATTGGGGTTCTGGTGCGAGAGCAGCGGATTGCCGATTTCCAAAAAGACCGTCGCGGTGTTGCTGTTGCCTTTCGAATCGGTGATCGTGTACTGGAACGAATCGACCGTCCCTAGGGTGCCGCCGGTATTCGTATAGACAAAACCGCCTGTGGTTGCGTCGACCACCACCGTTCCGGTGTTGTTCACCGGTTGGGTGTAGCTGGTGATCGTAAAGGCGTCGCCGTCGCCGTCGAAGTCGTTTGCCAACAACCCCTTCGCAGGATCGGTGACACGGTAGATGCCACCTTGCAAGATCTCTCCGGTGCTCGTGGCATTGGGATAGAAATCATTGACGGCAGCCGGAATGTCTTCCACTGCATTGACAGTAATCAGGAATTGCTCCGACACGCTAAAGCCTGAACCATCCCCCACTTCTACCGTGATCGTCGCCTGACCGCTGGCATTGGCAACCAAGGACATTTCCAGCTGATTTGTGGCGGCGTTATAAACTGCCGTGACCAGACCGGTGTCGCTGCTGGTGACGACATAATTCAACGTGTCCCCATCAGGGTCGCGGAAGATGTTCGCCATATTGATAGGCGTGATCTGCGCGTCTTCGGGAACAACCAAATCTTCGAGCGTCCCGATGACCTGTGGTGGATCGTTCCGCGAACTGACATTCACATTGATCGTCAAACGATTCGACAGTCGACCTGTCGAGTCTTTCGCACGGACCGTGATCACGGCAGTTCCCGAGGCGTTCGCCTGAGGCGTGATCGTCAACAACGGTCCGGTCACGTTGGCGTTCACTTGGGCACCGCCGACATCCGGAACAACCACCGATTCGACCTCATAGGTCAAGAAGTCGCCGTAGGGAAGATCGGGATCGGTGAAATAGTCATCCAAGTCGACAAAGCCGGCCGCGCCGTCTTCGATCAACGAGACGCCGACGGGAGCCGTCGAGACCGTGACCGGAGCATCGGGCTGGCCGACGACCGTAATGGTCACATCCGCGGTGTTCGTGCTGCCATCGGCATCGCGAACCGTATAGGTGAACTGGTCGGTCCCCGCATAGTTGGGACTTGGCGTATAGATAAATTGGCCATCGCCAAAGACCTGCACGCTGCCCCCACCCGCGGTGGCGATGGTTCCGGTGGAACTCACAACCAACGCGTTGGAGTCGCCATCGGGGTCGACTGCCCCGGTCAACAAGCCACCGGTCAAAGTCGTACTGTTATCCGAATCAAACGCCACATCTTCATTGGTGGTCACAAAGTGGTTCCGCAAGACCGGTGGGTCATTGGCTTCGCCAACATTAACCGTCACCGTCACATTCACTCCCTGCGAAGGCACACCGTTGTCGACCACGCGATAAACAAACGTGTCGGTACCGCTGAAATCAGTTTGCGGTGTGTAGATCAGGTTGCCACCTTGGATCCGCACCGTGCCGCCCTGCGTGGTAGCGCCTCCGCCGGTCAGTTCGATACTTAACGTCTGCTCGGATTCATTTGCCGGTCCCGTCGTGAAATCGTCGGTTGTCGTTGCTGTCTGGTTTTGCAACAGGCTTTCGATCGAAACGGTGAGGGCAAAGTCTTCGTTGGTCGACAAGGTTTGTTGCGTTACCCCACCACGCGGAGCGTCATTCACGCTCGTTACATTGATCGTCACTGTACTTGGTGCGGAGACCAACAGCGCGCCGGTCGCATCGAGCAAGGTTTGATCGACCGCTCGATACGTGAACGTTTCGGTACCAAAGAAGTCGGCATTCGGTGTGTAGGTGAAGCTTCCGTCAGCTCGCAATTCGAGCGTGCCGTTCTCCAGCGTCCGCGTGCCGACATCCTCTGAGTAAACACTCAAGACCGAAGCGGGGCGAGCGACGTCGTTGGCCAAAACACCTTGGCTGGCATCCAGGTTCAGCAGCTCGTCTTCTCGTACGCTGAACGAGCCACCGGCATCGGCATTCGCCGTGGTTCCGCCATTGACAATCCGAACCTCGTAATCTTCCACTTCGCCGTCGAGCGCCAAGCCGGTTGGCGAGGAGACGCCCGCAGTGCTCAATCGGAAGCGAGCCATTGTGGTCACCCCTTCAGGAGTCGCCGGAATGGCGAAGGTCGAAGGGACACTAATTTCAAACTGGGTTGTCGACGAGATCGGCTTGTTCACGAAAATGCGTTCGCCTGGATCGTCCCAGTCGCCATCGCGATTGAAATCGATCCATCCGTCCAACAGGCCTTCGCCGGTCACTTCGACCGTCATCACGGTGTTCTGTCCAACTTGCAGTACCGTGGTCGGCGACGTAGCCGTACCGAACGTGACGCCATCCTCATCATCGGCAATCAACGTGACCTGAGCCCCGGAGAGCGTTCTGCCTGCCAGCTGTAGCCCGCTGCGACGAATCGCATCGACCAAATTAGCCGCCAACGCCACAGGGGTCGTCTTGTCTCCAAATTCACCGTCGGGATCGAACGCGATTCGGATGTGATCCTCATCGAACATGCCATCGGAATCGACTTCGAAGGTGATCCGTTCCAAGCCGTTGTCGATAATCAACAAACGACCTTCGAACGATGCGGGAATCTCCGCGTCAGCGGTGCTGACTTTGATCGTTGGGCCCGCTGGATTTTCAGCCGTGATTGTGAACAACCTCGGTTCGGTCGGATGGGCCGCATCGTCGGTCAGCACAACCAGTGAACTATCGTCACCATCGGCATTGCGTTGCGGTTGGCCATCGGCATCGGCGTCGATCAGTTCACCCAAACGTGGCCCATCGGGGACCAGCAGGTGCCGAGCCCCATCGAAGTCACGCGAGGTTGGGTAACGTCCGGGAACGTCTTCGACAGGATCGGGCGCGTCGCCATAATCGAATTGTGCCCCGTCCAACAGGATCGTGAACGTGACCGTATCGTCCAATTGATTGCTCTTGAGTGGATTGCCGACGTTATCGGCAACCGCACGCAAGAAGTAGTTTGGAATCGTCGAGTCAACCGTCGTCGCACCTTCCAGGAAGATCGTGTTGTCACCACGCACACTGGCCGATAACGAAGGAACGTTATTGTTGACCGCAGCGATGATGGCATCGCGAACTTCGATATCGCTGACGGTACCCGATCGGACGATCGAAATCGGAACGGCTCCACCAGGCGTGCCACTAACTTCCACCGAATTTGTATTGGACACATCGATCGTGGTTTGCGACGTCGCGCCGTTGAGCGTGACTTGGCTACCGTTGACCGTCGTACCAATTGCCAGAATTGAATTCTGTATCGCTGCGGCCAGGCTGACCGCCACGTCATCGGAAGTCCCTGTCGAACTGAAGATCACCGCTTGGTTTCCTGCGGCAACACCGCCGCCACCGACACTGCGTTCAAATTCAAACGTGACCGTCTGCACGCCATTGGAAATCGTCAACGTCTCTCCATCGCTGACGGTGCCGCGACGACTGGTCAACGGCGTGCTGCTTGGAATCGTCAATTGGGATTCGTCTACCCCATCGAGTTCAACGGAACCTGAAAGCCCTGTTCGCGACGTAATTCCCAATCCCGACCCAGCGATCGCCGCTTGAATTTTGGCGGCGATCACGTTCGCGGAATCCGCCAACGTATAGGAAATTCCAATGCTATTGGGATTGTTCAACTGAGTCGGAACGTTGATATCGAATTCAAAGACAACCGTTTGTCCGTTGTTCGTAATTGCAAAGGTCGCCCCGTCGGGAATCGAAACACCACCGGCGGGCTGCACGCTTAGCACCAAAGGACCAGCGATCGTCAACGTCGAATTCGTCGTCACGCCGGGTTGCCCCGAGGCTTGAAGTGGCGATCCGCTGATGATGTCCAGCACCAAACCGGCTTCACCACCGATCGAGATCAAACCGCCGTCGATTGCACTGGGGGTCAAGCCAAACACCGTTTGAGCGGTGATTGCCGCGACCGTCAATTCGGCAATCTTTTCGTTGGAATCGGTCAATTCGATGCCGTCGATCAAGACCACCGAAGCGTCCGGGGTCCCATCCTGATTGGCATCGACATCGATCGTCACGTCGGCCAGGGGACCTTCGGACAAGATCGGTAGATTTGTTGTCGGATCCAACGGATAGGTCAACACGCGATCGGTTTCGATCTGGATTGCGATCGGCACGCGATTGGTCAAACCATCTCCACCGATTGCGGTGCTGCCATCGGCGTAAACGAGCGTCCGGACGTCCTCGATGCCATCGCCATTGAGATCACGTGGGAATCGCACGTCCAACACGCCATCAAAATTGAAGTCGGCTTCGTAGGCGACCTCCGAACGCGCGGGATAGAACAACGGACGATCGACTTCGCCATCGTCGTTGGCATCGATCGCGATGGTCAATGCGGCATAGGCCACTCCACCAGGACCGGGCAATAGAATCTGCAGTGATTCATTGAAGCCGTCTCCATCGGCATCCAACAACTGGCGTAAGTCCTCCAGTTGATTGCCATCGACGTCGGCTGGGAATCGCAGATCCAATTCGAGGTCGCCATCGAAATCGGCTTCGAACGCCGTGGTCATCAAGGCTGGCAAGACGATTTGAATATCCAGCACGCCATCCAAATTCGCGTCGAGCGCGAAGATGTAATCGGGAACGATGTTGCCCAACGAATCAACTTGCGAAACGCCATCAGCGTTGATAAACACGCGATCAATGACGCCGTCTGAATTGCTGTCGTCCAGCGTATACAGATCGTCGACGCCGTCGTTGTTGAGATCCTTCGGAATCGTGAGGTCGATGTTTCCGTCTTCGTTAAGATCGAAATACGCCAACGCACCGGGCGTAACCACGCTGGAGGTTGGAACGTATTGGAATTCAACCTTGCTGCCGCCGGCGTCGAGATCACCGGTCGTAAGCGAGAATCCATCGCCGTCTTGCAACGGTCGAGCATAGCCAACCGACGAGACGCCGCCACCGGTGGTGGACACGCTGGCACCTTCGCTGAGGCCTAGGAACACGATTCGATTGGAGACCACTTCGGGTTGTGCCGACAGCCCCGAGACGCTGATCGCCAGCGCGATCGCGTCGGCAAGTTCTTGGGTCGAAAGGAAGGTCGAGATATCGATCGGAACATTGTTGACCGCCGTGTTGCCATCGTTATCCAATTCGAAGGTAACGCTGATTCCACCGTCGTTGATCGTGAAAGTTTGCCCATCGGCGACCCCTCCGATCCCAAAGCCCAATTCCGAGATCGACAAAGCCAGACTACCGACCGGTTGCCCGATCGCGCTAAACCCGGTATCGACAACCGTCCCCGATTGAGCAGCCAGGAAGAGTGTTCCCGGTTCGATCGATGTATCGGACAAACTGGTTTCCACCGCAGCGATCGAGAACAACCGACTACGCAACGCAGCGGTGATTCCATTGGCAATCTGTTGTTGGTTGATCGTGCTGACAAACGTCATCGCTACGTTGCCATCTGCAACGGTACCGTCGGTATCGACCTCAAACACAACGCTGTCGGTACCCGAGGAGACCCGCAGCAAATCGCCATCGTAAACGGCTGTGGTCGAGAGCACTTGTAATTGAACGTCGCCATCGACGACGCTGCTACTGATGCGTGCAACCGGCAGGGAACTAACCGTCGCGGTCCGAGCGGGCTTGGGAACCAGCGTCAGCAGGCCATTAACCGGCGTCGCGGCCGTCTCAAATGGAAACTGATTGCTGGTGATCTTGTTGATCTCCGTTTGGATATCCTGCGCCACCAATTGCGCATTACTGGCGTTGCGAATCGGAATCCGTAAGTTGTTTGGATCGACGGCCGCAGTTCCCGCGAGATCGATTTCAAACGTAAAGGTCTGGGTACCCGACGTAATTCGAATCAGGTCGCCGTCGGCAACTTGCCGCAACGGATCGACTTGGATTTGCGAGTTGGCTGCCGAATTGGTTACCTGCAAAGCTGCAACCGTTGGTTCAAAAACAACGTCAACGACTTCATCCTGCTTCGGTGTCAGCAGAATCAAACCGTTGCCCACGTTTTCGACCGCGTCGACAGGGAAACGAGTTCGTTCCACAAGAACAGCGTTCAACGAATTGACGATGTCCGCCTGGGTATCGGTCAACACAAATGGAACAGGAATGTTACCTGTCAACGTCGTCCCGTCGCGATCAAATTCGAACGTTGTAACCGTCAATCCGTCGGGCGAAGTGATGCGAATCCGATCGCCGTCGCGTACGCCACCGGCACCGCCACCCGCCAATGGGATTTGCAGATTGATATCGGTTGGCAATTGCAATTGATAACCGGTTTCGTATTCGAAGGTGACGGTTCCACCCCGGTTGTCGGTGACGACAAACTGCGAGCCATCAACAGCCTGCGTTCCCGGAGGGGCCACCAACACAAAGCGATCGCGATTGTTAACACCAATTTGGTAAACCGCGTCTGGCTTCCAAGCACCGGCCAACGGATTCAAAATCACCGTCTCGGTGGTCGTGTCATAACGGAAGGTATAATCGACGCCTTCTTCTAACAAATCTCCGTTTTCGAACAGCGTGACCACAGCCCCCGGTTTACGGAGATCTGCGAGCGCTGAATTGATCACCGTGTCGTTGTCGATGTTGGAACCGACAAACGGATCGGCCGGATCGGCGACGTCCTGCAAACGAATGCGGAACTCCGATGGGGGCGGTGAATTGAGATCGACACGCGTCAGGTTGCTATCCCTATCGGTTCCCGCACCATCGTTGTCGAAGGGAAGGATCAGCGAAGCACCCGGTCCGACAAAGTCGGCCCGATCGACAGCACCACGATCGATGAAGACGTTCCCGCCGATACCGCCAGGCGTGGCGACCGACGGATCGTCCGCTCGCAACAAACCTAAGACATCGCGACTGGGTGCCAACACCGGGCTAGGCGAGATCCCCAACGCACTTTTCAGGGCGGCAAATTTGTCACGTTCGAGCAGCGATTCAATCGAAGAGTCGATCGCGTACGAACCTGGGTTCGGGATGAAGTTATCTCCTTCAGGATTATTCAAAACCTGTTGGCTAGTCACAATGACATCGTTGAAATCGTTAAACACGTCCCCTGGATTAACGTTCGACGCGACCCCTCGGATGCCCTGGAAGATGTTATTGCCGACGATCACTTCGTCTTTGCGAGCCGGGTTTTGTCCCTGCACGCTTGTCGTTTCGTCGACGACACCATCACGTGTGTTCATGATGATGTTATTCAAAATCGTGGGACTCGCGCCCCGCACCATGATTCCCGTTTCTGGCAGGAACCGACTTTGATTGGTGCTCAACGACGCATTGGTCACCCGTACGCCATTGATCGAAATCGTTGCCGCATTGTCGATCACAACAAACTGTTCACTGGTTCCGTCACCGGTACTTCCGGTGCTGGCCAATCGGTCATGTCCGAAACCGTCTTGCGAATCGATGGCGGTTCCCAAAGCATGGTGGAATCGCAACAAGATCTCATTGATACCCGGTTGATCGCCCGAGATGCCTCCTAAAGCGATCGCTTCGACGCGTGACACGGGACCGTTGAGTCCATCCGGCCCGTTGCCATTTTCATGGTTAGGCAGCGTGTTGCCTGCGGTGTTGTTAATCGTCGTCGCCAAGTTCCGAGCCTGATCCCACGGACGGTCATCGTTGGGAACGGTAAACGTATCCACGTTGCCCGCGACATCGGTAATTTCGATCGTGTCACCGGCGTTCAAATCAGCCAATGCCAGGATGAATTCACGCGGCGCCGAGACATTGATCTCTAGTTGGTAGTTTCCTTGCCCAATTCCGTTGGAACGCCCGGCCAGGCTCAATGGATCGTAGCTTTCGTTGCCGGCAGCACTGACAGCGACGTAGTAGGTTCCCTTATGAGTCGCGGTGAAGTCGAGGTAAGGATCTTCGCTAACGGCTTCTCCAGGGGCCTGCCCCGACTGGCTGAAGTCGGTTTGGACCGCCAAACCGGATCCTAGGCTCGCAGGGCGGCCTGCACTATCAAACAACCACAGCGTCGTATCGACAGGGTTCGCTATCGTGCCCAATCCCAACGAATCGATGTCCACTTGCACGCGATCGCCGGCGTCGAGTTCGATTTGGTAGATATCGACATCTTGCGTCGCGGACAGCGATGGGGAATCGCCGATCACACCGCTGGTGGTGAACGAGAACGGCGTCACCGCCGAACCTTGATGCGTGACTACGGCTCCCGCGATCGTATCGTTGGGTTCGTCGGTGCCGCTGCCTGCAGCACTGGCCAGATTCCCATCGGATCCGTAGATCGTATTGTTCACGATGCGAACGAACGGCTGTGGCGATTCCGCCAACGTGACTTCACGAGCCGTCAGCCACGCAGATGGCGACTGAGGAATCAGCGGAAACCGGATGTTCGTAACACCGTCCAAATAAAGTGCCGGATTGACAAATGCCATGTCGTCGGCACCGTTTCCAATATTGGAAGTGATGCTGTTTTCGATCACGCTGGGGCCAATCGTAGGCGTGACCAAGCTGACCAAGTCGTTGGTGACCAACACGCTGCCGATGATCGCATCATAAATTGCCGCGATCATTTCGTGTTCGGTATAACCGAAGCTTCGGTTGGGTGCCGTGCCTTGTGGATTGTAGGTGGTGCCCCCGGCATCCATGCGGTAATAAATTGGTACCGCACCGGTAGAAACACCATTACCACCACGCACGCCGCTTCCGCCATCGCCGGTCACGTCGCCGCTGATATCCTCAAACTCAAACAAGACGTCGATTCCAGCCGCCGAGATGATCATCTGGGCGCCGTCCCTGATCGCATCGCCAAAGTGAACCTCTGGAGAACCTGGCGTGTTGGTTGCGGCCGTTGCGAGTGTCGTGTCCTCGCCGATTCCAAAGTTGCCATTGGTGTTGATGATCCACGGCAGGGTCGTCCCTTCCACCGTGATTCCTGAAACGCCCGCTTGGTCGATCACGTTATTGACAACCACAGCTCCCGGCACCAAACCGCCTTCGACGGAGTTGTTCAGAGCGCGAAGATTTCGCACCGCGCCGCCGTAGCTGCGTCCCAGGTAAGGTTGCCCCAGGTCGCCGTGAGGCAATCCGCTGCCGAAGCCTGTTGGAGAGCCATTGGCACGGAAGTCTTCAGGATCCTGTTCGCGATCGGCACCCTCGATCCAAACACCGTAGACCTGCGAATCACTGATCGTGTTGCTGTGAATCAACAACTGACCTTGCTGACGTTTTGCGTTGGTATCCCCCACGCCCAAATGCACGATGGCGGGCAAGGTCACGCGTTGGTCGACAGCGATCATGTTAGGATCGCCGGAATCCTCGGTGGAGATCGAACTGGCCCGCACGAAGACCGCCGAATCGTTGGAATCGACAGGATTCAGCGTGTTCGCCACATCGGCGACAACGATCTTCACCGTATAAACCCAGCTTGGATCCAATCCTGCTAAACTCGCGGTCAACGGACGTGAGATTCCATCGAAGCCGAGTTCGCTGAGATGTTTTCCAGCCAGATTCGGATCGTTGTTGATAACTTCTGCAACAGGAAGGTTCCCCGTTCCAATCGTATCTTGTCCGGAGATCGGGACAGGAATCGTTATGTCTACAGGATTCAACGGATCCGAATTATCGGTGTACGACAGGAAGATCGCTGCGACATCGGGAGTCGCAGAAGCTTCAAAGAACTCTTCCGAAGCAAAGGCGAGCTCCAAGAACAAGCTGCCTGGAGTGCTGCTATCGTCGAAGGTGAACTGGAACTCCAGCGCTGTCGAATCGACCGACGTGCTACCCGCAGGCAAAACGCCTGGTTCATTGAGATCGACGTCACCTAACCCAGTCGCCGAACCGGTCGAACTGTCGCTCAGGTTGAAGGCCTGCACGGTCGACAAATCACCCGTGGTCAGCACAACCCCTTGCTCGATGCCAATGACACGGGATCCACCATCGAAGGTCCCTGCATTTCCAGTCAACAACGTCGAACCGGAAACCAGTGTCAAACCGTTGCCCAACAATTGGCCGGCCAACGCTTCTGAATCGGCGTTTGAGGTCACCCCCAACGTCTCATCGGAAAGCTCCGCAAAATCACCGCGGACGTTGCCGAACAGATTGATCCGCGCATCGCCTTGCGTGCTGCCTTGCGTGATTCCACCGCTGGAAGCGGCACTGAAACTAGCCTTCGCGGCAACGGCGGGACTGTTGATCGCCGAAATCATGGCTGCCGCGATCGTGCTGGCCGAATCGGTCGCCTGGAACGGAATCGCGACACGTCCCAGTTTCACACCACCGGTCGAATTGAATTCGAACTCTTGCGTGACAAACCCATCGCTGAGTTCGAAGAAATCGCCATCGGCGAGCTGGAACCCAGCAGGTGCAATCACCGTGATCGATTCGGATTGGCGATCGTTTGTGTCGAACACCTCACGGATTTCCAAGGAAGTACCGACCGTGTCCGCGTAATCGGTGCCAGGACGGACCTCCAGTTGGTATGCCCCAGAGACAAACGTGCCCGGCGTCCCCTGCTGAACAAAGTCGACCGACGATGACGTTACGAACGACGATCCGGTGATCAGTTCGCCGTGCTCAGCAAAGCCGACAATAAAGTCATCGATGTAGAAGCCTTCGGATGTCGAACCGCCCGGAGTGCTGTATTGAAACTCGACCGTCACACCCGAATCACCGGCAAACGCCTTCAACGGAATCCGTGCCTGACGCCAAATGTTATCGCTGGTCAGGATGTTACCACCAAAGGTGATATCACTCGACGCGACCGTCTGCCCCACGGGGTCATCGTTGCTGGTAATGTGGACCGTCACGACATCCCCAGGATCGGTGTCCAAGGCATAATTGAAATACAAAAACGCTTGATCATCGGCGGTATATCCCGACAAATCAAATTGGTTCGCGGTCAACGTTCCGTTGCCCGTGGATGGATCAAAGTGCAGACTTTCATTCAGCACCGATCCGCCCAACGCTCCCACAGCGTGCCCTTCCACCGACACATGCAACGTGTAGTTACCGTTTTCGATCAGCGTATCGGGAGAGGTATACGTCGTGCTGGTCGCGTTGAAGGTCGAACCGTCTTCGACCACGGCAAGCACGTAGGTTCCCGGAGCTATCGTGGCATCGATCATTGGATCGTTGAAACCGCCGAAGGCGCTGCTACCGGTATCGAAACCATTGTCGATACTGGTCAAAATCGGTGCCGTCAGATCAGCATTTGGACCCGAGATGGCAAACAACTCCAAGGTGAAATCGTCTGAACCCAAAGCATTCGAGAAGTCGAAGCCATTATCGATATCCAGGATCACCCGATTTCCCGCACCGTTATTGGTGTCGGGCACTGTGAAGCGGAAGAAATCGACGCTGTCATCCAACACGCCTTGGATTGTCGTGTGGGGAATGTTGGTTGACGTGTTCGTATCAAAAATATCTTGCGTGATATCGCTGTTGTAGTTCAGGCCCCAGTTTGCGGCGCCATCGATGCTATCCGCCGAGAACAACCCATCGTTTGGCTCAGACTCCGCTTGCTCCGCCAACACGGGATCAACGCCGTCACGTGCTCCGTCAAACGTTGAATAGACGCCGTGCCCCGCTTCGGTCGCCCGATTCGTCGTCACTTGCCAACCGGCGGGCAAATTGGACTGGTCGATGAACTGAAGCACGGTCGGCGGATTGGTTGTCGACAAGCTGAGGGCTTCGATTTGATCGTCGACCAGACGTTTGATCGAAGCGATCGGTTCGCGTCGGATCAACGGATCGGTCGTCAAAATCGAAGGCACTCGGCTCGATTCAGTAATCGCGACAAAATACGTTCCCTCGGGAAGCTCTACCGAACCAATGAACGGATCGCCCGACCCCACACTGCCACGGTCAAAGTCCAACGCGGGATCGCTGTTCAGTGAGTCGCTGCGATCTTCGGCGATATTGCTGTCCGCACCGGTGTAAACCAAACGCGGCGGCAGGCTGCCCGACTGACCGTCGCTGTCGTAGTAGACCCACAGCGTCGTATCGGGACGTCCAAGATCGTCGGCATAGTCGACATCGAAGATCGTGGGGAAGTGCGTTCCTGAATTACCTTCAGGCTTGACGATATCAAACTGGTAGAAATCGACATCGGTCAGGCTCGACAATTCGCCACCGACGCTCAACACGGTCAAATCGCTGTTCAGCAGATTGCCCACATATTGCGCCCGGTCCTCGGGTGTCGCAGGGTTGGTGAACAAATTGTTGTTGGAGATCGTCGACCCGGGACCTTCATCCTCTTGTGCCTCGCCCAACAACGGACTGTGGTAGGGCAGGCCCTTGGCATGCACACCGTGCTTGGCGTAACGGATGTCGGCGTATCGCACCGTGGAACCAGAGAACTCTTGTTCCTCCTGCATCCGGATCTGGAATTCGTATTTACCCGACGTGATGCCGCCAGCGAAATCGTTTGGATCGACCGATTGCGATCGAATTCGCACGTAATAGGTGTCGCGAGCGCCGCGCACTCCTGGCAATGAAATTCGGAAACCGGCATCACGAGGATTGGTCGTTCCGTATTCATCCAACAACCCGTACTCATTGAAGTTATTGAGTTCGTCGGCTCCTGTTTGCAACGTCCCCAACTGCTCGTCACGCAGTTCGAAGTTCTCGAACACTTCGTCGGTGCTGTTGGTGCTACGCGCCAGCAATCGTCCCTCCGAATCGAGGACTTCGACGATGCTGTCGAGATTGAAGCTGGTGCGATCGACATCGATCCAGACTTCGGTCCCCGCAACGGCGCTGAAGGCGTAGACATCGATATCGTTTTCGGTCAAGAAGCCGGAGACTTCGAAGCCCAGTCGCAGCGTATCGTCCGAATCGTACTGCGTCGCAGCCAAATCGCCGATCACTTCGGGATTAACCGTATCGGCATTCAAGCCCGGCGCCGGCGCGTCGTGCGCTTCGCGTTCCAATACGATTTCCACGTTGCGATCGTTGGAGAATTCATCCAAGTAGATGCCACGCCAATCGTTCGGCTCTGGCCGTGTTGCCCATTGATCGTTGTTCGTGTCCGTTTGTGGCGTACCATCGGGTTTCAACGACGCACCCACGGTGTCGTCTGCCAGCGCCGTCAAGACAACCGGCGAACCAGGAAGACCCACAATTTGTAACGTGCCGCCGACGCGATCATCGATATCGCCCAACGATCCGGTCGCTGTCAGACCGGTCCCATAGAAAGGATCGGCCGAACTGCCCGAACCCGTGTCTTTCCCTTGGCTTGTTGTGGTCGAACCCGCGAATTTGACCACCAAACTTTCATCCGGACGGCTCTGCAAACGCAGCCCGCTGCTGCTGTGCAAATTGCCCGTGATGAACTGTTGATACGGAACGTGCACGATATCCGTGTCATCCCAGATGCTGCGAGTCGTCAGAATCACTGCCGAGACTGCCAATTCGCCCGCGGTCAATGCATCCCCCTGAACAGTGAAGTTGACCGACGTCACGTTGCTCGGATTCCGCACATCGTCGACGTCTGGCACAAGACCGCCCACAACGTTTCCGACCGTATATTCAGCGGTCTCGCTGGTGAATTCACGCCCACCCACGTAGATCGTATCGCGGCCGCGAATCTCCAAACCGTTAAGGCCGTTGTTGTCCATCCGATTGCGGCGGACCAACGGACCATAGTTGTCATCCAAGTCATCGATTCGTGCGATCGGCCCGGTATCGCGGCCGATGTCGACGATGTATTCGTCGGTCAGCGAGTTGCCGTCGATATTGATCGTGCTACCGACATTGTCGATGAACGTGTTACCAACGATCACCGGTTGCGAACCGCGAACGAAGATCGTCGTTCCGCTGAGCGCCCGGAAGGACTCACCGGCATCATCCGATGGGGCATCGCGAAGATCGATCGCCACGTTATCCAACCGCCCCAAGCGATCGCGAGGGCCTTGGCCTCCCAAGCCCTCGTGATTGTCTTCGAACGATGTGTTGGTGATCCGCGCCGTCGCCTGTTGCAATTCAACCGCGCTGAAGGCTCGGAAAGTACCTTCGATACGCGTCAGACCACCACCAAAGGCAACCACCGCGTTGTCGAGGCTTAGATGCGCACCGGGGGCGAAATACAAACCGCCCCAATCGCCGGACGATGGTGGCAACGGATTGACTCCATCGACCAAGCCACCGTTCTCGGTATCGAATTCTCCGCCGGCACCATAACGATCGTCCAAGATGCTGGTGAAGATGATCTCTTGACCATCAAGCCCTTCGGCCAACAGCTGCGTACCGAATTCAAACTCCAATCGCGAACCTTGAACCTTGATCACGCTGCCTGGATCGATCTTCAGCGATGCGTCGGGGCGTGCCAATCGCACCTCGGTGCGGGTTACGTCCAAGTCAACCGCAACGGAATTCAACCGATCGCCATCATCGATAAAGTCGGGATCGTTCGCGTCGAGAATCGCGACCAAGTCATACCCCGTTCCACCGGGAATCAATCGATAAACGCGGCGGAACAAAAAGCCGTCTTCCGCAGGTGGCAGACCGCTGAGCGTGATTCGCCCTTCGGTCGCTCCCAGCACGGGAGCAACGATCGCATCCGAAGGAAGCCCTTCGTTTCCGAACGCATCGACCGAAACAATTCGATATTCGTAGGCCACACCCGCGGTCAACGAACCTCCGCTCAACGCCGCCGTGTCGACCAGATCGACAGGCAATCGACTTTGGTACAATCGCGGACCACCGGGGGTTCCGTCAACGACCAAGTTTTCGGCGATCACATGCACCACGTCGGTGTCGTCGAATCGACCCGCTACGGTCAGTTTACGCAACGTCCCACCGGCAGGCGTGGTGGCGCGAATGAACATCCCGTTGATACTGTTATCGGTCAACTGGTTCTGGTAGATATCCGGACCCACGCGATCGTAGTCGGCGGTGAATGCACCGGTCAACTGGTACTCGATCGTTTGGAAATTGGTCTCCTTGAAACTGTCCGGAGTCGCGCTAATGGCGGCATCGGCGCTGTTCGATATCGTGTTGTTGGCGATCGTTGGACGCATGTCGACGATCTGAATCGGATTGACCAATTTCTGGTTGCCATCGAGCACCGTGTTGGCGCCGCCACCATATTTGATATCCGCGAATCCAATGTGCTGCAGGAAGATACCTTGATCCTCGAGATCCGTGCGACCTTCGATCTGATCGATATCGCGTCGCAACAACAAACCGCCCCAATCGCCAGCGCCAGGCGTCGTCGCGAGACCCGCTTGCGGTGTGGCGATCGTTCGATCCAAAGCACTTGTGAAGTAGACCGAACCTTCGATCGCGTTCCCCAACGCGTCGCGAAGAACCGCGCCATTGTCGTCGACCAAAGTCGGTGTACCCAACACCTGTAACGCGCCGCCGCTGCGATCAACCAATAGAGTGCTGCTGCCCACGCCGATGTACGAGCGACGCAGTTTAAAAATCGCGTTGGCGTCGATCATCGCCGTGACGCCCTTCGGAACTTCCATCTCGGTACCGTCTTGCAGCACCTGGCCGGGCAGCGATCCAAAACCGATCTCATAAGCAAAGTTGTCGTTCAGCGTCGTCGGATCTTGATCCAAACCACCATTGCCGACGATCCGCACAATGTCCCCGGGATGCGTCGCCGCAAAGGCGTTTGGAATTCCAATTCCCGAGATGCTATCGAACGGACGCTCCGCGGATCCATCAGCGGTCGAACTGCCGAAGTTGTCGACAAAAATGGTCCGTCCCAAAATGTCCATCGAGACAAAATCATCCGGCACGTTCAGCAATTGCTCGCCAGTGATTTCAATCACCGAGCCATTGACTGCCACCGACGTCAAGAACGGACCACCACTGGCGACCACACTTCCCAACACCGCGGCGAACTTCGACGCCAGCATTTCTGGCGTGTCGCTGTCGTTGTAAGCGACCATGACCCGATTGGATCCGACCGTCCCGTCGTTGGAGAATTCAAACCGTCGCGTAATCCCGCGATAGTTCGTGACCTCGATCACTTGCCCATTGACGACGCTATCGCCACCGCCAACGAAGTCCAGTTGACGATTTAGCGGACGCGTCTGGAACCAGAAATTGAAGACCCCGCCGGGCGTTCCGTCGTTGGATGCATCGACCCGAGTACCTGGCAAACGGAATGGATCGTTGCTAGTTAGATCGTTGCCATCCAAGTCACGCAGCACATCGGTTTCGTCGACCTGCGGACGGAACTTCAATTGCAGTTCGTATTCACCTTGCGTGGTGCCACCAAATCCGGTGCCACCGATCGTCGGATCGGGAAGATCATTCCCCGAAGCCATCACACCGATATAGTAGACACCGCTGCCCAGTTCGACTTCCAAGAACGAATCTTCACTGTAGTAGTCGTCGTTGCGCGCGACCGACACAATTCCGCCACCGGTCAACAACACGCGCGGCGCATCTTCCTGCAAGCTCGCGAAAGTGGGGATTTCCGTCGGGTCGATGTCTTCACTTAAGACCAAGGTCGCAGTGACCAGATTCGCCGCCGCGGGAGACGCGTTGATCGCGTCGACCACCTGCTGCACCGTCGTGCCGGCAGGGTTGGACATGTACACAACGATCTGGTTTTCAGTGACTTCCACTGTCGGCGTCGGATTGCTTCCCGTGGGAGTAATCACCAACTGCACGCCGGTACGATTGCCCAAATCGCCGGGCTGAACCGCGGTGAAGTCGATCTCAAAGTTGCCGTAGACACCAAAATCGGTCACGACGCTAGCTTGTTGCTGCTTATATAAAGTCAGCGAAGTGTCCAACAGGCTGCTGTTTCCAAGGCGTTCAGCAAACGTCTCGGCGGTGACGACCGCTAGTTTGTTCGGATCGTCGAGATCGATTTCGAAGCGATACAGATCGATATCACCCGATTCCGGACGCCATACATACTGGCCGTGCAAGATGTCATAGTTGCCTGGGAAAACAGGTTCCAAAGTCGAATCATTCGCTAGGAAATTGCTGTCCAAGTTCATCAGCGTCGAGGAGGGCAGATCGCTTGCCTGTTCCAGCCCCAGCAAAAATCCGATGCCTGCAATCGCGGTCCGGAAGTAGTCCTCGCCGTACAGATCTTCCCATTCGACAAACGAATCCATCACGAGCGTCGCATTGGTGCCCGCACCGGTCGTGGCAATCGCGGGATCGACCCGCACGCCAAACGTCGACTGCAAAAAGACATTCCCGCCAGACAACGGGACGCCTGTGGTGGGATCGTTGCCCAGGACCGACAGATCGCCCGTGGCGAACGTGAAGCCTTGGTTGTCGGTCTCGAAGA
Source organism: Rosistilla carotiformis (assembly GCF_007753095.1). Classification (NCBI taxonomy): domain Bacteria; kingdom Pseudomonadati; phylum Planctomycetota; class Planctomycetia; order Pirellulales; family Pirellulaceae; genus Rosistilla; species Rosistilla carotiformis. The sequence goes on from NZ_CP036348.1 coordinate 6,617,534, forward strand.
ACTGTACCCCTAATTCGCTGGCCCACATGTCGAGCGCTTCGCGAATCCGTTCCTTCTGACGTTCGGAAATCGAATTCACACGCGATGTGCCGTTATCATCGATGCCGTAGTCGCTGCGGAAGTTGTACGGGATCGTGGTAATCCCCGGCGTGACATCGGCGCCAAAATTATCGTTGACATGCTGTGAGAAAGCGTCGCCAAGGTCTTCGACCAGATCGCGATGCCCCGGGTCGTCGTTGCCACCCAACAGTTCCAATTGGTAGTTGATCGGATCGATCGCGCTTGAAAGCACGACGCTGCGGAAATTGATCGCGTTGGGATCGATCCCAAATGTTCCAATATCCGCCGCTGCGGTGAACGAATCGCCCGGTTCCAGCAGCGAGACAGGAGCGAAGGCCGCTGCCGTCGTTCCGACAGCCGTGCCGGCGGCGCCATCGACACTCGCCTGCAGCAACAAGGAAGCAGCCGCATCGGTGTTGATCGCGTTAACGATATCGGCAAACGTCGTTCCAGCCCCCAGGTCCACCGTCACAACCGAACCTGCAACAGCCACGGAAACCGCTCCGGTCCCCGATCGGACGAACCGCACTTGCATATTCGCGGGAGCTCCCACGACCGACTGGAAGCGCAACGTTGCAGCCCCGCCCGAATTCAGATCGGTCGCCGCCAGCGCGCTCCCCAGTTCGACGCGTTGCGGCGCCAACGGAATCGCTTCGGCCGTTCCGACGCGCAGCCGGAACGTTCCAATCCCTCCGTCACCGCCAACCAGATCCGAGAGATCCGAATCAAAGACCAACGTCGCGGTATCGGCCGCCGGGTTGTAAACGACGCGCGACGGCGCGATCTCGATGTCATCGCGATTGCTGACCGAATCTTGTGTGAAGATCAGCGTGTAGAATCGTGGGTTCTCTGCCGAACGATCGGTGGGTTGGCCATTGGCCAGGTTCTCAACGAACAAATCGTCGTCATTGAAATAGACGACGATTTCGTTGCGGCGTTGATTCAGGCTACCATCGGCCAGCCGGACCACCGGCTGTGGCACAACAGCTTGAACCTGTGCCCCGAGGTCAAGCCGGAAGTCAACGACCTCTTTGCGTGCCCCTTCTTGACTCGGGATCAGCAGCGTATCTGGATCGGTCGCGGAAATACTTCGCAGCCCCACAATCCCCAAAGCGGGATCGTCGAAGCCGAAGACTTCGATTCGGTAATCGTCGTCGGGCAGCGCATTGGAGAACCGCGCAATCACCTCGTTCTGATTCGGGGCCGCACCCACTTCCAAGAACGTTGGGACAATCTGTTCATCGCCAGTCGACACGATATCGAAGCTTGGCAGGCTGTTGACCGCGGGATCCGCCATCAGGACCGCGTCGCGATGCCCACCCTTCAATTGTGCGTTCAAGAAGGTGTTGACCGACGCCGAAGCATTAAACGCTTCGATGAAGTTGAATGCCGTCGTTCCCGGCGCCAACGTGATCGTCAGCGGGACGGTTCCCGCCACGCTCGCCCCGACCGTGAATTGAGGCGCCGCGCCAGCGGCCAAGCCGTCGTCGCGGGTCACCGTCACGCGAATCGGTTGTCCCGACGCGATCTGCGTCAACTGGATATCGACGCCTCCGGTCAGTTCGATCACCGACGTGCTGGGATTTCGATAGACGCTACCAAAGTCGCTCGAAGCAACGGGCAGATCAAAGGTCCCGTCCCCCCCGCTGCGAACGATCCGAATCGCATCCAGGGTGGCCGGATCGATCACCTGATTTTCGTCAAAACGGAAGACAAGCTCACCGGGAGACTCGCTGCGAACACTACCATCAGTGATCAAATCACCACTGTTAGGCTGGATTCCGATCAATTGTGGCCCCGCGGCCAACAATTTCCTCGGTTCCAGAGATTCCAGCATCGATCTGCGAAGAGAGTTCCTCTTCGTACCTTTTCTCACCGAGTGGAGGCGGCTTGAAACATCTTGCCGTTTGCGATTGGCCATGGAGCGAACCTTCAAATGATTTGGGCTATGAGCGATCGCCGAGAACCGTCTCGATCGACGCAAATGCCTGAAATCAAACGACTTACGAACTAGTGAAATGTGAACAGGAACCGACCTGCCGAATCGGGTCGGACCACGCAAGAAAAGTCCTCGGACTCGAGGCGATCAAGGCTGGACCAGCAAGCACCGAGTATAGTTAGCAGCGTTTTGGACGCAAATTTGTTTTGCCCATCCTTCGCAGCCTAGCCATCTTAACGCTTCCGATTTGCGGTTTTGTCGATCATTCGTGTTGCACGGCCGGGGACCATTGGAGGCCAAACAGGCCGCAAATGGCGCATATCCGCGCAACGCCGTCCCAGTTGGACGCCTGTATTTTCACTAAGTTCCCTGCAATCGGCCCGACCGGCCGTCGCTGACAACCGTCCCACCGCTTGGATGGTCTGCGCGAGTGTCTTGGAAGCGGAATCGCACACTTTTTGTGGGGTTTGCGAGGTTCGACTTGGTTATTCCCAGGTCGTGCGTAGAATGGAAGCACAGGTTGATCGCCGACCATTCTCCCCCTCCTCTGCAGCCACAAGCGATTCATGTCTGTCTCCAAGCTCCGCCACTACCAGAACTATCGCCAGCTGAGGGAGGCCCAAGGCATCTTGGAACTGATCTCGTGCAATGACGACCTCTGGGGGCTCGACCCGGAAATCAAACGCCGAATGGCATGCCGTGCGCTCTCATTGCTTCAAGGGGCACGGCCGCGGGGTTCTCGCCGCGCCGCTTGGTACTACCTGCGGGGCCGCGGATGGAGCCTGTTGGGCAAACACAAACGCGCGATTCGGGCGCTACGGGCGGCGGCGAAAATCGATCCCCACCACATCGCTACCTATTTATCACTCGCTTGGTGCCTGAAGCGGATCGATCGTCTTGAGCAATCGATCGAGATATTAAACCAAGCTGTCGAACGCGCCCCCCACCACCCGCTAGTTCGTTACAACCAAGCGTGCTACTTGAGTCTCGCCGGTCAGCCCCAGTTGGCGGCCATGGAATTGTCGATCGCACTGGAATTGAAGCCCGATTTGCGCAGCAGAATCGCAGGGGAATCTGACTTTGATCCGATCCGAAATCATCCCGCGTTTGATGCCGCGTTGCAGGTGATCGTCTAAGCGAGGTTCAGCAGGGCCAATGGCAGCCGAAACGAAGACAAGGGAGCACACCCAAGTAGGGAACCGAGAGAGATGGGGGAAACAATCGCCCCGGCCGGTTCAGAAGACCACCCGCAAGGTGGTTCGTGCGACGCCCGAGAGCAGGGCGATCGCACTCCGCTGGACTCAGGACGACTTCTTCTGCTTTCCACCGCGTGGCCAGAAATTCAGCCAGCTGCTGTTTTCGGTTAACGCAACCGTTTCCCCTGTATCTTCGGATTGCGCATCGCTTCCCGTGCCACACAAACGGTCGACCAAACCAAGCATCGCCAGCGTAATGGCGGCCTTGGGATCCTGTTCGAACAACGGCACACCATTGTTCCGCACTTCAACCATCGTACGGTAATCGTTGGGCAATTGGGCGTAGATGTCGCAACCGATCGTTTCGCGGGCCTTGCGAATGCTGATCGGCCCCGATTCGAGGCCAGCACGATTGACGACAACGTGGACCTTCTCTTTCAAGCCTTCGAATTGCTCGAAGCTCAACAGCAACCGAACCACGTTCCGCAAACAAGGAACATCCAACTGGGTCACGAGAACGATCTTAGCAGCCATCCGCATGGCGGCCATGTCGACTTCCGAATAGGTTTTCGAAAGATCGATCACCAAGTGCGTGAACGATGCCTTTAGCAGCGTGATCACCTTTTCGATGCTGTCGCCGTTGATGATCGACATGTCCTGCAGCTCGACCGGCCGCGGCAACAGGTACAGGCCCGAGCTGTGTTTGGTCAATGAACGCTTCAGCAAGGTGAAATCGAGACGGGCGATGTTTTGCGTGACGTCGGCAAGCGTGTAATCGGGAATCGAATCCAAGAAGACGTCGGCATCGCCGACCGCCAGATCCAAATCCATTAGCGCCACCGAATTGCCTTCACGCGACGCCAGCATGCAGCCCATATTCACCGCGACACTCGTCGCACCAACACCGCCGGTAGCGCCCGCGACAACGATGACCTCACAGTTTCGATTCCGTGCGTCGCTCGCCCCAAATTTCTGCTCGCCGATGCGATGCAGCGCCGCCGACAGATCTCCGCCACTCAACGGCAACGTCAGAAACTCTTTTGCCCCCGCCCGCATCGACTGCAAAATCAATTGCCCGCTGGTGCTGCTGCTAACGACCAACAAAGCACAATCGGGGGTTGTTGAACGGATCGTGTTCAACAGTTCGATACCACGATCGGGATCGCTGTCCAGCGAAACCACGCCGATGTCGGGACGCGTTTGCGTGATCACATCGGGAAAAAACTCGTAGCGCGAACACTCGGCTTCTAGCCACACAACGTCTAGTCCCAACAACATCGACTTGAGGTCTTCACGCGTCTTATCGTTTGGATCGACGACTGCCAAGCGGAGTACGTTGGGCATGCTCTTAACCAGATGATTCGGTGGTGATGATTAGTGAAAAAACGTCTACGCCATACATGTCAAAGCGACAGATCAACATGTGGTCCCTAACAATCAAGGTCATGGTGCGGAGTTATCAAAGCTGCTGCTTTGTTGTACTGGGATCGTTTGTGGCGTGGGCAGGGCGGCCGCTTCAAAGACCGGATCTTGCATGCACCCACTCTCGTGAATGCAATCGACACGAGGCACTTCGATGTAACCTTTGAAGTACAGTTCCTTATCCGATGGAACCGTCGAACTGATGCCAGGCCCTCCCGATCCAACTTCGTGGGGATCCATCGCGTCGGCCAATTCAGGCGTAACGGTGACCAACAATTCGATTTCATTCTCCAACGATTCGACATGCCGGAACAAGGTTCCAATCCAGGGCAGCGAGACCAGGAAGGGAGGTCCGGTAGAAATCGTTTCAGTTCGCGATTGCAACAAGCCGGCGATTGCATAGGTCTGGCCAGCTTGCATTTCCACGGCCGTTTCAACATATCGCTGGCGGATCGCGGGAACGGTGAAACCATTCAAAGAGACACCATTGGCATCGTCGCGTTCGCTGACCTCGGGGCGAATCTCTAATCGAACGCGACCGGGGCCCACCAAGAAGGGTAAAAAGTCGACACTGGTACCAAATTCTTCAAACGTCACCGTCGAACCACCTTGGCCGTCGGGCGAGATGATCGGGAAACGTCCACCGACGATAAATCGGCTGGGACGACCGTGCGTCGCAACCAGCGTCGGCTCAGCCAAGATCTTGGCACAATTGTTCTGTTGTAAAGCGCGGATCAAGAAATCCAACGAGTTGCCGTTGCGGATCAAACCGACGCGAGCATTGGGAGCTCCCGTGGGGACGATGTTCCCGATCGTCGATGAGACGGCGTCGACAGTGCCATTGATACCGAAGGCGAACAGGTTCGTGGAATTGGTCGACCCCCAGTCGACTCCCAACTCGCGCAGCTTGGTCCGCGAGACTTCCATCACCTTGGTGTGCAACAGAATCGTTTGCACGCCGACGACTTTAATGTTGTTGACGACCTTCGGGTAGTATTGCTCGGCGACCGCGATCACGCGGTCGATGTCGTCGGTATCGGTCACAGTTCCATCGATCACCGCGCCGGTGGGCAGCGGCGTAATCCGCAGACTGGCAAAGGGGAACTGCGCCTGCATTACCGCACTCAATTCACGCGAATCGCCCGTCACGATCACATCGACCGTATACAGGGTGTCGTCGACATCCCACAGGTTCAATTGGGTCACACCCGCGGCTTGCGCGGAGATCTGAACTTGATTGGGAGCCACCGGATTGGCGATCAGAATCTCTTCGTTCTGAACTTGAAAGCGTGGCACCACCTTTTCGAGCTTCAAGATCCGGCTCGAATTGACGATCATCTCCAACCGTTGCGTCGGTTGCGAGACAGCATACGTTACCGCAGAAGAAGACGTGCGCGAGGAAGCGGCGTGAACGTCAGCCGACTGTGCCAGTGCAGGTGTGCCGTTTCCAACAACACATGCGACGATCATCATGATATGAGCCGGTGAGACACCAGCCACGGTCTGCTTGAACATACCTGCGCATCCTTGCGATAGGTTCTGACGAACAATTATTTCTTGAACATGCCACCTGACAAACGATCCATCGTTTGTCAGCTAGCGGGCTCGATTGATTTGAAATGCTTCGTTGGCGCGGCCGCTGATTCCCGAATCGGGTTGCGGAACATCGCCTGCTTGAGGAATGTCCGCGTTCTCGCCAGGAACCACCACTTTGCTGTCGCTCGCTGCCGATTCGGCACCGATCTGGGCATCGTTGGGTGTTTGCTCCTGAATCAACTCCATCGTCTGTGTCGATTTGTTCCATCGAAACAATCGATAGCCCTTGGGAGTCAACATCTTGATGATTTCGCCTCCCGGCTTTTCGACCAATGCCTCGACAGGCTTAGTCTCTACCTGACCAAGTCGGCGTTCTTCGGCGTAGTCATCGAGCCATTTCATGAATTCCTGGCCAGCTGCATTTGGCGCGTTCGGATTAATCGGTTCATTCGGATTTCCTAACGTCAATTGAAGCGAGCCCACCTTCTTGGCCCAGTTCCAAACCCGTTCGTCCTCTTGCTTGATCAGCAGCAGGATCGAACTCACTGGCCCTTTCTTAGCTTTCTCGTCGGTCTCCCGACCGGTCCGTCCATCGACAGCAAAGATCATCACGTTGCGAAACACATCGCGGTGCGTCGTCTGCGGAACGATATCACTCTTCTCGAAGAAACCGATCACATTGATGCGGTCTCCCGGTTCGATCAGGTTGGCAATCCCTGGATCGCTGCCGATGCTGTATGTCACGACCGTGTGCCCCGGCGGAATTCCCACCGTCGCTCGCTCGGTCGCATCAACAACCTTCTGTTTCAAAATCGCTTCGCCCGCATAGATATGCTGTTTGGCGAATTTGTTCTCAATCGCCGCGACATCGGTGATCGCCCCGTCGGGCGTTTTCCCCGCAGGCCACTTCTCCAACATGATGTTGTCAGCGGCAATCTTCGCATTCGAAGGGATATCCATCGATGCGACCAAGATTTCGACCATTTTCGTGGATGGCGCTTCGCTGCCGCTCATCACGACTTGGCTGATGCCAACCGAGGCAATCATTCCGCAACCTAAAGCGATTGCGAGCAATATGACAGATTTGTTTCGCATGATATTGGACGCCTTGGGCGTGACTGATAAAGGCGCACGAGTCACCACGCCTTCCTGGCCCAGAACCCGATAACGATTGTTTCTTGATCCCACCGAACGCACCGAAGCGTTCCGATCACTCGACGCAGAAAAGCGCCCAGTGTCAACTCAATTGGCAGTTCGAGACAGTTCCCTACAGTATTTCCGAATCGAGGCGTGCAACCCAATCTCTTGGAACATAACAAACACCCGTTTCAAACCGATCGACGAGCGCGGTTTAGATTCCGCAGTTCTAAAATCAGGTACAAAAGGTAAGATCGGAAAATCCCGCAGAGCTTCTCCAAACGATCAGCTGGCGTCCTCAAAGACAGCCACGCCAACCAATTCAACGCAGATTAACGTTGCTTGCATTTCGCTTAAACGAACATGCCAGCATAGGCAAAATACAAAATAGATCCGATTGCCATCGGAATTCCGTACGGCAACAGCTTCATCGTCGGTTTACGTTCGCGTGCGATCGCGGCCAATTTCTCGGGGTTGCGGATCGTCACAAACTCCTGCAGGATCTGATGGAACATCGCATAGTGCTTAAACCAATTGCCGCTCATCGCGATCATGATCACCGCGATGATCCCGCCAACGACGGTCGTCCAAACAAAAGCCCACCATGCGGTCGAAGCGCCCATCCAGGCCCCCAGACCAGCCAGCAGCTTCACGTCGCCGGCTCCCATGCCACCGACGGCACGCACGACCAACAACAGCATCATGCCGACAAAGGTTCCCAACAGACTGTATCCCAGCCCGCTCCATCCGGTTGCCAGCGCGGCGTAGACCCAACCCGAAATGATGAACGGGTAGGTCAACCAGTTTGGCACCTTTAAGATCATCCCGTCGATCACTGCCGCAACGACCATCACGACCGCGACGAGCCAAACGTGCCAGTTGTACATCACAGATTCGATCAGTGTATTTGTATCCATCGTGTTCTTTTCCCCCCGGAATCGATTGTTGGTTTGGCGACCGCGGCGCCTCATTTCTCAGCAATTTCAGCGCGCTAACGTCCCAAGGAAAACCAGCTGAACATGGCCATCACGATCGTGATGGCGTAGCACGCGATTTGCCAAGCATGTTGGGCGGCGTCGACCGGCAGCAGCGGATAATTCATAGTGTTTTGTATTTAAGTTGAAAAATCGCCGGTCACACACGACGGCCCGACATAGGCCGCCGTGCGCTCCGACGAATCGACTGGTAATGTTGCTGGTTAACCCAGCGAACGATTACAGGTTGTTAGCGATCTTGGTGAACTGGCTGTTCGCCTTGGTTCCGATCGTCTTAACGGTGCTCAAGCACACAACGATGATCAATGCCATCATGACGGCGTACTCAACCGCGGTTGGTCCGTCTTCTTCCTTCAGAAAATTAACTACTTTTTCGGTGAACTTCTTCATAGTGTCTTCCCCTACCAGGTAGTAACTTGCGTTACTGGAAACAAACAGTTGGTTGCACCACCGCGGTGCAATCCGCTGCAGCCTCAATCTCCTAACACCATAGGTAGCAGTGGGGCAGGACAATCAACAAGCAACACTTGTTGACTTACCCTCTGCGCCATTGGCAGTCCGGCAATCCCAAAGGACCCGTAACTTTGCGCCCCGCCCTTTCGAACGGTTTGCCTTTTTCAAGGGAGCGTTGGCCGGCTGGGGCTGTCTTGGTGCTTCAACACCAAGCCCCAGCAACGAATCGTTCAGATTCGCTCTACAGGGAAAGTACGACACAATTCGGATCAGTCAAAAAGAAACGTTCAGGTAACCTACAACGCCACGCGACGACAAACGCCACCAAAGGAACCTGTTCAATCGACCACCACGGATGTGGCTGACCACAATGGAGCCCGACCCTCCGCGGTCCGACGCGAACAATCATCAGAACCGACACAGGGCCATTATCAGTTCAGCAAAAATTGAGACATTTGCTGATTTCCGGTCCAGCGTTCCAAAAGCATTTCTGGGGATTCGGGCTTCCACCACCTGAAAGAATTTAGCCCCGCAGGTTCGGGCTGTAGCGATACTGCCGATTGACCGGCCGAAAACAGCCGGAGGAGTCCATCACGGCTGTGGAGAAAGTAACTTGCGATCGTCGATTTAGACCGCGCTCAACTCTTTCACCATCTCGACCAACGCAATCACGTTTTCGACAGGCGTCTGCTGGAACACCCCGTGACCGAGATTAAAGATATGTCCGGGCCGGCCGCCAGCCTGCTGCAACACTTGCGCAGCCCGCTCTTTGATCAATTCAGGTGTCCCCAGCAAAACCGCAGGTTCCAGGTTGCCTTGAACCGGTCGATCCGCACCGATCATTTTCCATGCGGCATCCAGATCGATGCGCCAATCGACCCCCACAACCGTCCGCCGGTCGCCACGCATCAACGGCAACAGCATTGGGTTGCCAGTGCCAAAATTGATCACCGGAACGCTCGGGTCGACCCCTTCGAAGATTCGCCGCATGTGAGGCAGCACAAATTGCTTGTAATCGCTGGGCGAAAGGCAACCGACCCAACTGTCGAACAATTGAACACAGTTGGCCCCCGCGGCGATCTGTTCGTTTAAATAGACGACGATCGCCCGCGACAACCGGCTCATCAACGCATCCCACGCGCCAGGGTCGCTGTACATCAACTGCTTCGTATTCGTATAGGCGCGGCTGCCACCGCCTTCGATCGCATAACTGGCTAGCGTGAAGGGCGAACCGGAAAAACCGATCACCGGGATCTCTTCGGGCATGTCCGCCCGCGTTTGCCGAACGGTGTCGTAAACGAACTGCAAGCTGCCCGGTTCATCTAACTCCTTCACGCGATCGACTTCCGCCGCGCCGCGAATCGGATTGTGGATCACCGGACCGTCTCCCTTGACAAACTCCAGGTCGAATCCCAGCGGCTCGAGGATCGGCAGCAGGTCTGAAAAGATGATCGCCGCGTCGACGCCCAGCTTATTCACGGCAGTACACATCACTTCGCTGCACAGCTGAGGATTCTTGCACAGATCCAGGAAGCTAGTCTTCGCCCGAACTTCGCGATATTCGGCCATGTAGCGTCCCGCTTGACGCATCAACCAAATGGGGGTCCGTTCCGTCGGTTCGCCACGACAGGCTTTCAAAAACAAGCTTTGCTGCCACGCGGGCCCAGTATTGTCTGCTGCGTTCATCGGTAACTCATCGTGTATTGGCATCATCTGTATGGTGTGCCGATTGGTATGGATCTCGCCCGCTCGGCGAGCGGTGTCGACAACGAGATGTCCCATCTTGGGGTGCTCTGGTTCCAGATCGACACGAATCTCCGACTCCTCCAACATCTGGCTAGTCGTCGGGCCAATCGACGCAACCACCATCCGCTTGAGCCCTTGCCGCAACTCGTTCACCAAATTCATCTCTTCAGCACAGCGCAGCAGGTTCACCGCTTGATGTGCACTGGTGAACATCACCACATCGCGTTGCCCCGACGCCAAGGCACGCACGTTTTGTCGCAGCAAAGTCGGATCTTCCGGGAAATCCCATGCATATGGACGAACCGGAAAAACCGTCGCTCCCCGCGCTTCCAAACCAGCGATCAGACTGGTGTTGGCGATTCCATATTCCTGCAAGCCGACATTCTGATTCATCAACGCAACGTTTTGATCGAGCGTCGTCAACAGCTCCCGCCAGGTGTTCGGCTCGGGAACCCGATGCGTCGGTTTCAGCCCGACCTCTTTCATCGCCGCAACGGGCTTGGGGCCACGACAAACGGTCACGATGTCCGACAGCGCGTCGAGAAATTTTTGGTTGTCCAGATGCTTTTCCGTTGCCCGCAACAAATGACGGAAACCGACGCCCGTCATCAAAATCACGACACTGATCTGCCCCGTGATCACACTGTAGGCGAATTCGATCGCGGTCCGGTTCGGTTCGATCGGGACTTCTCGCATCGACGGACTGACAAAAGGGACGCCGCCATGCTTTTCGATCATCCGCGTCAGATCATCCGCCCGGCGGCTCTCGAGTGCTGCAACGCGCAGGCCGCCGAAATCTGGTTTCCGATCCGTCATGGGGAGTTCGCTTTCCGTTTTAAATCACGATTCTGTGGGAGATAATCCAATTTGTCTTACCCCGTTATTGCAGCATTGCATAGAGGATCAGATTAATTCCGATCTTGGCTGCGTCCACCGTGTCGTAACCGGCGCATTGGATACCGCCTTGATTTTCCAAGGCGCAACTGAGATCAAACGGAGAAAAGAAGACGCAATCGCGATCGTCCTGCCGCATCACCTCGATCAACGGCGCGCCCACCTTCTGGCTGACCACGATCCCCGATTCCCCTTCCACCGGTTTACGCAGCGTTACCGACGACAGATTGTATCCACGGAACCGCGACGTGAAGGCTTCGTGATCGGCAGGCAACGGCGCCAACGGAACCCCGGGCAACACCAACTGCATCTCGCGACGGAACGACTGCGAGAATTCATCGTTGCCGCAGATCGACCCCGCAAAAACCGTCCCGCCACTGGTCAAGAAATCACGAAGCACATTCCGCTGCGCTTCGGTCAACGTGAAACGGTAGCGACCGTGCATAAACACGATGCTGTAATCCTGCAGCGTCTTGGCATTAAAACCAGCCATCTCCGCGGGGCTAGCGATTTCGGTGGCAACCTGCCGTCGCATCCATTCCATCAAGTTTGGCAGCGCCCGCGGCGCCTCGTCCCCACCGGCGCCGATTTCCAATTGAGGAACGATCATCGTATTCCGCGGCGACATCTCCAGATCGGTCTGCGGCACCAAGACCGTCTGCCCATCCAGCTTGTCTCGCAACCTGCGTCCGGTCGCGTACGCGATCACGTTTTGTCCCAATTGCGCCGCCGTCTCAATCGCGGGCTTCCAACGCTCCGGCAATTCGCGGCGTCCCGTCGGATCGCTCAACTCCCATAAACAGGCCAGCGAAACGGGACTATAAACGATGCTGGTCCGGCAGCACGCCTGAACGCCATACAGCCAAAAGTTGTCCGGCATCTTGGTCGGTTTCAATCGGTACTCTGCATTCCAAATCGGATGATCGACCGGCAGCTTCTCCAACGGTGCGTCGAACAACTCTTCGACCAATTGCCGCAGCGACTGTTCAAACTCGCGGCTCGGCTGACATCCGCTGGCGGCTGTTGCTTGCGCGAAAATGAAGCCCCCCTGTTCGACATACTGCTTCAGGGCATCGCGTTGTTGAGGTGTCGTGACCAACGGTCCACTACCGCTGATAAATAGAACCGGCGACTTCAGCAGCTCTTCGACCGACGCACCGGCCAGCTGCACCGTTTGCCAAGTCAGATCCTGTTGCCACTTGCGTTCCACGTGATGCGTCAATTGCCGCAGCGCGTCGGGATGCCAGTTCCAATCGGATGCCACGCCGTGCTGCAAGCGGCTGATCACCACTTGCCGCTTTCCCTTCGCAAGGAACAACAGCGCGAACGACGTGCCGACCGTGGGAATGCTGTCGTCATGCCCTACGCCGCGCCAAAAGCCTTCAAAACCATCCTGACGCTTCAGCAAATATTCAGCGCCTTCGCGATACCAGTCGTGCCCACCGATTAAACGATGTCCGGTCAAGCGACCGACGCGTTCCAAGGCATAGAGATAATACAATCCATGCACCCGAACGCCTGGATTCGCCGACACAAGAAAGTTCTTCCCCAACCAATCCAAGCCCGCCTGGATCGGATCGCGTTGCTCGACATCGGCTCCGCAGCACTGGATCATTCCTTTTTCGATCCTCGCCTGGCTCTTGCCCGTTCGACCACGAGTGATCACCAGCGATGCGATCCCGGCGCAGGTCATGCTTCCGCTGGCCGGAGCCCCTTGCGCGGTGGAGGAATAGGTCCAACCTCCCTGACGCTGCTGGCGATCCAACCAATACTTTTCCGCGATCTCGAAAACCTCCTTCGAAACCGCCACGCCACGCTCCTCGGCGGCGCTAAGGGCCAACAGTGCAAACTGCGAATTGGAAGGATCGCCGTTCCCTTGCCCGGTTTGGTAGGGCCAGCCGCCCGAATTGTAAGGTCCGTCGTCGCGGCGGATCATCAATCCTTCCAGCAGCCGAACGTTATTACGTATCGCCGCAAGATCGCGCGCCTGTCGGGCTTGGCAAAACACCATCGTCTGCAGCGCGATCGAATACGTCCGCTTGGGCTCCGCTTGCCGCAAATAGTTCAACGCGTTTGCGACCTCCGGATCGTTGTGGTCCAGACCACAATTCAGCAGCGCCAACGTACACAGCGCCGACAATCCACAGCTCTGATTCGTATATTCCTGCCAGCCACCGGTTTCCGCTGACTGCTGCTTCTTTAAAAACGCGACGCCCCGATCGATCGAATGCTGGACCGCTTCGGCAGTAACTTGAGCTTGCACATTGACGTTTCCCCAAAACGCAACACAAACGAACGCGACAGATCGGATGGTCGATGGGGACAGGAACCGGTTCATGAATCGGACATCTAGAATGCAACGGGTGATTGGGCGTGACGTCGTCACCGTTCCCCCGTACTAACTTATCCGCTTTGGCTGGGTGCGCGATAGACAGGGATCGCGCTGGCAAGCGAAATCCGTCCTTCCCTATGCGAGGTCTCTCCTCCGGTACGCGCGGTGGCGCGGGTTCGGATCGCCCAGAACCGGACCAACCGCCAAAACTCCCCACCTCAACCAAACTCCACGCCCCCCAACGGCGGTTGCGATGGGATCGATTGAAACGAAATTGCCGCCAGGGGCCTATTGACGGGGCCCGGAAGCCGAGACACAGCCCCGATCGACCCTACGAATTTGTTGTGATTACGGCAATTTGCGAGTAGCATGGCAATGGGTTGTGATTAAGCTCTTGCTATTCTCCAAACCAAATTGGATTTCCGCCTAAAGCTGCCTCCGGCAAGATGTTCGGTCGCGTGGGGGAGTCCATTCCGTTGTTTCTACTCAGTCGAATCCCACGGTCGGAAAGGTGTTTCACCATGGCTCGGTCCCTGTTCTTGATGATTCTCATGGTTGCCGGATCGATCGGTTTCCAATCGCCCAGCCAAGCGCAAAGCCCCGTTCTTGCAGAGCTTTACGGTCGCGGAGTGCATGCCTATTACTGCGGCCATCTGATCGATGCCCACCGCTATCTCTCGCTGGCGATCGACCACGGATCTCGCGATCCTCGTACCTACTACTTCCGCGGCGTCGTTAACGCTGCGACCGGCCGACAACATGAAGCCGAGGCGGATTGGCGAACCGGTGCCCAGTTTGAGATTGAAGGCGAATACGGTGCTGGAATCGGTCGGGCACTGCATCGGGTACAAGGCCCGGTTCGGATGGAGCTGGAGAACGTTCGACAAATGGTGCGTTTGGAAAATCGAGCCACCCAATCGGCCAAAGACAATGCGCGTTACAACGATCTCAAGGCTGCCGAAGGGACCGTCTTGCGTGGAACGACGCCTCCCCCGGTCACGCCAGCTGCACCCGCTGCACCGAACGACGAGAACACCAACAATCCGTTTGGCAAAGATTCGACGGATACTGGAGAACCGGTACCGGACGCCAAAAACGATCCCTTTAAAGATGATCCGGCACAACCCTCCGCTCCCGCCCCTGGGGCTGATCCCTTTGGCGGCGCTGCCGAACCCGCTGGCGCCGATCCCTTTGGCGGAGCCGCAGAACCTGCCGGTGCCGATCCCTTTGGTGGTGCCGCCGAACCGGCGGCCCCAGCGCCTGCGGCGGAACCTGCGGCCGATCCCTTCGGAGGGGGTGACAGCAACATGAGCGATCCGTTTGGTGGCAGCGACCCGTTCGGCACCTAAGCCTTAACGGAATCGGTAAAGGTTTGACGAATCACGCAAGATCGGCTTGATTTGCGACCGAATTTCACCCGACATTATTCTTGTGTGTGGTGATGGATGAACCGATTTTGTCGTGATTGGAAGGACTCATTGCGATGGGACTGGCAGACTGGTGGTATGTGTTTCAGGCAACTCGATTGTCCAAGCCAGCCGAGAATCGTGTCCTGTTTCGAGCAACGGCCAATCGGAAGATCCTTTCGGTCCTGGAAACCGGATTGGAAGATGGAAGCCGCTGCGAACGCTTGTTGCAGTGGCTGAAACATCACGATAGCGTGCCCGCACGCTACGCGGCGATCGATCAATTCGAAGCCGGCGGTGGAATTTCTCTGAAGCAATTCCATTCCAAACTTGCCGCCTTTGGGATCAAACCGATGCCGATCCCAGGCACGCTGGCAACCGGTTTGCCACGTGTGGCTCACACGATCGGAGCTGTCGATCTGCTGATCCTGAACCAGGATCGAGACAGTCTGTGCGAACCGGCAGTGCAAAACTTTTTGCCCCGGATCATCCATCCCGAAACGGTGGTGATCGCAACCGATTCGGCCACCAAGCATCTTTACGCGATCGATCCAACCGAACTGCTGGGTGCCGCGACGATCCAGTCACTTCGAACAGCTGCCTAGCTCGCAGCGTTCCGCGGATTTTGGCGTGACGCGGATCTCAGTGAACCGGCTGCAGAGGAATGCTAGCCGCCGGATTCGGATCCATCGGACAGAAACGAGCGGTGCTTGTCGAACCGGAGGACTAATTCCACTTCGTTCTCCGCCTTCAGTTTTGATAGCACGCGGGCGCGGTGCTTCGCTGCGGTTTGAATCGAAACGCGAAAGTGAATCGAGAGCGTTTTGATCGACCAGCCTTCGAGCAATTTGGAAAAGTATTCGAGCTCGCGCGGCGTCAGTGTCTCCAGGGCCGCGGCATCACTGCTATCAATCTGTCGCGTTTTCTGATCGCTTCGCAGCGAATCGATCGCCCGCTGGACCGCTTCAAGCAGTTGCCGGGTATCGAGCGGTTTGGATAAACAATCAAACACCCCCATCCGAAACGCTCGCCGCGCAAACTCCAAATCAGCCTGCTCGGACAGCAAAATGATTTTGCTCGTTCGGGCATTCTCATGGATGTATTCGTGAATCGTATCGAGCCCCTCGGTCTGGTCGATATCGATGATCACGCACCCCGGCGATCTGGCAGCCTGTTTTTGAAGAACCACGGCTAGGGATAATTCTCGCACCGCCGAATCATTGTGGTTGTCGGCCGCAGACTTTACGACCGCGCGAACCCGTGGATCAAAGTTGGAAATCAGATAGAACGTCAGTCCGTCAGACATGAAATCAACGACGTTCCTAAACTGGGCTTCGCATTAATAAAGAAAGCCGCACACAGGAGGGGCAATTCCTGTGCACGGCGTCGACAGGTGATTCGATTGCGTTGACCAAGCTTCCGATCGTCCGCTGCGGGGCAAGCTGCGGATTGGACCGAAAGAGTGCCTAGTCTACCTCGAACACCTGTACAAATTATCGCCCATTCTTTCGGTGTGCAACATGCGTAAATTTCGCATGAGTGCACATTTGTTCACATTCCGCAGCGCACGCGAGATCATCGTGGATCCGCGACTGGCAGGGGCCTAAACCGCTTGCGATCGCGCGATATCGCGGGTAGCGTAGTGTTTCTTCGCAGTAACGAGCGCCCATAGCTCAGCTGGATAGAGCAACGGACTTCTAATCCGTAGGTCGGTGGTTCGAATCCACCTGGGCGTACTTCATCTTTGACCGTGCGGCGTACAACCGCACTCTCTTTCCAGCCGCTTGCGTTACGCGACTCTCTGCCGCGCATTGATTCGCTGGCCTCCCCCCTGAGTTTGATAGCGGAACGCCCTCTTTCGACGGACTGCGCAAACTTTTCCGATTAAATCGAATTTACGGCAAAGTTCGACGACAGGACTGACCGATAGGTGAAGGGGAACAGTGATGTTCTCAAGAAAGCGGTCGCGGAAGCCGGGGGGCTCGCATCGCATCTGGACTGTTCTCGTTGGTCAAACCGGCGTGGAGAGGTTTCTCTTCACACGGGTCTTGGTTGCCAACGGGAGCATTGAGTCCGGCTGCCTCGTAAACCCTGAATCCACCGGTCACGCTGTGTCTAAAAAACGCATTATCATCGTCGCGGCATTCGCTTGTTTGACAGCAATCCAAGCATGGGCTGCCGAACCTCGTGAAAAAGTCGCCTCATCGGCTGAGCGGATTGCCCGCGCCCGCTGGCAACCGATTCGCCAGCCGATCGATGAATCGCTGGAAGAACTGCCCAGCGCCGAACCCGAAATCATCTCTTCAGAAATGGTCCCCTTCGCCGATGGTGAAGTGATCGTGGAAGAAGGAGATTACTACGACTACGACGATCGCTACCGCGAAGGTGCCTACTACGGCACCTCGGGCGACCAAGGCTGCGATGGTTGCGGCAGCGGTTGCAATTCGTGCCGCCGTGGTCGCGGCTGGAGCCCGTTGTTCTGCGTCGGCGTGCCGTCGGACGGATGGTTCTCTGCGGAGTACCTGATGTGGTGGCAGAAGGGAATGAATCTACCTCCCTTGGTGACCACCAGCGCAACGACTGCCGATGCGGGCGTTTTAGGTCGCGGTACCACGCGAACTCTGTTTGGCGGTAACGATGACTATGTCACCGACAGCTTGAACGGAATGCGATTCCGTCTTGGGTTCTGGTTGGATGCGTGTCATCGCTGGGGAATCGAAGCGGAACACTTCGGCCTCGACACCGAACGCGATTCGTTCAGTGCATCGGGCGATGGTTCGCCAATCCTGGCCCGTCCATTCTTTAACATGGAAAACAACGCCAACGATTCCGAACTGGTTTCCTTCCCCAATGTTGTGAACGGTCGGGTCAGCGTCGACGTGACCAGTTCGCTGGAAGGGACAGGAGTTCATCTGCGACGATTGTGGTGTTGCAGCACCGGATGTGCGGAACTGGCGGGCTGCTGCTTGCCACGGGCCTACACCAGCCGTATCGAAGGCCTGGTCGGCTGGCGTCGTCTGCAATTGAGCGAAACGTTGGGAATCACCGAAAACTTGGACGCCGCCGATGGGTCGGGCAGCTTTGATATCAACGATCAATTCAACACGCGCACTCACTTCAATGGCTTTAACTTCGGCGTCTTGTACCACCGTCAACGTGGCCCTTGGTCGCTGGACCTGGCCGGCAAGTTCGCGATCGGTTCGAACCGCCAATCGGTCTCGATCGCTGGCAGCACCGTGATCACCACCGACACCGTGGAACAATATGATAGCGGCATTCTGGCAGGACCTTCGAACATCGGGCAATACGAACGCAATCGTTTTGCCATCGTCCCGGAGATCGGCATCACAGGTGGTTACAACTGGACCCCTAATCTGAGATTCACACTTGGCTACACTTTCATTTACTGGAACAATGTCGTCCGCCCGGGCGACCAAGTCGACCTGGACTTGAACCCCAGCCAGTTCCCACCTGCAATCGTTGGTGCCAACGCATCCCAGCGTCCTGGCTTCCAATTCAACGAAACAGATTACTGGGTCCAAGGATGGAGCATCGGTGCGGAGTACCGATTCTAGTTCGAACGCGTAGCGACTGGCCAACAAACACAAAGACAGATGCGGCAGTTGCCGCCTAGGGTCAACAATTGAATCAAGAGGCGATGGATATGTTCTGGAATCGTAACCGCAAACCACAAGCAAATCGTCGCCGTCGCGCACTGCGTGCCGAAGCCTTGGAAGCACGGCTCCCGCTGGCGAGCGATTTTGGTGGCGTGATCGGAACCGTCTACAATGACCTGACGGGGGACGGATTAACGGGGGACGATCTCCCCCCCACCCCGGCCGTAACCTTGCACCTGTATCGCGACGGGGGTGATGGCGTACTCAGCTCGTCGGGCGGCGGCACGGCAGGCGACGACGTTTTCCTCGAAAGCACCACAACCGATGGGACAGGCGATTATGCATTTAATCGTTTAACCGCAGGCACCTATTTTGTCGAACGCGTCCTTCCCTCGGGATTCATCGAACGCAGCGGTGAAAACGCGGTCACATTCACGATCACTCCAGCGGATGCCTCCGGAGCGACATCGGGAACGCTGGTCGACAACTTTCTTGCCGGCACACAAAACTTGGAAGCCACGTCGGCGACAACGACTGACGAAAGCTACTTTTCCGACGCATCGATCCTCGGTGGGGAACGCGACCTGCTGCTGACCTATACCGCGGGCCTGCGCGTCAATCTGGACACCGACCCTTCCGAGGGGACGATCCTGTACAGCTCACCCAGCAACGCATTGGGTGGATTTGAAATCGTCTACGATGGCGTCGATGGTTCAAGTGCGATCAACATGACAGGTCTCGGCGGCGCGAATCTCGATGACAGCGGCCGGGCGGAATACCTGCAAATGATGTTGGGCGCCGACGTTTCGGGCGTTCCCATCACGATCACGGTTTTTGACGACGCCGCGAACTATTCGACGATCCAAACGACCGTGCCACAAACCGCATTGGGAGCTGCGTCGGAAGAGTTGTTGCTCCGATTATCCGACTTCGTCCCCACCGGCACCGGCGCCGACTTCAGCAGCGTCGGCGCGATTCGGATCGCAATCACTGGTTCGGCGGCGTTCGACAGCGAGGTCGCAGTGATCGGAACGTTGGGGCAAACCAACCAGACCGCAAACTTCGCGATGTTTGAACCGATGACGCTCGGGAACCTTGTATTCAACGACCTCAACGGCAACAGCACCTTCGACAGCGGAATCGATGTCGGAGTCGCCAATGTGGATCTGACCTTGTACGCGGACACCGACGGGAACGGCGAGTTTACACCGGGAACCGATGTCCAAGTCGACACCACCACAACCGATGCCAACGGGCTTTACACTTTCACCAACCTTGCTCCAGGCAGCTACATCGTCCAAGTCAACGAGAGCAATTTCTCGACCGGAAATCCGCTGGCACAATTCCAATCCAGCCCTGGCAACCCCGATCCCGACAACGATGTCGACAACGATGACAACGGGGTGCTCTTGGCTGGACAAGGCGCAGTCTCGTTGGCAGTCTCGCTGGTCGCAAGCAGCGAACCGACCGACGATGGCGATACCGACAACAGCACCAATCTGACCGTCGACTTCGGCTTCTTCGCCTCATCGGACCTTTCGATCACCAAAGCCGACACGCCCGACCCCGTGGTCGCTGGCAACACGCTCACCTATACCTTGACGGTTCTCAACAACGGACCGGTCGATGCCACGGGGGTGACCGTCGTCGACACCCTCCCCACCAACGTGCAGATCGATACGATCACGACCAGCCAAGGAACGTCGACCACCAACGGCAACGTCGTCACCGTCGACGTGGGCAGCATTGCCAACGGGGGCAATGCCACGATCGTGATCACCGTGACGGTCGATCCGGACGTGACTTCCCAAATCTCCAACACCGCCACGGTCTCGGGAGATCAGCCCGACGACGATCCCTCCAACAACACCGCAACCGCGCCAACGGATGTGAACACGCAGGTCGATCTCGTAATCGCCAAGGTGGATCAAACCGCACCGGTCTCGGCCGGCGGAACGCTGGAATATGTGATCACGGTGACGAATAACGGTCCATCGGTGGCGACCAATGTTGTCGTCAGCGATACGCTTCCGACCGGACTCACCTTCGCCAGCGGAACCGCTTCGCAAGGCACGGTCAGCAACGTCGGCAACGCGATCACCGGCCTACTGGGAACACTGGCCAGCGGGGCTTCCGCAACGATCACCTTGATGACCGATGTCGCTTCGTCGGTCTCGGGATCCATTTCCAACACGGCCACGGTCACCTCCGACGGCACCGAAACCAACACCGCCAACAACACGGCGACCGAACAAACCCCGGTGGGTCGCACGATCGACCTCGCGGTCACCAAACAGGACAGCGTCGACCCGGTTGTTCCCGGAAACCAGATGACCTACACCCTGGTCGTGACCAACAACGGCCCGTCGGATGCCTCGGGAGTGATCTTGACCGACGTGCTGCCTAGCGGCCTGACATTGGTCAGCAACACCGCCACGCAAGGAACGGTTTCCAGCTCCGGCAGCACCGTTACGGCCAACCTGGGCAATCTGGCATCGGGTGCAACCGCCACGATTACACTCACGGTGAATGTTGCCTCTTCGGTCACCGCCGCGTTCACGAACACCGCTACGGTCACGGCCAACGAAACCGATTCGGTGGCCGCCAACAACACCGCCAGCGAACCAACGGCTGTCGACCGCCAATTCGATCTGCGGGTGGAAAAGAGCGATTCGGCCGATCCTGCGACACCCGGCGGCACGTTGACCTACACGATCACCGTTTTCAACGATGGCCCATCGGACGCAACCGGGATCACGTTGACCGACACGTTGCCAGCGGGCGTCACGTTTGCCAGCGGATCCAACGGTCTGACGGCCGCGGGATCGGTCGTCACCGCAAACATCGCCTCGCTCGCCTCGGGCGCCTCGGTTCCCTTCACCATCACGGTGAACATCGATCCGACCGCCACGGGGACGCTCAGCAACACGGCTTCGGTTTCGACAACGACCGGTACCGAATTGAACACGACAAACAATTCCGACACCGAAACCACGCTCTTGACCCCGTCGATCGATCTATCGATCACGAAGACCGATTCGGCGACGACGGTACGGAACGGCGATACGCTAACCTACACGATCGTCGTCACCAACTCGGGCCCTTCGACGGCAACCGGCGTCACCGTCTCGGATCCGTTCCCCGCAGGCGTAACGGTGACTTCGGTCACCAGCACCGTGGGCACGGTTACCAACACCGCCAACAATGTCTCGGGAACGATCGGCACACTCGCCCCCGGCGCATCGGCGACGATCACCGTCTTGGCAACCGTCAACATGGCGACGACGGGAACGATCATCAATACGGCCACCGTCTCGGCCACTCAAACCGAATCGAACACCGCCAACAATTCAGCTTCCGACACGACGATCGTCGATCCGGTCGACGGCAGCTTGGCGGGATCGGTCTACTTTGACGCCAATCGCAATGGTCAACGCGACACCGGAGAAGTCGGCATCGAAGGCGTTTTGATCACCCTGACGGGAACCGATCTGTTGGGCAACACCATCAATCGAACGCAAACCACCGATAGCAACGGGGACTATCTGTTCGACGATCTGGCGGCGGGAACGTATCGCTTGGCAGAATCGCAGCCAAGCAGCTTTGACGACGGCGAAGAGGAATCAAATCCTTCCTTACCGACCAGCGTCCAGAACGATGTGTTTGCATCGATCAACTTCAGCCCTAGCGATCAGGGCGTCAATTTCAACTTCGGCGAAGAACGCACGTTCAGCAAGCGTAGCTTCTTGGCGTCGGCGTTGAATTCTTAATCGCTATCAAGATGGCGAACGTTTTGGGAATCTTTTGCCGCGGGGTCTGATCACCTCCGCGGCCGATGGACCGACCGAGACGACAGAGTGAGAGTCCGCAAGGGAGCCGGTGGAATGGTCGCGGATTCTCACTCTGTTGTCGGTCGGACCGATTTTAATCGATCCCCTTCGCAGCTTGGTAGGTCAATCGCTACGCTACATGAAACAACTTCATTGACGAGATGACCGACGAGGAGAAAACGATGAAAATGGCTGCGGTACACGAGCTGGCAGAAGATTGTGATGCGATCGTGGTGGGCGTCGACGACGACGGAAACCTTGATCCGACAGGCCAACAATTGGATCAAAAGCTCTCCGGCTGGTTGGGTCGCGTCTTGAATCGCGAAACGCGGTCGGGAAAACCGATCGGGGCCAAATTGCTGGCTGCCCCCGACGCTGGCGCGTTGGAATCGATCGTAGTCCTCGGCACCGGCGATCCGGCAAATCGCGACTGTGGGTTGGCCTATCGTACCGCCGCGACTGCGATGCGGATGCTGGCCGATCGCAAACGCAAGCATGTCGTCATCGGCTTTGCCGATGGCTGGGATGACACCCTGGCGCGCGCCGCCGTGGCGGGCGCCGCTGCGGGCATCCCCGGGCAAGATCTCTATCGCGCGGAGATTGGTTTGGTCGAACCGCGACGGGTTTCGTGGATCGGTGTCAGCGACACGATCGTGCAAGCGGGAACGGCAGTCGGCGAAGGGATCTGCATCACCAAGCGACTGGTGAACGAACCACCGAACAAAATCTACCCCGAAAGTTTCGTAGAGGAAGCCGAACGGTTGGGCCGCGAATGTGGATTTGAAGTCGAATCCTGGGATAAAGATCGTCTGGAAGCTGAGCGTTGCAACGCGATCTTAGCCGTCTCGGCGGGCTCCGACCGTCCGCCCCGATTGGCGATTTTTCGCTACAACGGAGGCCCCGCCGACGAAGCGCCGATTGCGATCGTGGGTAAGGGTGTGACGTTCGACAGCGGCGGCCTATCGATCAAGCCTAGCGACGGCATGAAAGACATGAAGTGCGACATGGCGGGCGCCGCGACAGTGCTTGGAACGATGGTCGCCGTCTCGCGATTGAAGCTTGCCAAGAACGTTGTCGGTTTGGTCGGGTTGGCCGAAAACATGCTCTCTGGCAGCAGCTACAAGCTGGGCGACGTGATCAAGACACGTAATGGCACCACGATCGAGATCCTCAACACCGATGCCGAAGGACGTGTTGTCCTGGCCGACACGCTGGACGTTGCCGTCCAACAGGAGCCTAGCAATATCGTTGATCTGGCGACACTCACCGGCGCCTGCCTGGTCGCCCTGGGGATCGACGTCGCTGGCGTCATGACCAACGATACCGCGTGGTGCCAGCAGGTCAAACAAGCCGCCGAACTGGAAGACGAGAAGGTTTGGGAACTGCCGATGTGGGATTTCTACGGCGAGCAGATCAAGAGCAAAGTGGCCGACATCAAAAACGTAGGCGAAGGACGTTGGGGTGGTGCGATCACCGCCGCCAAGTTCCTTGAAACCTTTGTCGGCGACATCCCCTGGGTACACATCGATATCGCGGGTCCCGCGTATGCCGATGCGCCGAAAGAGTGGCGTGATGCTGGCGGTACCGGCGCGATGGTCCGCACGCTCATCCGTTTGCTCGAACAAGCGACCTGAGGCCGGGACGACACCCAGCGTTTTTGTGCACCGCGGCGATATCCCTGTTCGTCGCGATTTAGGCGGATTCGAGTTCGGGCTGAGTTAGCGACGGGATGTACGCGACGCAGCGGGCGACTTCATTCTGCAGGTCGTCGATCAGGTCGACGATCTCGTCCAGATGCTCATCGCGCCCCGCCTGTTCGATCTCTGCGGCGATCGACTGTAACGGGTGCGCTGCAAGGATTCCGGCCATCCCTTTTAATGTATGGGCGGCCTGCCCCGCAGCCACCGCGTTGCGTTGACGGGCGTGCATGACGATCTCTTCGACACGGGCGAGACTGTCGGCCTGAAACGATTCCAACAGCGACTCGGCGAAACTCAAGTCTCCCATGCAACGCTCTAAAAATTCTTTGCGAACAAAGGGCGTCGCTTCGTCACCAATCGGCCTGTCGTCGCCCGAGTCGTCGCCCGAGTCGGCGGACTTGGTCGGCGGTTCGGCCGGCAGCCACTGTTCAATGATCTCCGTCAATTGATTCGGGTTAAAAGGCTTGGCAAGGTAATCGTCCATGCCCGCCTCGAGACACTTCTGGCGATCCCCTTTCAGCGCGTTTGCCGTAACCGCGATGATCGGACATCGGTGGGTAACGCGGCCATCCAGCTGTCGTTTCCGAATTTCACGCGTCGCCGAAAAGCCATCCATGATCGGCATTTGGCAGTCCATCAGAATCAGGTCGAATGCCTTGGTTCCGATAGCATCCAACGCTTCGATTCCATTGGTCGCAATCTCGCATTTCCAAGCCTTCCCCACCAACACTTCTTGGGCCAGCATTTGATTGATTTGATTGTCTTCGACAAGCAGAATCTTGGGGGCCGTGGCATCATCGATCCGTTGCATCGCAGTCGACGACAGGGCGGTCGATGGAGCGCCATCGAGATCGCGGGATGACAATGCGACGCAAGCGGTGGGCTCGGCCAGTGATTGTGCGGATTCGGTTGCATCGCAGTACACAGCGATCACCTCTTGCGGTTGGCTTGAATGGACAGAGGGAAAATTTGAGTTCTCTTGAACGACGGCTAACATCTTCTGCAGGTCCAGAAACTGGGTTTGAACGGTACGCACCGCGGGTTCGAAAACAAACACCACCTCGATGACCATCGCTAAAATCGTCAGGGCAAGAACGAGCCGTGAGGTCGTGTGTGGTTCTTGGATTCCAACGGGAAGAACAAGCTGTACGACGACCGAAAACGCAACGATCCCGCCCAAGGCCAGCAGGTACCTGCGTCGAAGATCCCTGCTAGGATCATGCGTCGGGCGCGCTGGCCGTCGAGTATCGGCGGTCAGGTCTAAACTATCGATATTGGTTTTCATATCGCATCGGTCAATTCGTGTAAGTTGCGTTTGCAGGCGTTTGGCAGCAGAGCAGGTTGGGGCGGAGGGTCAAAAACTTGAGCTGGACGGGACGGATGAAACACTCTCAGTAGCGATTTGCACGAAGGGAACGGCAAGCACCGGCAGTTCTTGGCTGATGGGGGCGTCGTCAACGTCACACCATGGCGTGGCGGATCGTTCGAGCTCCGACGCCTCGGTTTCCGAAGCGACTGGAAAGGTTACGGCAAACCAAAATCGCGATCCGATTCCAGCGCGACTCTCGACTCCAATCTCTCCACCCAAGGCATCGACGATCGCTTTGCTGATCGATAACCCCAGCCCCGAACCGCCGTACTTGCGACGGATCGACCCGTCGACTTGGGAAAACGATTGAAACAACCGATCCAAGCGATCAGCGGGAATTCCGATCCCCGTGTCCTCGATGGACATCCGCAACGTCACTCGATCGCCGGACGCCTGCTGTCGCGCCACACGCAGCGTGATCTCACCTTCCTCGGTGAATTTCAACGCGTTGCCTAACAGATTAACCAGCACTTGCCGCAACCGATGACTATCGCCAAGCAAATACAACGGCGTCAGTTCGTCCTGATAGCACGCCAGATGAACATTCTTTTTGCACAACCGCAGCGGCATCCCCGCCATCACATCTTCGAGCAACTGCTGAAGCTCGAAAACATGCGAATCCAGTTCCAGATGCCCCGATTCAATCTTTGAAAAATCGAGGATGTCGTTGATCAACCTCAACAGCAACGTACCGCTGCTTTGGCAAGCGTTAACAAACCGTCGCTGCCGCTCGCTCAGCGGCGAATCAGCCAACAATTCGGTCATCCCGATCACGCCGTTAAGCGGTGTCCGCAGTTCGTGACTCATGCTGGCCAAGAACTGCCCCTTGATATTGCTGGCCTCTTCGGCGACTTGTCGCGCTTGCTCCAATTGGACGGTGTGCAACGCCAAGGCTCGCATCTCACGAACGCTCTGCTGAATCGTAAACGCCAGCACAAGATCTTCGAATAGCACCCAAGCGGCATGCTCCAGCCAACGCCAGTGCGACGCGGTTGCAATCCCGAAAACCGACTCGGGCCACCAGATTCCGCGAACTCCATGATCCACGATGATGATCAACGTGGCCGGAACCAATACTTTCCAGTCGCGATAGGCAGCTAAAAACGCAAGGGATACAAAGATATGAAAGTGGGTCTCGATCCGGCCGCCGGTGACATGAATCAACAGGCTGGAGAAGAGGACCTGACTGCTCGCAATCACGTACCGCGTGAGGGCACGCCCCGGCATCCGTATCGCCATCGCAACGGGCAGACTGGCCAACAACCCGCCTCCAAAGATCGCCATCATGACATGGGGATGCGGGGCGCTGTGCAGCCCGTCCCATGTCCGCGGCGAAACCCAGCAAACCGCGACGATGGCAGCCACCCATTGCAAAACCATCAGGGCCGCGAACATCCGATCGGTTCGTCGATAAATCGCCAATGCGTGTTGTTGGAACAGATCGATTTCCGCCTGGCTGGGCGAACCCCGTCGTGTCGCTTCGATCGACTCGATCATTGGACTCTCTCCTTCGCGGTCAGGGTCGATCCAACGATCCATTGCGGATCGGGTGGCGACAACAACTTACATCCAAAAACCGGCGGCGAAACATGTCGTTGTCGTTCGGCAAGCGTACCCGCAGCGGGGACGATGCTGGCATCGATTTGTGCGAGGCCCTCGCGAAGCAATCGCCCCCCATGACTCTCGCCCACTTGTCCGCGAGCAATCGTGATCCCTCCCGAAAAACGTCGGCGTCCTGCGGCATCAAACAACATCACGGTTCCACTGGTGTTCACGCCGAACCGCCCGCACTCGACGCCGTCGACATCGTTAATGAAAATCGAATCGGGCAACTGCCGCGACTGCAGATTCAATCGACTGTCGCGCCAGTCCGACGGGGCATTGGCGGGCATACAGGCCACGACAAGCGTGTTAGGAATCGCAACTTGGGCTTCTTTTGCACTCCGCAAAATTGTCTGCAA
The DNA here is from genome assembly GCF_007753095.1 of Rosistilla carotiformis. Taxonomy (NCBI): domain Bacteria; kingdom Pseudomonadati; phylum Planctomycetota; class Planctomycetia; order Pirellulales; family Pirellulaceae; genus Rosistilla; species Rosistilla carotiformis. Next base: position 6,645,127 of record NZ_CP036348.1, read on the forward strand.
TTGTTCCACGGTGGCTTCGCTGCAGAAACACCGCGGATGCAGGAACAACACCAGGGTCGGGCGATCCGGATCGCGGGGCAGCGTCGCGTCCGCTGGCCAGACCGCCACCTTCCGACTCAAATTCTCGGGGTGAGTTCCCAGACCATAGGCGGTCATCCAGAAACAATACGCGGTCACGGCGACACACCAAACGCTGGTGAGCAGTAGCCACGTCCGTCTTGACCGGGGTGCCCAGGTGACGGCAAACCGATCGGCGGCCAGACGGCTGTCGATAGCGGATTGTTTCATTGCTTGGCTCTCCAGTTGACGATTCTTATAAAACGTGACGTTTGCGATCGGGTTCCCTCGGCACCGGAGCTGGATTCAAAATGAATCGACGATACGCTCCACCGGATCATGGAATCAACGCAGTGAACCCTGCGGTCCGACATAGTCCGCGGGGGGCGCAAAATCGATCCCCGCAGGCAGGCCATCGCCCCGCTCATTTGAAAAACATTCACGTGGTGACGTTTCACGAAATGGGGAGACATCCGTCTGACAATCTGTGCTCTTTCGCTTGGCTCGCTTGTCCGCGAGGTCCAACATGCTTTGCGTGACCGATGCCAAATGCGCGGGATTAAAAGGCTTGGAAACATAGTCGTCCATCCCGGCGTGCAAGCAGCGTTCGCGATCACCTTGGATCGCGTTGGCGGTTAGGGCGACGATCAGAGGCGAATGGCTTAACCGTCCGTCGATTTCTCGCTTGCGGATTTCCTGAGTGGCGGTGAAGCCATCCATGATCGGCATCTGGCAATCCATCAGGATCACGCTGTAGGGTTTCTTTTCGAGCGCCGCCAAGACATCTTCCCCGTTCTCGACGATGTCACACTTCCAACCGTTCCGCGACAGAATCTCGCGTGCGAACAACTGATTGGTGGCGTTGTCTTCGGCCAGCAAAATCCGTGTCGTCATCCCGTCGTCACCGGATTGCTGTTGCACGTCATCGACCGCCACGGCAACTTCGCGTTTGTTAGCTCCGCGACAAAACTGATCGTTCAGCGCGTCGAACAGATGGGACTGCCCCACGGGACGCGGCAGATACTGGCGGTAACCGTCTGCGTGGATTGCCGCTCCACGATCCGCGGCGCCGATCACAAACAGCGGGACCGGCTTATCTTGATCCGAGCGATGGGATTCGACATGACGCATCCAACCGCTATCGCCGTCGACGCATGCGGCTTCGTCCGCGATTACAAGATCGTAAGGCCGTCCGATTCCCAAGGCGCGTTCAAGACGCGGTATCGCCAAGTCGGCGGTCTCCACCGCGTCCACTTGAATCTCCCAATTGCGGAGAAACTGGACCAACATCTCCTGCGTCGCCGATTGCTGTTCGAGCAACAGGACGCGTAGATTCGACAGCCGCCCCAACGACCAGTCATGGGTCGAGTCGGCGTCTGCTTCGGCCACCTTAAACGAAACGGTAAACCAAAATCGCGAGCCCACACCTTCGGTGCTTTCGACTCCAATCTGTCCCCCCAAGGCATCGACGATCGCCTTGCTGATCGACAAGCCCAGCCCCGATCCGCCATATTTCCGGCTAATCGAACTGTCGACTTGAGAAAACGATTTAAACAACCGGTCCAATCGATCCTGCGGGATCCCGATCCCAGTATCCTGTATCGAGAACCGAATCGTCGCCCGATCGTCCGTCAATTGCTGCGGTTCGGCACGCAGGGTGACCTGTCCTTGTTCGGTGAATTTCAAAGCGTTGCCCAACAGATTCAAAAGCACTTGTCGCAACCGGTGACTGTCGCCATTCAACTGCAACGTGGTTGGGCTATCGAGAATGTAGAGCAATTGAACATCACTCTCCTGCGACTTCACCGGCAGGCATGACATCACTTCGTCCATCAATTGCAACAGATCAAATGGATGCTCATCCAACTCCAAACAACCTGCTTCAATTTTCGACAGGTCCAGAATGTCACTGATCAATGTCAACAACGCGTTGCCACTGCTTTGGCAAGCGTTCACAAAGCGACGTTGGCGAACGTCCAATGGAGATTCGGCCAACAGCTCGGTCATTCCGATCACACCGTTGAGGGGCGTTCGCAACTCATGGCTCATGCTCGCGAGAAACTCACTCTTTGCGACGCTGGCATCTTCAGCCGCCTTCTTGGCTGCCTTCAAAGCCTGTTCGGTCTGCTTGCGTTCGGTGATGTCGCGAACCGATACGGTCAGCAAACGCGAGCCCGCAGCGGCGACCTCTGTCGTATTGAATTCCAACGGAAATCGCGAACCATCCCTGCGGGTACCGACGATTTCCTGTTCGCAATTGTGTCCCGATTGCAGCGGCCAGCTCATCAATTTGCTAACGTTGGTGCCGACCAATTCGCGCTCATGGAATCCGAAAATTCGCTCGACGGCCGAATTGACCATCCCGATCGTGCCGCACTGATCGATCGTCAGAATTCCATCAAACGCAGAGTTCAGGATCGCCCGCGTCCGCTCCGACGACTCACTTAACGCTTTCTCGGCGTCCTTGCGACGTTGAATGTCTTCGACAACAGTGATCAGATGAGATGGCGTGCCCGACGGGTCACGGACCACCGAGACCGTAGCGTTCACCCAGATCGGCGTTCCATCCTTGCGAACGTATCGCTTTTCGACGGAGAACGAATCGCGCTGGCCGGCGATCGTTTGGCCGACCAAATTTAGACAGCTGCTCAGATCATCCGGATGGGTTTGGTCCTGAAAATAGCCACGCAACATCTCTTCGCTGCTGTAGCCAAGGATTTCACACATGCCCTGATTGACCCGTAGCCAACGTCCGTCGAGCGCAACGTGCGCGATCCCCAGGGCGATCTGTTCGAACGTGCTTCGGAAATTGCTTTCGCTCGCTTGCAACGTATCGCGTTGTCGCTGCGTTTCGGTACAGTCGATGCAAATGCCGGTAAACTTCTCCGGCTCTCCCGAGTCGGCGACGTATTTGCCAAGCACTTGCACATAATGGATCGAACCATCGCGATGAACGACGGTGTGCATCGTGTCGTAGTGGGATCCCGTTGTGATGCATTCAGCAACCCGCACCGCGACCTGCTCACGTTCGCTAACGTGCAAACAATCGAGAAAGGTTTGGTAGCACAACCCATCCGCATCGGGATCGGCATCGAACAGTTCGCGTGTTCTGGCATCCCAAGCCAACGTGTCCTCGGTAATGTTCCATTCCCATACGCCCAGGCTGCCTGCTTCGATCGCAAACTCCAATTGAGTGATCCGGCGTTTCAACGACTTCGCCGCCGAAGTCTTGCGGGGCAAGCGTCGCAGCGTGGGGAGCAGACGAACCAAGACCAACACCAAGATCCACGAGACGATGGCCGTGAGCACGGACAGTGGCATTGCCAATCGCTCGACCGACCAAGGCAATGCGTCCCCGACGATCAGATGGTTCAAACCGCTGCAGAACATCCAACAGGACAACAGTCCTAGCGCAGCAGAAATCGGCCCGCCGAATCGCCCACCCCCACAGATCAACAGAATCCCGGGGATCGCCAGACAGGCGAGGAAAATTGCGATGTTTGAGATGTTGGAAATATTGGAGACCGAAGCGTCCGGCATTGTCCCCAACGCGTGGCTCCAACGCGCTGCGACGTCTCGCAGGTGCGCCGCAACCGACGAACTGGAGCTTAGCCCAGCAATGCGCACGCCCTCCGCGATGGGAATCCATGCTTCCGAGTTTTCAAGATGGGCGTGCCGTGCGTTTGCAGTCGCGCTGCTTGACGCAACTACCGGCGCAGCGTTCCCAAAGGCCGCCGCAACGAGGCAAAAGATACCCATGATTGGTTTGTTCATTACGTCATCATTTGTCTAAACGTCGAGAAATCAGGAGCGTTCCTGGGTCCAGACCGGCCACCACGGTGCGACACCCTGCAAACTGCCGGTCGGCAATTTACAAAGGCATCACAGACACTTGCGGTGGATTTCTTCGCCCAAAACGGCCTATTGCTGTACGGTTACGACGACGGGGGCTGGGCCCACGATTGACGGCAGCAGCCAGGGCAGGCGTTCCCGACAATCATCACAATCAAACAAACCGGTCCGTCGGATCGTCGAAAAGCAAATGAAGGTCCTGGGAATGATAGGACACGTTTCGATACGTCGACGCGAACGTCGTCCGCAAAACGGCCCACATGCACAAATTACGTTCTTTTCCGCAGGGAACTCTTCCCCGCTGGAGCCAACCGTCGGGAGACCTTCGAGGAAGCAAACGCAGTAAGCGGACACCGAGAGTGCCTCGCACCGACGAGCGCCAAGGCAATAGAAGCAAAAGAGAAAACGGCAACCGCGTTTTTTGTGGCCGTAGAGTGTTCCTCTTGAACGTCGGCCGGATCGACCGAACGGGGAAACGTTATTCCTTTTTCGAACTGCTCAAACGCGCCAGTGTGAGGCTGATTGCCCGAACCATTCCCTTGGCTTTATTGACCGTCTCTTCATACTCTGCGTCGGGATTGCTGTCGGCGACGACACCGCAGCCCGCCTGAATGTAGACATGATCGTTTTGAACCACCATCGTACGCAACGCGATGCAGGTATCCATATTGCCGCGATAATCGACGTATCCGACAGCACCGCCGTAGGGGCCGCGGCGATGCGGCTCCAGTTCGTCGATCACCTCCATCGCGCGAACCTTCGGTGCGCCCGAAACGGTTCCCGCCGGAAGGCAGGCCTTGAGCGCATCGAAGGCGTCCAAACCATCGCGCAATTCTCCTCGAACTTCGCTGCTGATGTGCATCACATGGCTGTACCGCTCGACCACCATCACTTCGGTCAATTCGACGGTTCCGAATTTTGCGATCCGGCCGATATCGTTGCGTCCCAGATCGACAAGCATCACATGCTCGGCGCGCTCCTTGGGATCCGACAACAACTCGCGTTCAAGCTCTAAATCCTCCTGTTCGGTTGTCCCACGGCGACGCGTCCCCGCCAACGGACGGACCGTCACAACACCATCGACCACGCGAGTCATGATCTCCGGCGAACAACCGATCAGCGCGCATTCGGGAGTTCGCATGAAGAACATGAAGGGGCTCGGATTCACGACGCGCAGCGAGCGATAGATTTCAAACGGATCGACCGAAGTACTGACGGCAAACCTTTGGCTGGGGACCACTTGAAAGATATCTCCAGCGCGGATGTATTCGCGGCACTTCTCGACCGCAGCGGCAAAGCTGTCGCGAGTGAAGTTCGATGTGATCTCCGGATCGTCGCCGCGACTCTGTTCGACGTCGGCCGTCTCCAGATGTGGCACCGGACGCGACAACCGGGCAACCGTTTCGTCGATCCGTTGGGTTGCGTCGCGATAAGCGGCGGCGGGCGAAGCGAAGTCGGCAGGCCGCGCGACCGCCACGATGGTCATCGTTTTGGTGACGTTGTCGAACACGACCAAGGTATGATAGAAACCAAAGTCAAGATCGGGCAGTCCACGATCGTCTTCGGGTGCGTTGGGCAGATGTTCGACGTAGCGAACGACATCGTAGCCGGCATATCCGATCGCACCGCCCACAAACGGAGGCAGGTCTCCGGTGTCGGCGAAGGTCACGCCGGCCAAGTGTCCGCGAAATTCGTCCAACGGATCTCCACATGTCTTCGTTTCGGTCGTCTCCCCGCGGGTGATCGACACCGAATTCCCGTGGGCGCAGAACCGCATGATCGGATCGACGGCGAGGAAACTGAAACGACCGACCTTCTCGCCCCCAATCACACTTTCGAACAGACACGCCCCTCCGCCAGTGTCCAGCAACCGAAAGGCGCTGACCGGGGTCAGGCTGTCGCTGAGCAAACGCCGCGTGACCGGTACCAGGTCGTGGGTGGCGGCCAGGCGAGTAAATTCTTCTTCGTGGGGCGTATGCATTGCGTTTACCGAGGTTTGGCGGAAATTGCTGTCAAAGAGCATCAAACCGCCTGGCGGGTTCGATAGTTTCGAGGGAAGACAGATCGTGCAATTCGTTCCCGCCCCGTACAATTAACAACAGCGACCGCGAAAGTCGGGCGGTCGCTGCCAGCGGCGCTGCGTTGGTTGACGGTTCAAGGGGGACAGTTAGAATCGGCAAGCCTGTGTTTTCAGGTGATATCTTAATAAGGATGGTGTTTTGAGAAAGGCGTGTGATCAATGAAGTGTCAACACTGCGAAAAGCCTGCGACCTTTCACATTACCGAATTGACCGAACCCAGTGGTCCTCAGGTGATGCATCTGTGTGAAGAGCACGCTCGGCATTATTTGTCCAAAGAACAGTCGACGCCTACGAGTTTAGTTGCCGATCACTTGGAAAAGCAGCTCAAGCTAGGCCAGACCGCCGAAGAATTGGCCGAATTGGACCAGCAGGAATGTCCCGTTTGCGGGATCACGTTTTACGAATTCCGTAACGCCGGCCGACTGGGCTGTCCCTACGATTACACGGTCTTCCAGAAGGATCTCGAACCGCTGTTAATCAACATCCATGCCTCCCGCGAACACAAGGGCAAGCGTCCAACGCGGTTGGCCCCCTCGGCGGATCGCCAAGCGGAATTGATTCAGCTTCGCCGCGAAATGGAAGAAGCGATCGAAAAGGAGAACTACGAGCGTGCCTCGGAGATCCGCGATCGCATTCGCAGTCTGGAATCGGGTCAATCGGATACATCGAGCGATCTCTAATCAAACACCGAAGGTTACGCACGTGGACATGGATCCCAAGTTGGATGAATTGGCGGGACAATGCGGCGAATGGCTGCGCGGCACCGGGCCCGAATCGGACATTGTGATCAGCAGCCGAGTTCGGCTGGCTCGCAATCTGGCCGGGTTTCCGTTCATCAAAAAATGCAGCCCCGAGGACCGACAAGCGATCGAACGGACCGTGCGGGCGAAAATGGAAAAGCTAGAGCAGTGGAAAGACGTCCGCTATCTGATGGTCGATGAACTTTCCGAAGTCGATCGACAATTCCTGGTCGAACGCCAATTGATCAGCCGTGAACTGGCCGATTCCGAAGGCGCCCGCGCCGTGGCGATTGATCCCGGCGAACAGTTCAGCGTGATGATCAACGAAGAAGATCATTTGCGGCTGCAAGTCATGCACAGCGGGCTGAGCCTGCAAGAGGCCTGGCAAACCGTCAACGCCCTGGACGATTTGATCGAAGGCGAGATCACCTATGCGTTTCACTCCAAGTTCGGGTATCTAACCGCTTGCCCGACCAACGCCGGAACCGGCTTGCGTGTCAGCGTGATGCTGCACCTGCCCGCCCTGGTGATCACCCGCCAGATCGACAAGGTCTTCCGCAGCCTGCAAAAAATTAGCGTGACCGTTCGCGGCCTTTACGGCGAAGGATCCCAGTACATGGGCGATTTCTACCAGGTCAGCAATCAAATCACGTTGGGCCGCAGCGAAGAAGAATTGGTCCAACAGGTCAGCGAAGTGATCCCCGTTTTGATCGATTACGAACGCCGGGCCCGGCGATTCCTCGTCGAAGAGAGCGAACAGGATCTACACGACGATGTCAGTCGAGCCCGCGGAATCCTCTGCACGGCAAAAAAAATCAGCAGTGAAGAGACGATGCACTACCTGTCGAAGGTCCGAATGGGAATCAACCTGGGACTGATCGACGACCTGCCGATCACGACAATCAATAAGCTGTTCATCCACACCCAACCGGCGCATCTGCAAAAGCTCCGCGGCCGGACGCTCGGATCGGCCGACCGCAACGTCGAACGTGCGTCGTACCTGCAGCGCCATTTAGCCGACAGTGGTCCCGGCGGCGCTGCGGAACTAAACTAAAGCAGGTTACTCTGCTCCCTCCCGCCCCCGGCCCACTTCTCTTCCGCGCGTGAAAGACGATTCAAAACTCATCGACATGGCGCTGGCGGGTGACCGAGCGGCCTTTGGGCAATTGGTGCATCGCTACCAAGATCGCTTGTTCGCGTCGATGCTGCAGGTGACCGGATCGGCCGACGACGCCGAGGATGTCGTCCAAGACGCCTTTGTGCGGGCGTTTGTCAAACTGCACACGTTCCAACGCCAAAGCCAGTTCTTTACCTGGCTGTACCGGATCGCATTTAACAGTGCGTTGAGTCGGCGACGACGCAAACGCAACACCGTCTCGTTGGAACACGCCCGCGAATCGGCGGGGCTGGAACCGATCGATAAGGTCGAAGCTCCCGATGCTTCCATGATCCGGGACGATCGCGTTCAAACGGTCCGATCGGCCCTCGATCAGTTGACCGAAGACCACCGCGTGATCTTGGTCTTGCGTGAAATGCAGGACTGTGCGTACGAAGATATCGCGGAGATTCTCGAGATCTCGATCGGCACCGTCCGCAGCCGATTGAGCCGCGCTCGGGCCGCCTTGAAGCTGGTGCTCGAAGAGATCCTAGCGCAGGAAGAGTCCCAGCGTGGATGAGCGAATGACGCGACGGTAGTCCCCTTCGGAACGGCTGCCCCAGCCGTCATAATCTACCGTTCTGTACTGAAATAACGTCCTGCTCGACCTGCCTGGAGTGTCCTCTCGTGAACGATTCGGCCAACGAACCTGAAGCCCGTCCGCTGAACTTCGTCGAAACCGCGATCCAAGAAGATCTTGCCGCCGGTCGATTCGCGAACGTGCAGACACGCTTTCCTCCCGAACCCAATGGCTACCTGCACATCGGACACGCCAAGGCGATCTGCCTGAACTTTGGCTTGGCACAACGGATGGGGGGCAAATGCAACCTCCGCTTCGACGATACCAATCCATCGAAAGAGGAGACCGAATACGTCGACGCGATCATGGACGATGTCCGCTGGCTGGGCTTCCAGTGGGATGCGCTCTATTACGCCAGCGACTACTTTGAACAGCTGTACGATTGGGCGGAGAAATTGATCGTCGATTCGAAGGCGTACGTCTGCGACCTGAGCCCCGAACAAACGCGTGAATACCGCGGCACGATCACCGAAGCAGGTAAACCGAGCCCCAATCGAGACCGTTCGCCCGAAGAGAACCTGGAACTGTTCCGCGCCATGCGGGCTGGAAAGTTTCCCGACGGCAGCAAGACGCTGCGTGCCAAAATCGACATGGCCTCCCCCAACCTCAACTTGCGCGATCCGGTGATGTATCGGATCTCACGGGCACACCACCATCGCACCGGTGATGCCTGGTGCATCTACCCGATGTACGATTGGGCGCACGGCCAAAGCGATTCGATCGAAGGGATCTCGTTTTCGATCTGTACGTTGGAATTCGAAAACCACCGCCCCCTGTACGATTGGTTCTGCAAATCGCTGGCAATCCACCATCCGCGGCAGATCGAATTTGCGCGTTTGAACATGACCTATACGGTGATGAGCAAACGCAAGCTGCTGCAATTGGTCAACGAAGGGCACGTCAGCGGATGGGATGATCCGCGGATGCCAACGATCTGTGGTCTTCGCCGTCGCGGCTTCACCCCCGAATCGATTCGCGATTTTTGCGACGACATCGGCGTGGCCAAGTTCATTTCGATGATCGATACCGGACGGCTGGAAAATGCCCTCCGCAAACATTTGAATAAAGTCGCCCCACGACGCAACGCGGTCCTCGACCCGTTAAAGCTTACGATCACCAACTGGCCCGAGGGCAAAGTGGAAATGGTCGACGCGGTCAACAATCCCGAAGACGCTAGCGCCGGCACGCGGCAGATTCCGTTCAGCGGGTCGCTGTTCATCGAACAGGACGATTTCCAGGAGGAAGCGCCGAAGAAGTTCTTCCGCTTGAAGAAGGGCGGGGCCGTTCGCTTGCGATACGGTTACATCCTCGATTGCCACGACGTCGTCAAAGATGACGCTGGCAACGTGATCGAAGTCCTCTGCACCTACGATCCCGAAACCAAAAGCGGTGCCGATACGTCGGGCCGGAAGGTCAAAGGGACGATCCACTGGGTCAGCGCGCCCCACGCCAAAGAGGTCGAAGTGCGGCAGTACGATCGCCTGTTCAAGGTGGAAAACCCAGAGAAGAACGACGCGGGCGGATCGTTCCTAGATCATCTGAACGAAGATTCACTGAAGACGTTCATGGTCAAGGTCGAGCCCAGTTTGGCCGAACTAAAGCCGGAAGATCGTGTTCAATTTGAACGCAAAGGCTACTTCTGCGTCGACAAAGATTCGACTCCCGAAAAGCCTGTCTTCAATCAGATTGTGGGCCTCCGCGACAGCTGGGCCAAGGAAAAAGCGAAGGGCTAATCGGGAGCTCGATCGGCCCCGCTCTGGAGCCGACCTTCAGCCGAATACGCTCGCGACCTCTCTTCGAGCGGCGGAGGCCTTGCGCCAATCGGGACAACCGCGGATCCGCATCGCGCCCGTGTGCTAGCACGCGAGCGCGTTGCACTGCAAGTTTGCGACAACTTTAACGAATCGGTCTATCGATAGCAGAATAGATTTGATAGGTAGGTATCTCAGTCGCAACATCGGCGCATTGTTTGTGAAAGGATTCGAGAACAATGAAACGGCTCGGTACCCGTTTGGGCATGTTGGTCGGCGTGGTTGGTCTAGCTGTAATGGCGATCACGCAGGCTCAAAAAGATTATTCCTCGACTAGCTCGCTAGAGTTCGTCGATCTCAAAAACCAACTGGCTCCGCCACGCCCCATCGGTGGCGACGGGTTCGAGGGTAGTGCGTGGCCTGCGCCGCCGGATACGCAAATCGTTCGTGGCAGCGACAGCGGGGTCGCGCCGATTGCGACCAGCGTCAACGCGCCTCCGACGATCCAGCTGGCCTCGCATCAGGAGCCGATCGATGGTGGGGCAGTCAGTGCGCCCCCCAGCTTCTCGATGCCGGTGATCCAGGACAGCAGTGCGTCGACAGAATTCAACGCCCCCGCTTCGCCAAGTTTCGACTTGCCCGAAACGCTGCCGACCGATTCCAACGATTCGCAGATCGGCACTGGAGTCGCTAACGCTCCCGCTCCGCTCCCCGCGTTCTCGGCTCCCAACGCCAACCTTGCGATTACCGCTCCGGCAACACCATCGGACGCCTCCCAGCCTCAAACGATCCAGATGCCCGATTCGGCATTCGAAGGCGTTGGTGAAGGCACGCCCGCAGAGGAACCCGTGGCCGCCGCACCAGCCCCCGCAGCCGCACCGGCTCCGCTAGCTAGCGACCAATCGATCATGACTCAACGTGGCGTGGGAATTCAAAGCGGGCCATTGGTCGACATGCCCGAAGACTACCGCAGCGAAGCGAGCCCCGCACCGCGAGCCGCCAACCCGACGCTGACCTCGCCCGGTTTCAACCTGCCTAGCGATTCAGCTCCCACCGCCCCCTCGCCGCTTCGCGCCGCTCCCTCGGAAACGTATTCCGACCAACCAGCCGCGGCGCCCGCGATCCCACGCGAAGCGATCGCAACGCCACCGCCCGCCCCGCGTGCAGCCCCAGCTCCGATGGCCGCTCGCAACGTGCAACCGATGAACCGAGCCGTTGATCCAAGTAGCATCCTGGCTCAACCGGGCAGCCGCCTGCTCGAAGGTGCACAGGCCCCAAGCGTCACGATCCACAAACGTGCCCCCGAAGAGATCAACGTCGGAAAACAAGCCACGCTCGCCATCCAGATCCGGAACACCGGCGTGACGGACGCGTTGAACGTGGTCGTCACCGATGCGATTCCCGAAGGAATGGAATTGATCGAAGCGTCCCCCGAACCACAGATCCAAGGCAGCCTGATGACTTGGGAATTCGGTGACCTGGAACCGGCTGGAGAGCGCACCATCACTCTGCAAATGATGCCCGTTGCCGAAGGTGAACTCGGCAGCGTGGCGCGCTTGAGCTTCGAAGCGGCCGCCAGCGTGCGAACGCTCAGCACGCGTCCCGAACTGAAGATCGTCCAACGCGCTTCGGAGCAGGTCCTGATTGGACAGCAGGTTGAAATCGAAATCGAAGTTTCCAATCCCGGCACCGGCACCGCTTACGGCGTCGTGTTGCAGGAAGACGTTCCCGACGGCCTGGAACATCCCAAAGGCAAACAACTGGACAACCTGTTGGGAGACATCCAACCGGGGCAAGTCCGCCGTCAACGGCTGATCCTCAAAGCGGCCAAGCCAGGCGTCGCGAACAACTTCATCCAATTGATCTCCGAAGATCAAGTGGTCGCCAAAAACGCACTGCCGATCGAAGTCATCTCGCCAGAACTGGCGATTAAGATGGACGGACCTACCCGCCGCTTCCTGGAACGCCAAGCGAAGTACATGTTGCAGATCGCTAACAACGGATCCGCATCAGCGACCAATGTCGACGTGGTGGCCTACCTGGATCGCGGCCTGTCGTTTGTCAGCACCGAATACAAAGGTCAATACGATGCCACCCGGCACGCGGTATTCTGGAGCCTTGCCGAACTGCCGGTCGGTGAAGCGGGTGAAGTGCCGTTGGTCTTGCTGCCGATCGAAGCGGGAGAACAATTGGTCCGCCTCGAAGCCCAAGCCGACCTGGGAATTCAAGCCCGCAATGAAAAACCGATCACCGTCGAAACCTTGGCTGAGATCACGTTCAGCGTGAACGATGATCACGACCCGATCGAAACGGGAACACAAACCACGTATGCGATCCGGATCACCAACTCCGGATCCCGCGAAGACACCAATGTTCAATTGCAACTGGCGCTTCCGCCGGGCATGGAATTTGTGCGTGCCGACCAGCAGGCTCAGGTCGATGGCCGAGGTATCGTTTCGTTCGCGCCGCTGCAACGCATGACGGCTCAGGATGAACACACCTTCCACGTGACGGTGAAAGGTATCGCGACAGGAACTCACGTACTGAAAGCGATTCTGACTAGCGATCAGTCGAACGTGCCGGTGACAAAAGAAGAGAGCACGATGGTCTACGCCGACGAATAGACCCATCGCGGCGTTTTGTTGGATGCAATCGCTAGACAAGACAGCGATTACATTTGAGAACGATGCGTCATGCGATAAGCGCAGCACGGGGCCTGCGCTTATTGTGTGACGCTTTTTTTACGTCGCAACGTTGCTGTTAGGCTTGGACGACGCGATTAACGGCGGCCGAGACGATGTCCCAGTTGGCGATTTCAGCGATCAATGCATCGCTACCGGTTTGCGTCAAATGATAGAACTTTGCGCGTCGATTCGATTCGCTTTGACGCCACTCACTAGTCAACAACCCCTCTTTTTCGAGCCGGTGCAAAGCGGGGTAAAGCGAACCTTCTTCAAGCTTCAACACGTCGCCCGATTCGGCTTCGATCTGTTTCATGATTCCATAACCATGCGTTGGCGAATCTCTAACAACACGCATGATCAACATGTTCAAAGTACCACGCAAAACGCGGCTGTTCGATTGGGGATTATTGTCTGACAACGGAATGTCCTCATTGCGTTTGATGTCCATCGAAAACGTACCAACGTTCGTGCGCGCGTCGACTTTATCAGTTCGTCTCGATTGAACTTGTTACTTAAAATGGTGGCCGAAAGTTCAAGCTAGGTGCCCCGGAATACTAGGCATCAAATTGGCTAAGTCAATCTATTACCTAGTTTCCATTTATCAGCGACTGTTATTGATAGTGCGTAAACACGAACTGCGATAGTCGCCAAAGAGGCATCTTTAAACCGCCAAAAGGGTGGCTCCCGAGCTTGGCATCCTGTAGCTCTCGGAGGCATAGGATATCGTATTGTAGGAGCGTGTCGAATCCGAAATTGGAAACTATAATTAGATTTCAATTTCGATAGTGCTGTTCTGTATAGTTGTGAAGTGAGGAGACCGCGGGCGTGGAAGCTATCAAACAAGCTTGCCAAATTTTGGGAGTTCCCGAAACGGCGTCACTCGCAACCATTGAAGCTGCGTTTCTCAAGAAACAAGAAGAATATCGCGCCGACCCGGGCAGCGATCCGTGGGACTTCCAAGACGTTCAGCAAGCTTTCCGAACGCTCCGCGAATCGCACCGCAAAGGAGTGCACACCAGAACAGGTACTTCAAAAACGCGCGCGGCAAAAGAGGTGTCACCTCCAGCGCCGGTGCCCCTACCTAAACAGAAGATCACCAACTCCAAGCCGGTGGAAATGCCCAAGCATCTGGTTTGGCAAACATTCTTTCGCGAACTGCCGCTGCAAAATGAAACATCCGTTTTCGTTCTGGTGAACGTTTTGGATATTTTTATGACATGGGGACTTTTGAAAGTTGGCGGGATCGAAACAAACCCGATCGCCAATTATTTTTTGCAACGATGGGGCTTTGACGGCATGATTGCGTTGAAGATGCTTTCGGTCGCCTTTGTCGTGGTCTTGGTTCAACAGATTGCCACCCGCGATCTCACCAAAGCCAAGCGTTTATTGATCGCGGGCACCGCAATCGTGTTTACCGTCGTTGTCTACAGTGGCGTGCTGTTGTCACGTACCATGCGTTGATTCTCCAGGCGCTCCGCCCTGCGTTCCTGTCGGCAGCGCACGTAAGAAATCCAACGTGAACAGCCCCGAATCGTGGCCGTCGCTGAACGCGATGTTGTAGGCGTAATTGCCCACCGGCCGCATTCCCAAAACGGCCATCGGTCGGGTTTCCTGAGCTGAGAGCACTGGCAAGCCCATCGGCTTGCGAGGGGCCGGAGCCTGATCACTATCGACCTCTTCGGGCTCCGCGGCGCGGCGTTTCTCGCGACACGTTGCACAGGGACAGGCGTCGCGCAATTGGCGCGCGGTGAATTCGGTCACCAAATTGTCGGACCATGTGATCCGTAGCCCTCGCGCGGTGCGGGCGATATCGGTCGGCAAGACGCTCATAGGGAAGTCCTTTCATTGTCAGCCGATTCCATATCCGGTTCGGAATCGGCAGCGATATCACAGGCTCCCTCGGCAAGGAGCACTTCGGCAGGCGGTTCGACGACAACCGTCCGCAGGCCAGCTGACAGCACCAAAACCGCTGCTAACCAAGCCAGGATGACACCTGGGGAATGATCGACAGCGGGCCACAACGACCACTGGGCCAGCGGTCGCCAGAAGGCCAGATGGAGCGCCATCACAGCGGGGATCAATGCCATCAACCATTCGTATCCGTTGCGTGATGGAAACGCGTTGCGGAACAGGATTGCTGCGACGATCGACACGGCACAGATTGCGATCAGCGCGTGCCACCCCAGGACGATTCCCGGCAGTGTCAGCATGCAGATCAGATCGATCAACCGCGCCGTATCCTTGCCCAACGGATCCAGCTTGGGATCGGCCCCCGGACAGACATAACGGGCCATCATCCGCGCCAACACACACGCTGCCGCCACCGCAGTGACCAGATAAAACAATGCGACCAGATGGCTGCCGTTGTCCCAACCCGGCTCGGTTCGCAATTGCCAGGGAACCTGTTGCAGCGGCGGCCAGGCGAGCATCGGCACGATCGCCAGCGTCAAGAAGAACTGCACCAACCTTGCTGGCAATCGAAAGCCGTCGACGCGGACCAATGCAAAGGCCCACGCGCCGGTTAAGATCGCAATATGGTAGATGTTGATCGCAATAATTTCTGTGGTGATGTGAGGCATCCGCAACGGCCCGTGCCCCTGACCGCGAGCGCCGCTAAACGGCAGGTTCTCGCCACCGCTGTACAGCCCCAACACTCCGACCAGCATGATCGAGATCCCAACCAATGCTTCGACGATCGGATACCGAGCGGCGATCGGCAACCGGCACGCGCGACAGCGGCCGCGAAGATTTAACCAACCGAAGACGGGAACATTGTCGTAGGCTCGGATGGGGACGGCGCAAAACGGGCAGGCCGAAAATCCGTTGATCGACCGGCCGCGTGGCATCCGCCATGCGACGACGTTCAGAAAACTGCCGATCGATGAACCGAACCAGAAAAACCAAGCGACGACAAACAGATCCAACAAACAGGGAACGATGAGATCGCTGGCGTGGTCGTGTCGATGGTCATGCAGACCGACAGAGGCCAATACATACAGCACCGCAGCGACTGCCAATCCACCGACCACACCGATCAATGGCCAATTCGGGTGCCAACGACGGCTGCGATTTCGAGGCATCACGCTTGGATCACTCATCGTTCAATTGAAACAGTTTCCGCAGGGCATCCAACAAACCGTGGTTGCCGCCGCTGGCAACGTCGTCTTTCAGCGAAGCCATCGGTGGATGCAGCATTTTGTTGACCAGACGATCAAACGACTGGGTGACTTCGCGTCGGATCTCGTCGCTGGCACCGGCAGATTCTAGCCGCCCGATCAATCTTGCCAACTCATCCTGTTTGACTTGTTCGGTTTGTTCGCGCAAACGTTTGATCACCGGACCGGTCGCGCGATGGTGAAGCGCCGTGACAAACTCGCGGGTCTCATCTTCGATGATCCGCTTGGCTTTGGGCCACTCCTTTTCACGCTCCCGTTGGTTTCGATGACAGGCGGCTTGCAGGTCGTCGACCGAATACAGGTAGACGCCCGAAAATTCACCGATCTTGGGATCGAAGTCGCGGGGGACGGCCAAGTCGAGGATCAACAGCATCCGCCCGTAGCGAGCTTGATGGATCGCGCCAAAACGCTGCACGTCCATGATCGGTTCGGTCGCCGCGGTGGTGCTGACGACCAGATCGGCATCGGCCAGCAGAGAATGCATCTCTTCCCAATCCGCACTGCGAGCCCCCAGTTCGGCCGCCGCTTCATCGGCTCGCTGGCGATGACGGTTGATCAACCGCACGTCGCGCGCTCCTTTGTCGCGAAGGTACTGCAGCGTTTCCCGCCCCATTTCCCCCGCGCCGATCAGGACGATTCGCTTGTCGTCCATCCGCTCGAAAAATTCGACAGCGATCTCGCCGACCGCCACGCTGGGAATGCTGACGCGCTTCTTATGGATCGCGGTCTCGCTGGCGACGCGTTTGGCGACGCGGCTGGCGGTCTGGAAGATCGAATGCGTCAACGGCCCGGCCGATCCCTGCGTGCAGGCCAGTTCGTAGGCCTGTTTCACTTGAGCCAAGATCTGGGGTTCGCCGACGACCATGCTGTCCAAACTGGCGGCGACGGTGAACAAGTGCTCGATCGCTTCGTTGCCGTTGCGACAGATCAAATGTTCCATCAATTGGTCCTGAGTCAATCCGCGCTGGCCGGCCAAGAAGTCGACAAACTGAGCCTGCTCGACCCCGCTGTCGTCATCGGTCGCGGTGTAGAACTCGACCCGATTGCAGGTGCTCAACAGCACCGCTTCGGTCTTGGGAAACCGGTCGCGGAACGCATCCAATGCAAGCTGTGCCTGATCTCCCGTGAAGGACAACCGCTCGCGAAATTCGACGTTGGCTTGATGGTGGCTGCAGCCAATCATTTGGAGCTTCATACTTCAGCCCCCTTCGCGAACGCGACGCTCAGCGACGTGGTTTGTTCGGTCACCTGCGCCTTACCCGCCGGCGGTTCTCCCGTCCCACCATGGTTCGACGTAAACAGTCCCGCCATCGCGAGGACCAAGAATCCGAAACTGGCCAGCGTCAGGTAGGCGATCTTGCGACCGCGGCGAGCCGGTTTGTAGAACGCCTCGAAGAGGGTTGCGATCACCAACCAAGCGAACAGCACGCAAGAGAGGGCGATCCCGCGGTTGGTCCAGACGATCTCGCCGCTGCGATTCAAATGCATCGCGATCCCGGCAAACAAGCCGACCGCCATTAGGCAGGTACTGGTCAGCAGACAGACGCGGTTGACCGTTTGCAACCACTCCAGGCTCGGCAATCGCATCCCCGCCGACGACAACCGCTTGTGCTTCAAACGATACGAATGGACCAGATAGACGACACCGGCGACAAAGCCCAGCAAAACCGCGACGGTCACCAACAGCATCGAACCGGCGTGCATGTTCAACCAAAAACCTGTCGCTTCGTCGCGTGAAAAGGGAGCGGAATTGCGGAGCACGCCAGCCAATCCGATCAGGCTTAGAACCAGTGGCAACAGGAAGTATCCGAGCGTCGAATCGGGCCGACGCAGCAGCAGGATCGCGTAACAGATCGCCACGCCCAGCGCCAGCAACAGCGTCCAGTCGTACCAACTGGCCAACAGCCCCACTCCGCGACCGTCCATCTGTTGGCGAGCGCTCATCGTCAGGTAGGCGACGTGCGTATAAAGCCCCGCCGCCGTGAATCCGATCACACCGGCCATCCGTCCGGGCAGTCGGAACATGCCGCGCGTGATCTCCAGCAGCAGCGCCACGATATAGCTGCCGACAAAACAGGTGACGGTGATCTGGGAAAGGTGTTGCATGGAGGTTTGTCGAGTAACGTCGTTGCGGACCGCGAAATCGAATCGAGCAATCCTGAGCACGTTGGCAGGCAGGCCTTCGGAAAACAACGAAGGTTACCGTAATCATAGCATCCGGCTAAAGAATCGTCGCACCGGGGTGCGATTGCAGCGGATGCAGCGCTTGCGACAACCGCCGCACAACCGCCATAAAACGATCGAACGCGAAGAAATTCCCAGCGACGGCATAGCGCGGCCGCGCAGTCGTTTGCTGGATTAAGCCGTGTCGCGCTGCTTCCCCGCGCGGACCAAAAACTCGGCATCGGCCAAGATCGGATCGTCCAATTCCAATCGCAGCACCCCTTCGCGTTGCAAGCGGACGATCTCCTGCGAGTGCCGATCGTGAATTTTGCTGCTACACTTCTGCACCCGCCGATTGCTCTGCGTCATCGTGATCACCAACATCGCGTAGACCGCGGTCGGCATCACCGACAACAAGACGCTGGTTAACAGCATCGCCCATTCGGGTGCGGGGAATTGATCCAGGTGATCGTGCAGGTCAGTCGCCACCGCGGACGAAGCGCGGAAGTATTTGGAGTACAGCCCCACCACAGGCCCGGCAAACAACGCCCAAAAGATCAGCGTGCCGACCAAGCCCAACAACTGAGCCGTCGCACCGCCGATCGCGCCGCGGTCGATCTCTTCTTCCAAGATCTGTTGCGAGGAATGTTGCAGTTGGTCGATGCCGCGAAGGTGGGCGTGATGCGATTCATTTCCCATCGCCTGCGGTGCCTGGGCATTCAGCGGCCCCAGTTCTTGCTGGAACGTACGGATCAACGGCCCCAGACGATCGCGAACCAAAGCGGCTGAACGCTCGCGAACGCCCCCTCGCATCTCCGCTTCCATCGACTGCATCTGTCCGATATTCGTCGCCGACGTCCAGGCCGAACTGATCAAACTGGGCAGGCTGCCCGAAAGACTCAACACCAACCGGTCCCAGGCACCATGGGTGAGGTTCAACAATCCAATCAGCGTCTTGTAAGGAAACCAGATCGCCGCGGTATCGGTCAGCAGCGCCAACCGCAACCGCGAACGGATCCCCGCTCGCAGCGATCCGCCACTGCCGACGAGACTGTTCGCGACATCGACAGGCAGTCGGTCGGCGGCTTCGTGCAGATGATCGACAGCGCGGACCAGGTAGGGCAGCTCGTCGCTGATCATCTCGTGCAGCGATTGTCGGAAGCGGCGATCGGCGGCGGCCAGTCGCGCTCGTTGCCGCCGTTCCGCCCCGCCCGCTTCGACCAACCGAGGGCGCAGCGCGTGCCCGATCGCTTCTCGCGTCGTGCGCGCGATCGTTGCTTCGTCGTCGACCACATCAAAATCATGCACAATCACCGGAGGCAGAATTTCCGACGACGGAGCGGCGGCGTGGATCGCGGCGCAGTAGGCGTCGATGTCGCTGGAGAGTTTGTCGTCGTGTTGGCGGACGATGTTGATCACCGGCAGCACCAAAGTCCCCTCGCTGGCGTTGACCAGATCGTGGACCACCTGCGACCGCAATTGATCGCGGCGGACGACAAGGATCTGCACCGATGCCAGCGACAGCGTCTGCTTGGAGATCTCGACGACATGCGGATCTTGATCGGTCGCTCCCGGCGTGTCGAGGATCAAATATTCGACCCCCAGCGGAAACATCTTCTCCGCTTCGCAGTGCAGGTACCGTTCGTAGCGGTCGTTGATATCAGCCGGCGGATAGGGACCGACCCAGGCGATGCGGACCGTCGCTTCGCGGGTTCGATCTCCGCTAGGCAACGCCTGGCGTAAATTGGCATCTTCGATGAACTGGCGGACCAACCAAGTTTTCCCCTGACCGGTTGGACCGACCACGCCGACGACGATCGCATCGGGAACGCGGGTCTGCAGAATCGCAGCCCGCTGGGCTTCGAAGCGATCGCACAGTTCGAGCACCCGCTCGCCGACCGGGCTGGTCCCCAGCACGCGCGACGCCGCCCGACGAACTCCTGCGACAAAGCGGTCGGGACGTCCAGAGGTCGGTGCGATTTCGTTGGTTTCGTTCATGAAGCTATTCTAATTTGAAGCCCGAGGCTCAGGACGCCGGAAGGGAGGAGCGTTCGGTTCACCCGATCTTAAGACGTCGGAGTGTGCAAATGATAACGCATCGCATTCCACTCGCCGACCCATCCTCGGCAGCGGCAACGCCCCACCGAACGGAGCAAAAATCCCGCAGGGATTCAAAATGGTAGCCGGGGGTTGCCGCAAAGCGGCGCCCCTCGGAACGCGTCGCCCCAACACATCCAAACGCTCCCGAAGGGATCGCAGACGGTAGACGGGACTGCACCGTGTTGTAGCCCAGGAACGTGTCGCGATGGCGGCTAGATCACAAACGGTAAGAACCTTTAAAGGCTACCGCTGCGGAGATGCCGGTCGTGGGCCAGCGGATATCGCTTTGCCGGGCATATCGCACTTTGGACAAGTGGATTTGCCTTGGTCTCGCAAACCGCTGCCGCGCGAAGACTAGGATGTTGGCGAACTATCAGCGTCTGCCGAATCCTGATCTTTGTTCTTCAGCCGAACGAGAAGATACTGCTCCGTTTTGCCGTCCCCGATGTGAACCAAAGCGGGAGCTTCGTCTTTCGTCAAGTTGTAAAGTCCGGTCTCGATTAAGTTCGATTGATTGTCGCCAACTGTAAATGCAACCTGTTGAGTTTTCTTGTCGACGGCACCTTGGATCACCATCGTTTTACCGGTCTTGGTGTCGGTGTAGTTCCCGCGAATCACACCTTGCTTATTCACCGCCAGTTGGATCGTAACGATCGCGTTTGTTTGACGATTCTTGGTCAACGCGAACACTCCCAGTGGCAACCAGTCGCCGTCGGACGGAGCCTTGGCTGTGGCACCCGACTTCGCCAACTCGGTTGCCTGCGCGTAATACTGCTCGGTCGTTCCAGCGTCCTGGCCATCGACATACACATTGTTGTTTTCGTAGGTGATGTTGTTGCCGTAGTCGTAATACATCGGTGTCGTTGGATAGTAATCCATCCACGCGCCGACGGACGCCCAAGAGGCCGCTCGCCAAGCGGCGCCGGTAGCCCATCCTGCCGCGAACCAGGCTCCGGGATGATCGGTATACCATCGTCCGCCGTAGATGTCCCAGTGGTTGTAATTGGTGCGAACTCCGACCGCTGTCGTGTAGCGATTCGATGGGGTGACTCGTGCAAATCCTGCTGCGGCACCGGCGGGGCCGGCGACGACTCCCCGCGCTGCGGCACCGCCGTTGGGACCTCGCACCGCACTGCCTGCGGCAACTCTTCCGTTGGGTCCAACCGCAGCGCCCCGCGCTGCCGCTCCGCCGTCGGGGCCTCGTGCCGCACTGCCGGCTGCAACTCCTCCATTGGGTCCAACCGCAGCGCCTCGCGCTGCCGCACCGCCGTCGGGGCCTCGCGCCGCGCTGCCTGCTGCAACTCCTCCATTGGGTCCAACTGCAGCGCCACGCGCCGCCGCTCCACCGTCAGCACCTCGCACTCCACCCGCTGTGGCGACGCCGCCATCGGGCCCTACACCTACGGCGCGGCCTGCCGTATTGCCTTGTGGCCCCGTCACCGCGACACCTGCTGCGTTGCCTCCCCGCGGCCCTTCCGCCGTACCGTGATTAACGTCAAAGTTGTCACCGCGGTTTCCGCTTAGGCTGTGTAGACCGTCGTCGGATGGAAGGCCAAGAAATCCACTGAGTTGGTTTCGAGTTGGCGCGGAGAATCGATTGCTCCCAGCGTCTTGCCCTCCAGCACCGAGGCCACCCAAGCCACTCGCACCGCGACCTAATCCTGATCCGCCAAGCCCATCAGCCCCTAGACCACCGCCGCCAAGCCCGCTTCCACCTAGTCCGCCGCGCCCCAGTCCACTGCCGCCCAGTCCACTGCCGCCCAGTCCACTACCGCCAAGCCCATCAGCACCTAGTCCGCCGCGACCCAGTCCACTACCACCCAGTCCACTACCACCAAGTCCACTACCACCAAGTCCACTACCACCAAGTCCGCTACCACCAAGTCCACTACCACCAAGTCCACTACCACCAAGTCCACTACCACCAAGTCCACTACCACCAAGTCCGCTGCCACCAAGACCACCTCCAGCATGTCCGCCGCCAAAGCCAGCACCACCGCCGAAGCCGCCGCCACCGAAACCCGCACCTCCATGTCCACCGCCGCCAAAGCCACCGCCGCCACCTCCGAAGCCGCCCCCATGCCCTCCGCCAAAGCCACCGCCGCCTCGGCCGCGCCCCAAGCAGTCAGCCAGTGGCAATGAGAACATCAAACTTATCGTCAGCAGGGTAAGGAGCGGCTGTTGGTACATGGGGATCTCTTTGATAGGCGAAGGTATATTCAGCATCTACGGGATATTTAGCGTTCGGTCGGTTGGCTTGCGGCCGGTGGCGATTGGCGTTTGATGACCACCTCGTCGGTGTCGGGGATCGCGACGCCGCCGAGCGTACGTTGAATCGATTGCCAGACGCATGCGTTGTCGTCGAGCCGTGCGATTCGGATGAGCGACGTCGTTGGTGTTCCGTCGCCGGTCATTCCGATCATCTCGGCTGTCCATCCACGTTCATTCGGTGACCAGAGCCCCGAAGCATGGCCGCCATCGGGACTAAAGCTCCATGACTGCACACGTCCTTGAACCGGATTCCAGCCGATCAATTGCACTCCCGAGGTCTTTGTGCCATCGGCATGCGTGGTCGTGTAGGTGCGTTGGACGAAGCTTTTGTCGGCCACCCAGCTGTAGACCGATTCAGACTGATTTCCATGCTCTTCAGCGACCCAGGCACCAATCAGCCATTCGAAGTCAGCCATGCTTTGGCGAGTGATCGGCGTCTCGATCCACGTTTCTCGCACCGACGCCATCAACCACTTTCCATCGACCTTGGTGTGAACCGCTGTGTATTTGCTGACACCGGGAGCCCCCTGGGGAAGCGGAGCAACAATTGCGCGTCCATCTTCGATTGCGATGCTGTCGCTAAGAAACCGCAACGAGTCGATTGCGATTTGGATTTTCACATTGGGGTTCGCGGCAAAGAACTCGGAGTAGTCTTGCTCGATCGCTTCGCGTCCAACCATCTGCCGGTCGCTGGCATCGATATACTCACCCTCCTCGGTCCAAAACGCCGCGATCGCTTGGGCGTCCGCCTTGTTGAAGGCGGCCACAAACGCTTCGGATTCGGCGCGAATCGCGGCCTCCGAGGGAGTCGGCGGCGCTGCCGATTTCTGACCCGTCGGAGCGATCGCTGGCTGCTGGGCAAAGCCTGCGGGTGAGTGGGTAGCACCCAGCATCGCAACCACGATGAAGGTCAGAAATCTGTGATTCATGATGTTGTCCTCGTTGTTTCAACGTTGGCATTCCGACATCGGATTCGAAACCAATCGCAATTTAGGGTACGCAGTACCATTGTTCCACTATTTGGGGATAAAATTAACGCGCCTCACATTTGCGGCACGTCGCCCTCTCAAGACGTAGCGACGCGAATGCGCCCCCATCGGCAGCATTGGTGACTCCGGGCTGGTCGTTTCCAATGTTGGTGCTTCAACATGCGAACACCGGTAAGCTTAGGCTGCTCAGCATCAAGTGGAGGCTGGGGTAAACCTTGTCTCGTGCCCCTCGTTTGCATCGGCGCACCTCGCAACTCGAATCGCTACAACCCGCCAGAGGCCTGTCGCTGGGTGGGGACGTAATGATCGCGACGAATGCGTTGGAAGCTTCTGCTCGCTATAAACTTGTTCGTTGGTTAGATTAACAGGCTCGACGTGGGAGCCATCGGAAAATACGGATCGGCCGAGCACGCGAAGCTATTCTTCCATCGTTAGGAGCGGAACAATCGACGTCTTCGACATATTTGCCTTTGCTGTATTTGGCGTGCTGCTAGCGGCGGTTGTGATCGTTGTGGTCACCCTGGGACAGCTGCCGGGCCAGATCGCCAAGCAACGCAATCATCCTCAGGCCGCGGCGATCAATGTCGCGAGTTGGCTGGGCGTTGCTACGCTCGGCATTCTCTGGCCGTTCGCCATGATCTGGGCGTATCTGAAACCGTTTTCCGCAGCAGCTAACGGAGCGAATTCCGATCGGGAATCGCAATCGTCCGCCAGCGGCGACGGGCAAGCTCAGCTTGCAAAAATGCAGACGCAGGTCGATTCCTTGCAAGCTGCTCTCAATAAACTCACCGCCAAGTAGGATATGACGCCGTGATTGCTTTTATGTTGACGATCTACGTGGCGGTAGTGGTCCTGCTTTTTAAGATGAAGTTGGTCAAACCGAATCCCTATCCAATCGCCTTGATTTTGGTGGCGGGGATTTTTGTGATCGGTGGGCCAGCGGTCGCCTGGACTTTGTCCGCTCCGGTGAGTCCGCGCGTCGTCACGACGCAATACGTTGTCCAGCTGGTCCCTTATGTGAAGGGGCAAGTTGCGAAGGTGCATGCCCAAGCCAACGTGCCGATGAAGAAGGGCGACCTGCTGCTGGAGATTAATCCGACGCCTTATCAGAACGCGCTCGACCAAGCCACGGCGCAGCTGCAGGCATCCCGCGAGGGACTCAAACAAGCCGAGGCGGGCGTGGACGTCGCCAAGGCGAGTGTGGCAAGCGCGGCGGCTGGCGTGCAGCAAGCCACTGCGGCCGTCGGCCAATCGAAGGCTGTAGTTTCCAACGCGTTGGCGAGTATCAAACGAGCCAAAGCGGGCATCGCCAGCGCGGAAGCGGGAGTCACCAAGGCCAAGGCGGCTGACGATTTGGCGAAGACCGAAGAACAGATCGCCGTGAACCTGCAGAAGACCGACGCCGGAGCGATCAGCGCGCTCCGCGTGACTCAGTCGGTGCAGAGTCGTCAAGCAGCGGACGCAGCCTTGCAAGCTGCGGAAACCGGAGTCAACGAGGCTCAAGCGGCACTGCTGCAAGCCGAAGCAGGACTCAGCCAATCCCAAGCGGCCGAACAACAAGCGGCAGCCGGACTGGTCGCCGCTCAAGCCGTCCAACAGCAGGCGGACGCTTCGGAAAGTCAGGCGATGTTGGGCGTGAAGATCGCCGCAAGCAAGGTTCAAGCCGCCGAGGCGCAGGTCAGCGACGCCCAGTTTAATTTGGGGCAATGCAAAATGTTGGCCCCTGCGGATGGTTATGTTGTGAACTGGACGGTGCAGGAGGGGACGATGTTGGTCCCGGTGCCGTTGGCGGCTGCCGGAACGTTCATCAACACCGAACAAACGTTTATCGTCGCTTCGTATCCACAAAACTGGTTGATGAACGTCGAGAGCGGGGATGATGTGGAATTGGTTCTGAATCCCTTCCCCGGCCGACTATTTAAAGGCAAAGTGGACCAAGTGATTCCGGCGACGGGCGAAGGCCAGTTTGACCCCAGCAAATCGGTTCCGCTTGCTTCGCAGGTTGGCTCTCATGGCTTCTTGGCTGTGAAAATCCTGTTGGATCAGGACCAAACGATCCCCAGTCTGCCGCTTGGTGCTGGTGGGACGGTGGCCATTTATACCGATCATGGCAAGCCGGTTCACATCATCTCCAAGGTCGCCATCCGCATGCAGAAGTGGCTTCTGTACATCATCCCAAGTTAACGCAAGGTTCTCAAAACTGGGCTTGTCCTGCGCGGTTAAGCGGGTTCTGCGGCGGCAAACTTTTCCTAGCTCATCAGCCGCTGGTGCGTTGCGTAGTTCTGGAGTATCGGTCTCAACCAGACCAAGACAAGCAACCGATACGACCATCGAAGGTGGAACCGTAAAACGGGGCAGACCTGTATAACTGGGATGACCCGTCGCGTGCTTCGCACGGTGCGGAGCTGACCGTGTTGGTGCGCAATGGATTCGCGATGAACGCTTTAACGTCACGCTCCTGTTTCAGGATGATGCTGGATCGCCGGTCGCTGCCCCAGTCTTTGGTGGTCGTTTGTGCTATCGGTTTGACGCTCTTGAGCGGTTGTTCGACGCCGCTGCGAGAATTTGTCGACAACGGTTTCAAAGTTGGCCCGGATTACCGTCGCCCGCCGGTCCCGTTGGCAAACCAATGGATCGACAGCAACCATGAAGGCGTTAACACCAGCTCGGTGAACTACAGCGATTGGTGGACGGTTTTCGAAGATCCTGTTCTCGATGGATTGATCGTTACCGCGTACCAACAGAACGTTAACCTGCGAGTCGCCGCAACGCGTGTGCTCGAGGCCCGCGCCCAAAAAGGGATCGCCGTTGGCAGCCTGTTTCCACAGAGCCAGTCGATCGACGGATCATTCACTCGTTCTCAGCTGAGTAAGAATGTTGCCGTGCCATCTCCGGTGAGCCACTTCAGCACCTGGAGCGCCACGTTTGGCGCGTCGTGGGAAATTGATTTCTGGGGCAAGATCCGTCGCATCGTTGAATCGACCGATGACGTCGTCGATGCCTCGGTCGATGATTACGACAACGTGATGGTGACGCTGATCGGCGACGTCGCGTCGACCTACGTAACCTACCGAATCCTGCAGCAGCAACTGTTGTATGTGCAGCAGAACATCACGCTGCAAGAATCGACGCTCAAGATTGCCACCGAACGATGGAAGTCGGGGCAGACCAACGAACTAGGCACGGTCCAGGCCAACTCGCTGCTGGAACAATTGCGAGCGACGCAACCGACCATCGAGACGGGGATTCGCGTTTCGCAAAACCAGCTTTGTCTGTTGCTCGGCATGCCGCCAACCGATCTGGCAGAGATGCTCGGCACGGCTCCTATCCCGGAATCGCCCCCCGAAGTGCTCGTCGGCATCCCCGCCGATCTGATTCGCCGCCGGCCTGACCTTCGCGCAGCAGAGCGATACATCGCGGCTCAGAATGCGCAGATCGGTGTCGCGGAAGCTGATTTCTATCCTCAGTTTTTCATCAGCGGCGACATCGGTTACCAAGCCAAGGATCTCGACCTCCTGTTTGGTCCGCGCAGTGGTATCGGCCAGATTACTCCGGGCTTCAGTTGGAATGTGCTGAACTACGGACGGATCGTGAACAACGTCCGACTGCAGGAATTCAAGACGCAAGAATTGGTCGCTGTCTACCAACAGAAAGTTCTGGTAGCGGCGAGGGAGGTGGAGAATGGCATCATCGATTACGTCAACTCGAAGGTGACCGCTGAGCGTCTCGAGGCGAGTGTCGCGGCAGCCGAACGCGCCGTGAAGTTGGCCACCGATCAATTTAATGCAGGTGTCATCGATTTCACCTCGGTCTTCGTCGCGGAACAGTTTTTGGTTCAGCAACAGAACCTGTTAGCCCAGGCTCAGGGAGATGTCGCTCTGGCGTTGATCACTGTCTATCGATCGCTCGGCGGCGGTTGGCAGTTGCGATTGTCCGACCCTGCGATTGTGACCGTGGGAATGATTGAAACGGTGCCGGCGACTTCCGTTGTGGTAGAAGCTCCCGAGCTTATAACGACAGAATAGGAAACAGATTCGATGACAAAAACTTTGGTTTGTCTGCTCGGTTTTCTGGCCGCGTGGAGCGTCGGAAACTTGGCCGTTGCACAACAGCCGCCGCACGCGCCGGCCGGTTCTCACGCCCTGCCTTGTGATTCACTTGCAGGGACAGCGTGCGATTGCCGGACCAACGGCGACGCATGCTCGGGCAACTGCTTTCCGCCCAACTGCTGCTGCGATGACTACACTCCTCGTCCCTACCCTCGCGCTTGTTTCCCCGCCTATCCGTCGTGGTACAAGTGTGTTCCGGCGGGCGATGTCGCTTGTTGTCCGCAGGCCTGCGAAACCGAAAAGAAACGCACCTGGTGGTTTCTACCCACGTGCCATGCTCTAAAAGAAGCCCTCTGGCTCGCTCCGTAACGCATGCAAACGCCGTCCGTCGGGCGCACCCGCAGCTCGCAACCTGCCTGAGGAGCGAAGCTCCGATCCTTTGCATAGCCCAGGTCAAGCGAAGTGCAGGCCTGGGTAACGCGTCCTCCACGCTAAAACCACCACCGTAGCCGCGGCAGCGGCGGCCGCATATAGCCTACGGCGTCAGCCGTAGGAAATGTTAGGAACAATCTCGATATAAGCCCCGGTAGGCGGCGACAGATCCAGCGCACCTGCCGCCCCTGCCGGGGCTTTTTAATGATTGCGGCTTGCCCGATCCTGCGGCTCGCGCCGCAGGCTATATGCGATCGCCGCTCCCGCGGCTTGTGCGTTGCCCGAGGAGCGAAGCTCCGATCCTTTGCATGCGATGGTCATCCGAGTTGTAATCGATTCGCAATCCACCCAGGGTCGCGGCGCTCGTCAAGGATTGCGATGACGAAAATGGAGCCCGAATCGACTGCATAGTAGATTGCGAACGGAAAACGACTCGCCGACATGCAGTGGTAACCATGGCGCATCGCATGGACACCCCCGAGAAACGACAGGGAGCGAAGATCCGTGGTGAGTGATTCAAGGAAATGGTCACCAGCGTGCCGGTCGCCGCCATCGTAGAACGCGACGCCATTCAGCAAGTCGCGTTCAGCTTCGCCCGAAAGCTGGACATTCACTTGCGGCCTTGTTTGATTCGCGAAACCACGTCGTCGAGCGATGAAAAGGTTGTTTCGCCATTCTCGACTCGGCGTTTCCGCTCAGCAAGGATTTCGCCGTGCCAGTCGGGGGGCGAATAGTCTGCCGAGGAACGAAGCGAAGCCCAGAGTTGCTCCATAGCATCCAGCTTCTGCGCGGTGGTCATCGTTTCCAATGGAAGTTGCATTTGTGTCTCCGTATCAAGCGAGCGTTAAGCATAGCACGAATAACGTTACGGTTCAGCGGGCCGGGAGAGTTGATCGTCCATCATCAAAACGCTTGCAAGCCCAGCTCCGTTGAAACCGATGGTTATCCACCATTGCTGGCAGATGCGGCTGGGGTAACGTATTTTTCTACTAGTTCTGGGTGCGTTTGGGAAATATCAAAGACATATTTGTATAATTTGGATACCAATTCTCGCACCAGTCGGTCAAATTCCCCCAGTTCGTTTTCGTCGAGGTGTAATGTGTCGTCAATTTGCAAATGGGGCATCGCCAATTCGAGGTTGTCCTCCATTGGCCTGATCAAATCCACACGATAATGCATCATTTCTTCATCGGAATGTGCAACTGTGGTGTTTCGCAGATCCATGATGCGTTTCTTTATTCGCTCATCAGCCGGTGAAAATCTGATTCCGGCCAGTCGAAAACTTGGGGTTGTACCGCCCCCTGAGACGGAGAATAGCCTTCCAAATGCAACTATTGCGGCGGACTCCAGCAGTTTGAATTTGCGAAGTGCAAGTCTGGGATAGGGTTTTGAGAAGTCGCATTCCTCAAGCAGGAATTGGATCGCGGAATTAGCATGGTTCAAATCACGTATCGCGAAAACGAGTCGTTGCAATTGGGCTTCGTTTGGAAGGAGGCGGGAGCTGCTCATTGGCGATTTAGTTGGCGTGGATAACTTATGATTCTCAGTAGTTGGCCCGGCTGAGAATAGGTTTCATGCTCTGATTCTCGCTGACTCACCCCCCATTCGCAACGCCCGACTGCACTGATGGCGTCACGCCCCACCAATACATGCTTTTCCAGAGCGTCTGGTCACTTCTCACGCTACTTGCCCACTCATCGGCCCTGTCGGGAAGTGATCCTGCGGCTCGCGCCGCAGGCTTTATGCGATCGCCGCTCCCGCGGCTTGTGCGTTGCCCGAGGAGCGAAGCTCCGATCCTTTGCATAGCCCAGGTCAAGCGAAGCGAGCTCCGCGAGCGAAGTGCAGGCCAGGGGGCAATGTGTTCACGACACGCTACAGAAGGACCAACGGTCCGGCAATTTGTTGGTCGATCGCTGGTCTTAACGCACGACGTGAGCCGCCGAAACGATGGACGCCTGTCGACTCAATCTCGCGGCAGCTTTTGGTGCAGCGAATCGAGGAACGGCTGCCGCAGCTTCCAGATTCGGATGCTGGTGTTGTCCGATCGCCGCAGCGCGACTTTGGCTGCCGGCAGGACGTGCTCGCGCGGACCGATCTGGATTCGTAGCGGTTCGATTTGATCGTCGATCCCGCGCGGTACGCCTAACGAATCGCATTGCACGGCGATGAAGTCGGCCAGCTGTTGTTGAGCGGCTTGCAATTCCATCGCCTTCAGCGCCCCGTGGCTGTTCCACGCGGTCACCAATCCGGCGAATCCTGTGGCAAGCAACAGCTCTGCGATCGACGCGTGCATCAGGACCAGCGTCCCGCCGCCATCGACCGGGACCATCACCACCGCCGCAAACGCAGCGAACAGCGCGGCGACCGGCGTCAGGCCGTGCTGAAGTTTCTTGACCATCGACATCTCTTGCCACATCGCTTCGGCGGTCCGTCGCAATTGTTGCGGGTCCAATGCGGTTTGATCTTCCGCATCGAACCGCTCCACCGCGTGGTTGCAGATCTCGAGCAGTTGCGAATCGGGGATCTCGGTCCGCATCTGGCCGGTGAGGTCGTGTCGGCGATAGCTCTCGCACAGCCGTTCCCCCGAGAGGACCGATCCCTTGGCTCCTTTGCGGAAATCGTCGCGAATCTGTTCCGCCTTCTTCTGAGCCGCTCCGGTCAGATTGAAACTCTGCATCAATTCGCTGGCCGAACGGGTCAGCTTGGATACAAAGCCGTTCATCTTCATGCCCAGCCGCGCGTACCACGGTGCGGCTTGCGAGAACGCATCGGTCAATTGGTGGATGATCCGCGCCGATTGATGCAGCCGCAGTTCGATGATCGCTCCGCTGGAAAAGTCGCGCCGCGCGAAAAACTCAAGCGACGCATCGCAGATCGCTTGCCGAGCCCGCCGCGCGTATGTCGCTTGCGTGGCCGTTTGGTCGCGAAGGAAATCGACGCCATCGGACCAAACGCGTTCCGCCAATGAAGTCGCTTGCGATCGTCGGAACCCATCGAACAACGCCGATCGGTTCAGCCGTGTCGGCAGCGACGAGAGCAGCTGCGACGCATCGATCTGTTTCACCAAATCGGGCTCGATCGCGGAGGCTTCGAAGAAGACCGGCATCGGATCGTCTTCGGTTCCTCGATCCGCAACCTCAGGCACAAAGGTTTCGCTGGCGGGGATCTCAAAATCGTATGCGAGATAGCTGGCGGTGATTCCGTGCCCACTGACCAGAGGCTGCAGATCTTCAAAGACCTCGTGCGGCCGATACTTGGGGCGGATCATGTTGATCGCCAGATAACGGCTGACTCCCGACATGCTGGTCGCCGCGACATCCAGCAGTTCGCCGACAGTGTTGGCTCGCAGCGAAGCGAAGTCGGTGACCATCACAAAGGCGGAACAGAGCGTTGCGGCGCGGCACAGCAGCGTCTTGCGAACCTCCAACGCGCCGCGGCCAAACGCTTCGCTGGTCACGATGTCGGGGCAATCCAATAATCCGACGCAGGCCTTATCCAATCCTGGATCGGTCGCGACCAACGGGATCGCCAATGCATCGGCTTGTCCCTCGGCGTTGTTGTATTGTTCGTGCGCGGCCGCCGGATCGTCGGACAACATCTGCGGCGGCTGGCCGAGCGCTTCGCCCAGTCGCGACATCAACAGGCCCCAGACCTCCGCATCGGCTCGCCAGCTTTGCGGCAGCCAGAGGACAAACCGGTGCGTACCGGCATCGTTCGATTCACCGCGCAGCGACCGTTGCCGACCGGCGTCGCTCAAGAAGGTGCTGACCAAGCTGGTTTTGCCGCTGTTGAGCATCCCGGCGATTGCGATGATCGGGAAATCCGCAAGCTGCGCGGCGACCTCCAAGCGGCGACCGGCCGCGCGGATTTCGGTCAATCGATTAGCGTCCCATTGTTGCAGGGCATCGAAAAAGCTGACCCGCCCTCGATCGGGAAAGTACGACTCGATCGCAGCATGCTGCTGATCGTCCTCCAGCAGATCGCGAATCGGCGGCCATTCGATGCGAGACGTCATAAGAAATCGAACTGTGGTTTTAGGCGGGGTCGAGTGAGTGCGAGGCGTTCAGACTCCAGCTCACCGCGTTACGGATTGCTCTTGCGAAGGGCTGCTGAGCCGCGCGCCGTGCAGAGTATCGATTTCGCCGTGAGAGGGAATGATCGTATCCTTCCCGCTGAGGATTGTCGATCGGCGGTGGCTGCCGGTAAACACCTCGGTCCACCATTGCTGGGCGGCGTGTTGGTCCCAAACTCCATGATCGGGACAGGCCTGCAATAGGTCGACCAGCTCACGGACCGAATCAGGGCGTGAATCGGGGTTCTTGGAAAGACATTGCATGATCACCTTTTCGAACTTGCCATCGATCGCCTTCCCCGCCCGCTCGCTCGGTCGCAGCGGTTCTTCCTGCACTTGATTTAAGATCGCGTCAAGCGTTCCCGCGGCATCAAACAACGGTTTGCCCGTGGCAAGGAAGTAGCCGACCGCCCCGATCGAATAAATATCGCTGCGAGGATCGACACTCTTGGCATTGCGAATCGCTTCGGGCGACATGTACATCGGCGTTCCCGTCAACGACCCTTCATGCGTCACGTTGGCGCTATTAGGACTCGACTCCTTGACCAACCCAAAATCCAACAACTTGGCAAAGTCATAGATCCCACCACACTCGGTCAACATAATGTTTCCCGGCTTGATGTCGCGGTGGATCAAACCTTTGCCGTGGGCTTCGATCAACGATCCGCAGATCTGTAACAGAATCGCGATCACCCGCGACGCAGGCAATTCTCCGTAGTGCCGCACCATATCGTTCAGGTCGACCCCATCGAGATACTCCATCACATAGTAGAAGTCGCCGTTCTGGGTTTGCCCGTAATCGAAGACCGCGATCGTGTGTGGGTTCTGTAACTGGCTGGTCAATTCCACTTCGCGTTTAAAACGATGCAGCCGCTGCGGATCGCTCCCCTTGGTGTCCAACACTTTGATCGCCACGGGCCGCATCAACATCGCATGCTGGGCCTTGTAAACCGACCCCATCCCGCCAGCGCCAAGCACTTCCTCTAGCCGATACTGTCCCAGCTTACGTGCCAGCCGATGTTCCTTGCTGGCTTGACTCTCCACCCGTCGCGCGCGGATCGCATTGACGGCAACGGTCGCCGCGGTCAGCAGCAGCAAGGCCAGCAAACCAAGATTCGACCACCGCAGGACGTTCAATGGCCGATACGCTTCTTCCACTGCGATTTCGGTCGCGATCCCCATCTCATACTCCGGCAACCAACTCCAGGCACCGATCACTGGCACGCCACGGCAATCATTGTAGCCGGCGGTATCGACACCAGTTCCGCCACGCGTCGCATCCAAGGCCATCCGAGTAAACGGTTGTTGATCCAGTGGCTTAAGTGCTCGTTTCCCCGAACGCATATCGACCTCGGGGTCTCGAAGCTGGATGCTCAGGATCGCCGAAGTCGAGGGATCGGGATGCAGCAGGCCCAGGGTTCGCAGTTCGTCTTCGAAGCGACAGCGTGAGATCATGATGCCCTCTCGACTAAATGCAAACGTCTCGCCACTGTCGCCAACTTGCGAGGTGTCGAAAACCGAAGCAAAGTCTTTGGAGGGGGAAAGTAGAATCGCCAACACGACGCCACATCGTCCACTATCGTCGATGATCGGCGCGATTGCGGCCATCACCGCATCGCCGACTTTAAATTCCTGTTGGTCGGTCACGATCGGAACCGGGGCTCGGAAGGGGACGCTGACCGTCGCCTGGCCGCCCACGGCGCGATTCATCGCAACCGATGGCAATGGAAACCCGCTGCGGCCAACCAGTGAATCGTCCCACGCTGCCAGCACCACCCCAGCCGATGACTGCAACGTCCAACCGACGCACCGCTGAGGATCGATGTTGCGGACCAGCAGTTCACGCAACGCTTGGTATTCGGCATCGTTCTCGAGCATCCGCGGCGACAACGCCCGCGCCGAAGCACGCCGTTCAAACGCAAGCGACGGGTCCCGCACGACGTCCGCGATCCCCTGGCAATACGATTCTTGAACCCCAAACCACAATCGCATCGCCGAGGCGCTCGAATTCCGGATCGCCAACAATTGATTGCCGACAACCTTCATCATCGCGTCGTCGACCCGACCTTGGATCGCCACCCCCGCGATCAACGCCAAAATCAACAGCGCTATCGGAATCGCCGTATTCACATGTCGTCGGCCGTTCGACGGGCTGTCGGTCGATGGCGAACTGTCGGTTGTAGGCTTCAAATACGGCATGTTCAATGGAGGAACGATGGTTACTTCACGCCTCACGTGGGTATCCCACGGGGACGACTACAGATTGACCCGAAACGCGGGAAAATCATAAGTTTCATTGCTGGGGTCGAAGTCGGCGTCGGTCAGGCCGACGTTGGTTTCGATGTCATAATATGTGTATTCTTCGAGAACTTCGGACGCCGCGTCGCCGTCGCCCGTCGTGGTTTCGCCAGGCCAACCGTACGCCGCATAGCGGAGCGGAATCTGACGCTGGCTGTCAATGAAAATTTCGGCGTACTCAAAATTCAATTCGTCATGCGGTTGGATCAATTCGATACGGATCTGCTGGCACTCCCGATCGCCAATCATCTGCCCCTCGGCCAGCGTCACGCGGACCTGCGATTCCTGGAGATCCTCTTCACCACGGGCAATCAATTGCTCCACGAGGTTGAACAGACCGATCTCGGTGATCGGGTACAGGTTGCCATCCATCGCTCGCTCGCCACGTGGGTCCAGCGACGCTTGAGCGACGTTCAGCAAACCAGGCTCATGCGCGATCAAACGACCGTCGTTCTGATCCTCCGCCCAGATCACCTCCCGCCCTGCAACGCCCCGCGGCCGCAGGAACTTTAAGTAGACCCGCATCGGCTGCACCACCTCCTCTTTATCTAAGCGTCGGCACTGGACTTTAATCTCCATCTCGCTCTCTTCGGCCAGTTGCCCCTGAATCCGCTCTCGCTTGACCACGCGGCCGCGGTAATCGATCAGCTCGGCACGCATCGACGTCAGCCCCTGTCGAGCGATCGTGAGCGCTTCGGCGAGCGTCGACTCTTGAGCCCCCTCGGGAAGCGAGCCCATCGGCTCAGCCACCTGAACTACGCCCACCGAATCGTCGGGCTCGACGGATTCGCGTTTAAAACGCACCGAGAATATCAAAGCGATCACCAACCCTTGGCCGATGACGATCAACAGCAGAATCTGGTTTCGATTCATAGTTCCGTGTAAGCTTGTTCCGACAAATTAAATTCGCACCGCCCCCGGCCATTGGCCGACATCGACGCCTATCGTACGCCCTCCACTACGCAAGCGAAAGATGCACCACTAACCCACCTTTACATCGACAACCGTGGCAAAACTTTATTTCTACTACTCCGCCATGAACGCTGGCAAGTCAACCATATTGTTGCAATCCAGCTACAACTATCGCGAACGGGGGATGAACACGCTGATCTTAACCCCGGAACTCGATTCGCGATTCGGAGTGGGAAAGGTTAGTTCGCGAATCGGAATCGAAGCCGATGCGATCGTTTTCAATCAAGTTGACAACCTCCATCGCCAGATCGAAACCGAACTCCAGCGTGCACCATTACACTGTGTCTTTGTCGATGAGGCTCAGTTTTTAACAGCCAAACAAGTGCGACAGTTGAGCGACGTCGCCGACCATCTGGGCGTGCCGGTGATGTGCTACGGCCTACGGACCGATTTCCAAGGCAAGCTGTTCGACGGCAGTATGCAATTGTTAGCATGGGCCGATGTACTGACCGAAGTCAAAACGATCTGCCACTGCGGTCGCAAAGCGACGATGGTCTTGCGAATCGACCAACACGGGGCTCCGATCCAACAAGGAGACCAGGTTCAGATCGGTGGCAACGAACGCTACCTGTCGGTCTGCCGACAGCACTTCAAACAAGGAATGACGTCACGCCAAAGTGCCGAACTGCCGTTCGACGATCCCCAATCGCTCAAGAACCGCTAAACGACGTGATCGTCCGGTTCGCCGTTTAATTCGGGATCGACCCGGTCCTGCCAGTCCAATTGCACAAGATCTTCTCGCGTTGCCCAGCGGCTCTGCGGTCCCCACAGCGGATCGCTGCACTTGGGGCATCGCGCGTCCGACGCGTCGGGATATTGATGCGGCGTCGCGACATCCGGTTCCAACCAGATCGCCTCGCATTCGTCGCAGACCACGAGCCCGTGTGGATCGTTGGTCCCTAAGCCGCAGATTCGAATGCCCAACAGGCCCGCACCACATCGCGGGCAATAATCGATCGAATAATGGGGCGTCATCAATGCAGTCTCCAGGAAACGTCGCCGCAACACGTGCGGATTGGGCGTTGAAATTTTGTGTGGTGAGAGAAATCGACAGGCTTTCGCCGCAGGGGTCGATCCGGCAATCGACGTCGGGAACAACAGGATCGGTGTCGACGAGCTCCGGCTGTTTCGGCGTCGCTACAACGGATAAGCGGTAATCACGCGATCGCCATCCAATACGATCCGCACGCGGCGAGCCATCGGTTTCCGCATCCGATTGCCATCGCGGCCGCCGATGTATCCGATCCGCTTGCCCATGTCGACGGTATAAATCGTTCGCCCGTCGTCCTGGGTCTTGGTTGTCCCATGACCTCCCTTGGTCCCTTTTTCATAAGCCTGATCCAGCACTAACAACGTCTTTTCCATGCCGCCATCAAAGACACCGTGCTTCCCCGGCCGGCTCGGTTGGTCGGCGGTATGGCGTTCCAGGTGCTTTAAACGATGCCCTTCTTGGCTCCCCGGCGTGTATCGCAAACCGGCGGGGGACATGTAGGTATCCCGGCCGATCGATTTTAAGATCCCGTACTTTAAAGAGGGATCCGATTTTGCGATCGACGTTTTTTCAGGCGCCGATTTTGTCGGCGACAGTTTGGCGTCATCGCTCTGGCGGCTGCGATTGAACTGCGACAGCGGGCCGCCACCGGTTTTGGGAGCCGCCGACTTCTGCGGGTCCAACTTGGGCGAATTCTCGCCAGCCGTCGACGATTTATCGGCAGCCGTTTTGGTCGGCGAATCCGCCCGCCCCGAGGTGACTTGAATCTTGGGAGCTGTCGATTGGGAAGCGGCGTCGGTTGGCTCGATCGGTTTGTCGGGCCCAGCGACCATCGGAGCATCGGCCCCGACGTTGACCGGAAGCTTCGGCAGCGCGATTCCCAGTTGCTTGCTGAGGATCGGCTGCAGCAGCGCATACAGAACGATCAGGATGCCGATCGCTCCACCGCCAGCGGTCAGCTTTGCGGGCGACTTGCGGCCGGAAGAGGATTTTGAAGTCGTGT
Source organism: Rosistilla carotiformis (assembly GCF_007753095.1). NCBI lineage: Bacteria > Pseudomonadati > Planctomycetota > Planctomycetia > Pirellulales > Pirellulaceae > Rosistilla > Rosistilla carotiformis. The sequence goes on from NZ_CP036348.1 coordinate 6,682,544, forward strand.
CGTTCATCGAGCTCTATAGGGATAAATACGAAAAGCATTGCAAGGAATCGGTCGCTTCATACTATGCCACCCACCACGCTCGGGAAAGTCTCGCAAATCTGAAACCACACGATCATACGCTACACGCGGATTTCAATCGATCCGATCCTTGCATTCGGACCTCCCCGAAAAACTCGCTAAACGCTCGTTTTCCGACCCTCCCGGCTTCGCCCGGAGGGTGAAGTTTGGTGCCAAACACAACAGCCTTCACCCTCCCCCAAACGAAGTTTGAAGGGGAGGGTCGAACAAGCGAAGCGAAGTTCGGGGAGGGGCGTCCGCAGGTAAATTTGTCGTCCTCGCCCCAGCGTTCAAGCCCTCCCCGAAAAACTAGCTAAACGCTCGTTTTCCGACCCTCCCGGCTTCGCCCGGCGGGTGAAGTTTGGGGCCAAACACAACACCCTTCACCCTCCCCCAAACGAAGTTTGAAGGGGAGGGTCGAACGAGCGAAGCAAAGTTCGGGGAGGGGCGCCCGCTGCAAATTCGCCATGCTCGATCCAGCATTCAAGCCCTCCCCGAAAAACTAGCTAAACGCTCGTTTTCCGACCCTCCCGGCTTCGCCCGGAGGGTGAAGTTTGGGGCCAAACACAAGACCCTCCACCCTCCCCCAAACGAAGTTTGAAGGGGAGGGTCGAACGAGCGAAGCAAAGTTCGGGGAGGGGCGCCCGCAACAAATTCACCATGCTCGATCCAGTATTCAAACCCTCCCCGGAAAACTAGCTAAACGCTCGTTTCCCGACCCTCCCGGCTTCGCCCGGAGGGTGAAGTTTGGGGCCACGTTCAACACCCTTCACCCTCCCTCAAACGAAGTATGAAGGGGAGGGTCGAACAAGCGAAGCGAAGTTCGGGGAGGGGCGCCCGCTGCAAATTCGCCGCGTTCGATCCAGCGTTCAAACCCTCCCCGAAAAACTAGCGAAACGCTCGTTTTCCGACCCTCCCCGGCTTCGCCCGGCGGGTGAAGTTTGGGGCCACGTTCAACACCCTTCACCCTCCCTCAAACGAAGTTTGAAGGGGAGGGTCGAACAAGCGAAGTTCGGGGAGGGGCGTCCGCAGGTAAATTTGTCGCCCTCGCCCCAGCGGCGAAGCCCTCCCCGGAAAACTAGCTAAACGCTCGTTTTCCGACCCTCCCTGCTTCGCCGGGAGGGTGAAGTTTGACTTCACTACGATTTACCTGAGTGCTTCTTCAAAGCGGCGCTCGCCCGCTTCAGCACCGCGCGATCGGCATGGCTCAGCGAATCGGCACCGTGTTGGGTCATCCGGTCGAGGATCTCATCGAGCTTGGCGATGTCGGAGGCTTCGCGAACCTCGCGGTGGTGCGCTTGACGAATCCGCCGAGCCCCTAACCATCCGATCGGCTGGTGCTTCGCGTCGATCACTCGAATCCGCGGATCGACTTTCTGTCCCGACATCCACAGCACCAGTCCCACCGCTGCCAGCACGGGCCATCGAGGCACCCCTTGGCGATCTTCAAACATCGCCACGGCAAGCGAAAGACCAACCATCGCAAACGCGATCCAGCCGATCGCGACCGCCGTGGCGTGAGCTCTCGACGAAGGGGTGTAGTGCGGCCGGAACGTCGCCACCAATCCGTCTAATAAGGTTCGACCATCGCATCGCCACAGCGGCAACATCTGGACAACCGAGAGCGTCATCGCGATCCAGGCAACAACTTTTCCGATCGACACGAGGTTCAGCCGGCCGACCAATTCGGGAGGTCGCAGCGGATCGAGCATCTGCAATAACGACGCCTCACCACGAAACATCAAGATCCCCGCGACAAGCAGTGCGAACAGACAACTGCTTGTCGGACCAGCCGCCGCGACGATCGCCTGCCTTGGTCCGCCAAAGATTCGATACTGACCGGCACCGCCATGCCCCGCGATCATCATCAACCGCGACTTGCCCCCCAACAGCCACGCTGTCACCGCGTGAGCACTCTCCTGCAATCCGCCGACAAATCCGATCGCCAACCAGACGACAAGAGCCAACCAGGGCAAGTCCTGGTTCCCCGGCCAGACCTTCAGCCACCATGCGGCGACAAACAATACAGCTCCCAGCCCCAGATAGCTCCACCCGATCGCGTAGGTCGTCCCACGCCAACGCCCCAACCGCAAACCGCTGGGCGTGAAATCGAAAATTTGACTGGGGCTTCGCATCGTAGAATCGACAGCGGTCAAGAAAAGGTTTTACGTTTTGGTCGAGCATTCAAAAGGAGGCACCCAAGTCCTTCGGGGCTCCCGTCATTATGGACCGACGGCAAGGACTTCGACGCGCTGCGGATCGAGGTCAGTGTCGAGTGGTTTGAGCCCCCCTTGGTCGACCATCGCTCGAATCAGCTCCCGCGTGATCGTCGGATCGAAGCCGTAATTCCCATCGCTGCGATACCTTTCGATCTCGCCCCAATGAACTAATACGTATCGAATCCCCCGTTGTTCAAACTCCCCTCGCCACTGGTCGGCTGGCAGGCGGGCGATCTCGGAAAGATCCGAAACGTTGAAACAAGTGCTGTAGCGCAGCGGGACTTCGTAATTAAAGATCGCAGCGTCGCCGACCAGCAACAACACTCCATCGGTCGACTGCAGATTCCGGTTGGCCCACAGAACGTGTTCGGGAATGCGAATCGAATCGGTCGGCTCGCTCCCCTCGCGGCGAATCGCACTCGTGTCGACCAACAGCCGCGGATCTCCCAACGTTGGCGAAACGGCCAGCAAGACCAGATTGCAGAGAATGCCAACGGTCAGGCAAATGCTGGCCAACGGACGCCCCAGCTGTTGGAACATCGTCTGGATTCCAAAACCGGCCAACAGCATCGCAAGCGGGATCGTCGGCAATAAGAACCTTTCCAGATGGTGAGTCAGTAACCACCAGACAGCAAACACAAAGAGAGCGATCGCCGCGGTAATCCGCACCGCGGGGGATCGCTTGAACCGCAGCAGACCGATCAGGGCCAGCGGGATCAGGATCGCCCCTTGCGATTTCCAGCCCCAAGCGATGTTGAACAGCGAGTCGACCAGCGCCGACAACGAGCGTGTGGGGACCGCGTGGGCCGCTTGCCATTGAGCGATCTTGGCTTCGGAGAACTGGTAGCCGCCCAGCAAACCAGCCGCCAACGGATAGACGGGGTTATGCGCCAGCACCGCATTTTTCGCCAACCACGGACCCGCAGTCAGAGCGCATCCTAAGAAAAACATCCCCAGGAGGCGGAGGTCGATCGGAGTTTTCGATCGCTGACGAGTGATCTGCCACGCGGCTAACAAACCAACGGGCAGGCAGACGAATAGCAGCGCCGGGTATTTGCAGGCCAGCGCGCTGCCAGCCAGAAAGCCGCCCCAAAACATCGCCGCCGGCTGCGTAGCCAACTGGTGGCGCAACGCGGCCAGAGCCAACAACGCGGCTGCGAAGTAGCAGGCGACCGCCGGTTCGATCAGTCCCAAGACGGTGACTTCAGCAAACGCCAAACCGCTGCAGGCGACCGCCACCAACCAGCATGCCGCTTGGCCGCCGACCCAGCGTCGCGACAAGCAAGCGGTCGCGCCGATCGCCAGAATCCAGTACAGAAACATCGTCGATTTGCCCGCCAAGCCGCCCCACCACCAAGCGTCTTCGATTCCCAGAGCCCCGGCCCAAGACATCGCCGCCAGCGACTGCATCTCCGCTGCCATCGGCATGTTGGCATAGATGTTTTGCTCGGAAAATCCGATCCGCCCCTCCTGAAACCACTGCTTCGGCGCCCCCTGATGGTATTCCAAGACGTCGAATTCATTGCTCGGCAGAAGACAGCGGATCGCGACCAATGCGATCCCGATCAGCGTTAACCCCACCGCCAAGGGATGCTCTCGCGCGGGGCGAGCCAGCTGTCTGCAGGTGTCGCAAATTTGCTCGCGACCGATCGACCGGTGGACCCCCAATGCGAGTGCGATCGCGATTTGGATGGCTCCCAAGATCGGCATCGCCGCGCGATAGCTGACCCAGCCGGCCAGCCCCAACATCAGTGTTGCAGTCGCTTGCAGCGACAGGCCGATCGCCAGACCAAGGATCGCGACTTCGATCCCTCGCATCCGGCGAGCAATCCCGCTGACCCGCAGCAATTGCCCTCCCAGCAGCCAACTGGGCAAGGTCACGGCAGTCACAATCATCAAAACCCGCAGTCGATCGACCCAACCGCGCCAGCTGACCACGCCATCGGTCCAGGCGGCGAAGATCTCATCGGGCAGGAAAAACAGGCTGAAAAGCAAATGCCAGCGGGGGTGAGAGCGATCGGTTTGACCACCGTCATACAGTATATGTGTGACCCACACGCAAAGCCAAAGTCCCAAAAGGGCGGGAATCGCAATCTGGTAGACCAGGCGGAGCCATGAAAACTCGGCGGCCCCGACCGCTGGGGGCGTCAGTGGATGTGGGTCGCCCTGGGTTTTCGGTTTACGGCGACGGGAAGTCATTTTTGTTGCGTTTCTCGGAAACTTCGGCAGTACCAACTCAATAGGTTCAAACTACTATTGTAGGTAACCTGTCGCGATCTGGATCGATCGCGACGATACTCGACCTATCGGGCTGGCTCAGGCTACATTGTTCCTTGCCCGCTGACCATACTCTCCCTCCTTCCCTTAGCGAATCGATGGCCCAATCCAATCGCATCACCGGCATCCTGACCCCAAACATCGTCCCGCTGGACCCTCGCGGCAACGTCGATGAACAAACGTTGCGAGGCTACGTCGATTGGTTGATCGCCCACGGCGTTGATGGGTTGTATCCCAACGGCAGCACGGGTGAATTCGTTCGCTTTACCTCAGCCGAGCGCCGCGAGATTGCTCGGATCGTGATCGATCAAGCCGCCGGTCGCGTTCCCGTTTTGGTCGGTGCGGCCGAAGCGAACGTCCGCGAAACGATCAAGGCCTGCGACGCGTATGGCGAAATGGGTGCCCAAGCGGTTGCGATCGTCGCTCCTTATTATTTCAAGTTGAGCGACGAAGGCGTTTACAGTTATTTCCGTGAAATCGCCGACGCCGTTTCGGTCAACGTCACGCTCTACAACATTCCGCTGTTTGCGTCGGAGATCGATCTGGCCACGGTCCGCCGTCTGGCCGAAGAGTGCCCTCGCGTGGTCGGCATCAAAGACAGCTCGGGCGACCTGCCCCACATGATGCGGATGATCGCCGCGATTCGCCCGCAGCGACCGGAGTTCAGTTTCTTGACGGGCTGGGATGCTTCGTTGTCAGCGATGCTGTTGATGGGAGCCGATGGTGGCACCAACGCGACCAGCGGTGTTGTCCCCGAACTGACCGCCGCGGTCTACAAGGCTTGCAAAGCGGGCGACTTGAGCGAAGCGGTTCGCTTGCAAAACGAATTGACGCCGCTGTTCGATACGATGATCGGAACGGGCGAATTCCCCGAAGGCTTCCGCGCCGGCCTGCGAACTCGCGGCTGGGACATGGGGCGCAGTCGTCAACCGATGACCGCCGCACAATACGACAAGAGCGCGCAGACCGAAGCCAAAATCAAAGGAATGCTGACGTCGTACACCAACGGCGCCGTAACCTCCGCCTCCGCGACTCCTGAAAGCATCGACGCCATCGTCCGCCGCGTCCTCAGCGAACTGAAAGCGTAGCCGAATCAGTCCGCCCTTCTCGTTTAACCGCGTGGGCATCGCCCCGCGCGTCCGGCATTTCCAGCACCCCAATTCCCAAAGCCGCTACCGCGGCTTCAAGACAGTTGAAACGCTGAGCGTGCATTCCTCACAGGCCGGTGGCCGCCACAGGGAGCCTTTCCAAATCCATTGTTTTGGATATTCAGGCGACGCCGAGGATCCAGACGGCCAACACGGCGATGGTTCCCGCTAGGGCGGTGAGGACTCCGGCGACGCGGCGTTTTTTGAGATAGAAGAGCAGCCCAAACCCGGACAGCGACATGATCGCCATCAGGATTGCCGAGCCGTCGATCAACAGGCTCCAAGCCGGGCCACTGTCGCGTCCCTTGTGGAGATCGTTCATGATCGCCACGGCGTTGCTGGAGGTGACGGTCAGCGAGTAGTTGCCGGTTTCGCGGTCGACAAAAACATCCGCCGCATAACCGGGAGACTTAAAGACCAACATGCATTCGTAGTCGTCGGTCTCAAATTCTTTGACCCGTCCTTTCAGACGATGTTCGGCCCGCAGCGTCTCGGCAATTCGGGCGGAAAGGACAGACATATTTACTTCACGGCGAATCGTTCTAAACTGTTAGTTTCACTGACACTCCACGAAGGGCGGCACTGGATATTTATCGAGGAATCTGGGAGCGAGGGAATGTTTCTTGTACCCAGATTTTGTTCATCGCGACAGCCACAGCCAGTAGAGCGTGTTCTGCCGGATCGGCTGAAGCGGGAACTCGATTGCCATGAGCGGGCTTGAGCAGAATCCCCCAAGCGTGTTAGAGATCAGTCGGGCGGTTGGGGTGCGACGTTGCTGAAGCGGTGCCCGGGGGCGATGGTGATCGCGGCGACGGCCTGGTCGCTGGAGGCGAAGAAGCTGCCGCGGAGACTTTTGGCATGCAGCATCTTGTCGGTCCGGCGCTGCCACTGCCGGTGCGTTGTCGACAAGCGGACAAAAATTTCTTCGACACCCGCTGCCATGTTCGCCTTCCCATCGCGATACATCCGTCCGGTGTAATCGAGTAGCAGCAGATAGCTCCCCAGCGGGAACGATTCCAACATCCCCTCGCGAAAGCCGCCAGCTTCCGCGGCGATGCACCGCCGGTCCTCGAGCGGGACGAGCCAAAGATTTTGTTCCATCTCGCCGGCGACGACGCTCGCTGCAACACTCCCCTGCCGAGCGGCTCGCAACCGCTCGATTTCTTTTTCACCCTTTTGACAAACGTGGGCGACACGTTGGTGGATCGAGGTGTGCAGCCCCTGCTCGGGAGCCGAGGCCTTGCCCGCTGCCAGCGGGTTCAGGTCGATGTAGCTGCTGGTCGCCAACAGCGCTTGGTCGTCGAGCATCGCGATGCTCTTGTACCGCGCCTCCCAAAACGTTCCGTGGCAGCCGTCGGCCTTGTTGGCCAGCCTGCCCAACGGTTCCTTGAAGGCCTTCATGAACCAGCCGAGTTTTTTCAATCGCTCCCGCAGAACCGCCACCCGTCGTCGATCGATCGCCTGGCTTTCGACAAACTGACGGACAACTTTTTCATCGTTCGACTTGAGCGTTTTGGGTGGGTAGATCGCGATCCAATGCCGCACGACCTCCTGCTGACTCCAGCGGTCGGACACCTCTGGATCGAGCCTGCAGAGGAGGTGCAGGTGGTTATCCATGACCGAAAACCCACCGACGGAGATCCCGAAGTGCGCGTCGAGCAACTCGAGCCGATCTTCGATCCACTGCCGCCAATCGGGGCGTTTGGGATAGTCTTCGTCGTGGAACAGAAACGCTTGCCGCACGCAGCGGGAGATGCAGTGATACCACCGCGTGACCGCCGGATCGACGAGAAACTTGCGCGCCATCGTCATCGAAAAATCCCTCCACGAAAACGCCCCTGTAAATGGAATCGCAATGACAACGCGGACCATGGGCAAACGAAGAGGCCTATCCTCAACGCTCTCAACGCTCCCCCCTTAACGTCCAACAACGACAATCCAACCGGCGATAACCCGCAACGTCTTGGCCTGCTGCTCTCCCTATCCGGAAAAATATTGTCCGCTTTCTCGAAGGACTCCCCATTTGGACACAGACACCTGCATCACTTCACCACACGGAATTCCCCATGTCCAAGCAAAATGCAAACGGAAAAAAGCGAAACCGCAAATTGTGTATCGAAGCACTCGATGCTCGCAAACTGTTGGCGGCAAACGTCTTTGGCGATTTCAATGGGGACGGGTTTGACGACGTCGCGGTTGCCGATGCACACCACGACATCGGAACGCGCAAAGATGCGGGGATCGTTCGCGTGACCTACGGATCTCGCAATGGCTTGTCCGGTGGCGAAGCACAGGCATTGACGCAAACAGCGGCTCGCAATGCCGAATCCTATGACCGTTTTGGCGAGGCCTTGGCGGTGGGCGACTTCAATAAAGATGGGTATGACGATTTGGCCGTTGGGGCCCCAGACGAGGATGTCGGGAGCCTAAAAGACGCCGGAATGGTGACCATCTTCTATGGCTCAAACAATGGCCTGAAGACGACGGGCGTTCGACACATCCACCAAAACACTAGCGGTATCCAAGGCACCGCAGAGAAGGGCGACAATTTTGGTGCCGCGTTAGCCGCCGGAGATTTCGACAACGATGGTTTCGATGACCTAGCGATCGGAGCCCCGGAGGACAGCGTTTCTGGCGAGGAGCGGGCAGGGCTTGTCAACGTCGTCTTCGGTTCTTCCAAAGGACTGCAGAGTCGAGATGCTTTGATCTCGCAGAACACCAGTGGTGTTCGCGGTGTATCGGAGAAGAATGACTACTTTGGCAGCTCCCTGGCCGCGGGGGACTTCAACGGCGACGGTCGCGATGATTTGGCGATCGGCGTTCCCAAAGAGGACTTCAGCGGCCTCACCGACGCTGGCGTCGTCCAAGTGCTCTACGGGACAAGTCGCGGCCTGACCACCTCGGGTGACGAGTACTATCATCAGAACACGTCCGGAATCCTCGGCACGGCGGAAAGTGGAGATCGATTCGGCACCGACCTGGCCGCCGGTGACTTCAATGGCGACGGAAGAGACGACCTTGCCATTGGAGTACCGTACGAAGATATCCGATCGATTCGCGAAGGAGGCCAGGTCAGCGTCATCTATGGCGAGAAGTCTGGGCTGGGAACAAAGGATGCGGTCTTCTACCAAGGGAACAACGGAATCGCTGGCACTGCCGAAGCCTATGACCGGTTCGGATTTCGAATCGCCACCGGTGACGTTAACGGCGACGGCCACGACGAGCTGCTGATCGGCACACCCTACGAAGACCACAGCGGCCGAACCGACGCCGGGGCACTCTCAGTGATCTACGGTTCGAAATCAGGACTCGGGACCAAAGACGTGATCCTTTCGCAAGCAATCGATTCGATTGCCGGCGCTGCCGAACACAAAGATTACTTTGCCCACGACGTGGTCTTTGGGGACTTCAACGGCGACGGAAAAGATGACATTGCCGCGGTGGTCAGTGGCGAGAACTTCGGCGCGTTGAGTACGCCCACGGCAATCAATGTCATCTACGGCACAACATCGAGTCTGTCGTCGGCGAAGAATCGATTGTTGGTTCACGGATACAAGACGTCGTCTGGAATGTCGTTGACCGCGGGCGATGATTCCGAAACCGAACCGGTCTACCGACCTACGGAAGTGACGGGTTCCTTTCTAAGCGAAACAGTGGATGTCGATATTCCGCAGGAAGTGTCGGGTTCCTTTCTGATCGACTTTGATCCCAAGGCGATCGCCAAGACGGGTGACGGTGATGCCGAGGCATTCTCCTACAACGATATCCAGCAACAAAGCTCTGCGTCGTGCATCTTCGCATCCTCGCTAGCTGCCGTGGCCCGAACCGATTTCGATTTTGCCAGCCATATCAAGTATGCGGGAACCGATGGTGAATCCTACGAGTACAAGGTCAAGCTGTACCATCACGAGACACTCAAAGCCCAATGGGTCACCGTGCGATATGACGGCACCCGCGAATCCGTCGACATGGGGTACTCCGACAAAGGTGAATTCTGGACAGCCCTGTACCTGCGAGCCTATGCGAACATGTACAAATTCAAACTTTCTGAATTGGCTGCACCGCAGGATAAGGACGCACCGGATTCAAACGCTCTCTACCGAAACACGCGCACCGCCATGCAAACCATCACGGGCGCAAAGGCGGACTGGGACGATATCAGCAGCAACGCGACCAGTCAGCAACAAAAGATCCAGAAGGCGATCGCGAGTGGCAATGCGGTGATGGCCGTGACAAGGAAGAATCCATCCGCAACGAACCCATCCAAGAAAGACATCCCCAAGAAAGGTAGCGTCGGCAACACGGGATTGATCTACGGCCATGGCTATACCGTATTGCGAGTCGACAATGTTGGCTCCAGCAGCGCTTCGGTCACCCTCCGCAACCCCTGGGGCAAAGACAACAACCTGAGTGTCAGTCAGTATAGCGACGGCTTCAGTTCGAGCAGCCGATTCGAAGGCGATCGCGTCAATAGCGTCCGCGAAGACGGACTGATCCGGATCTCATGGACCGATTTCCAACGATACTTCAATGGTTACAACATCGGCAAAGTCTGATCGGTTCGATCACGCCAGGGCGCAATATCGGTCGCCGTTGAAATCGTAACAAACGAGGAAACGTCGATACCGCAACGATCAATCGAATCCGTTTTGGAGGTCTACTCCAAACGCGGATTCGATTCTTTTGCGTCGCACTTGGAAATGGTGAGATCCTGCGCCCCTCTGCCCACCAACACCGTGAACTCGGACCGATGGTCGACGCATTCGCAACCAAGGGCAAACACGACACAGCTGGCGATCTATCAAGCGACGCCGAGGATCCAGACGGCCAACACGGCGATGGTTCCCGCTAGGGCGGTGAGGACTCCGGCGACGCGGCGTTTTTTGAGATAGAAGAGCAACCCAAATCCGGACAGCGACATGATCGCCATCAGGATTGCCGAGCCGTCGATCAACAGGCTCCATGCGGGGCCACTGTCGCGGCCCTTGTGGAGATCGTTCATGATCGCCACGGCGTTGCTGGAGGTGACGGTCAGCGAGTAGTTGCCGGTTTCGCGGTCGATAAAAACATCCGCCGCATAGCCGGGAGATTTGAAGACGAGCATGCATTCGTAGTCGTCGGTCTCAAACTCTTTAACCCGTCCTTTCAGACGATGTTCCGCCCGCAGCGTCTCGGCGATCTCCAGCTCATCGACCTCGCCGGCCAACAACTGCGTCGGCAACTGCCCCGATTGATCGACCACATTTTGAACGCTGCCGCCGAACCAAGTCGGATGATTTAGCGTGATCCCGGTCAGCGCAAAAAACATCAGCGACGCAAAACTCAACATCGAAAGATAGATGTGCAGCCAGCGGAAGGCGGCGGCCGATTTGCGATACAGCCAACGGCTTGGCTTTGGATCAGGAGGCATATGCGGAGCGGCGGGGTTCGGACCTGCGTCGCTCGTTGGGATGCCCACAAGCGACGCGTGTTGAAGTTCTTGAGTCGCAAGTTATTGAACTGCGGGAACGATCTGATAAGCCGCCTGAGAAATCTCGATGTTTCCCTTCAGCTGCGTCTTCTCGACGGCGTCGGTTCCCCAGTCGATGCGTTGGCGGATGATCTTGTAAGTCCCGTTCTCTCGGGCCGCTTCCAGGCACAAAGTGTAGCGTCCTGTTGGCAGAGGCTCTCCCGAGTTGTCGGTCCCATCGAAATGAGCTTCGTATTCTCCCGGCCCACGCGTCGCGCCGGAGATCGCTTCGATCAGGTCGGTCTTTTCGACGATCTTTCGCATCCGGTCGTTGCGATACCAACGCGTCAGGTCGCGATGCCAACGCGGCCCTGGTTGTTCGGTCTGCATCCACAGGACCGCGGTTTTGACGGGAAAGCCATCTTCGTCCTCGAGCCATACGGCAAGGTAGGGACGTCGATAGCTGCTGCCCGAAGGACGTTCGAGCTTAAACCAAACATGGACCCCAGCCTGCTTGGCATCGGCGGCAGCGATCAATCGCGAAGCGGGTGAAGGATCGGCCGCTGGCCAGTTTGCCGAACGGTGGACCTTCCCTTCCCCATCGACGATCAAACATTCACAGCCCGATTTCCCGTCGATCCACTGGATCGCTTCATGCGTGGGGAGGACCGAGATCGTGGTGGCCAAAGCATCCGCAGTGATCGCGTCGGCAGCGAGCACGCTGGCGCTGATCGCATGTCCGACGGGCAGCGCGGATCGAGGATCAAACAGATGTGGGACCTCGCGTTCGCCGATTTGCAGCGATCGCCGATAGGTGCCGCTGGTCGCCACCGCGACCTCGCCGTCGGCGGTGAACTCGACAAGTGGTTTTGCGTTTTCGCTAGGCCGCCGCGGATCGGTGATCACGATTTTTGTCGCTCCGTCGCCGATCGTGCGCAGGTCGCCGCCGACGTTGATCGAAAATCGATCCCCCGGCGACAGGTGCTTTGAAACGACTTCGCAAACGCGATCGAGGATATAGCCTTTTGCAAGCGAATCCAGATTGATCCGGTGGTCGGTCAGGCGGCGGACACGCTCGTTGCTGAACGAAACAGCTGGCTCGGCAAGCGACTGAACCATCTGGTTCCTTGACGCATCCGACGGACTACGCCCAGCCTTCGCTTCGCTTTTCCAAAGTTCAGCGATCGCGGCGGCGCGGATATCAAACGCACCGTGGCTCTCCCGCCGAATGTGTTCGGCCCGTTGCAGCACCGCGATCAACTCGACCGATAGAGCCGCATCGACGCCAACGGGCTGCTTCAGCCAACGGCTCAGTTCGCTATCGTCGCGATAGCTGCTGAAGATCGCGTCCAAGCGGCCGATCTCGGTCAGTGATTCGGATTCGATCGTACGCGCCAACTGTGGCGACGCGACGTGGACGTCGAGGGTGAGCGAAGTCCCCAAAACGTTTTCGTGCTGGAAGCGATGTTCGTCCGCCGAGAGGGAAGCGGAAAGGAAGATCGCCGCGATGAGGGTCAGTGGGATGCGAAACATGAGTCGGTGCAATTGCTTGGGAGGAAAGTGGGGCAAAGACTTTCGCCGACCGACCGAGAGGCTGTCGGCGTGGAAACGATCACGTTGCCGCACCGATCGCCAGCGTGTCGGCTGGCGATGGCGTGGTGCGAGGCAACGATCGGTAACTGCTTCTAGGACGCGGAACGTCGCACCTTATCGGCGTCGCGTTGGGCTTGGTCCGCTTTTCGCTGAGCCGCGTCGGCGTCGCGTTGCAACGCATCGGCTTTGGCCTGTGCCGCTTCCGCAGAACCGGTGGCTGCTTTCGACTTCTTTCCCTTCGCCCGTTTAGGCTCCTTGTCGTTCTTCTTCTCCGCCTTCGAGTCCGACTCCGCCGCAGCCTCTTTCTCCGCCGCTGCGTCGGCTTCCATCTTCGCTTTCGCCTCGGTGAAGCTGATCAATTGATCGCCGTCGGAATCGGCTGCGGCAGCAAAGTCTGCCATCCGTTTGCCAAGCTCTTCACGGCTCAGCTTGCCATCTTTGTCGACATCTTTTCGCATCAGCATCTTGGCATTTTTCGCTGCTTCGTTGCCGCCGCGACGACCGCCAAAACTCATCGCCGCAATTTTTTCAGGGACCGCGGCGGGGTTGGGGTCGTAGAGATGGAACTGAGCCAATTCGTCGTTGTTGCGGTCGATCCCGAAGAACAACAACCGGCCGCTCATGTTGAACAGGTTCATCGATGCATCGACACCCTCCAACGATTCGGCCAGCGTGCTCCAGGCGTCGGTTTCGCTGTCGTAAACCTCCAGCTTCGAGCATGGGGCGAAATGACCTTCGTCGTTGCTAAAGCCACCAAACAGATAGATCTTCTTTCCGTCGACGCAGACGGTCGGGAAGACGCGCGAGGCCGAAGGGGATGGGGCGGTTCGCCACGTTCGCTGTTCCATATCGAAGACGTCGACGGTCGATTCGATCCCCGTTCCATCTCCCAGTCCACCGATCAGGAAATATTCGTTGCCGATCTTGGCACCGCCAAACGAACGACGAGGGTGTGGCAATTGGACCTCCGGCAATGCCCCGATCTCCGACTGGTCGCCCCACCAATGCAACACGCTTCGGGCAAGCCCTTGGTCGCCACCGGCATCGCTGCCGCCAAACAACCAGAGGGCGTCGTCGTGAGCGACCGCTTCGGCCATCGCTCGCGGCACGGGCAGTTTGGTTTCGGCAACCGACCACTTTTTCGCCTCGGGATCAAACTGCAGAACCGAGTCGATCGAATGGAATTCCTTTTCGCCAAAGTTCATCCCGCCAGCGACGACGATCGTCTTGTGTTCGCTGGTCTGGCGGTTGACCACGCCGGCGCCGCTTTGCACGGGAAAGGGCATCTCGGGCAATGGCGTCACCGATTGGTTGGCGATGTCAAACGCAAACGCTTCGGCGACAAATGCCTCTCGACTGAAATCGTGCGGCTTGCGACTGGCGTTGCCTCCCATCGCGTAAAGAGTCGTTCCGTCGAGCACCAATGCTTGGCTGTGTTTTGCCTTGCCAGTATAAGGAACCGTCCAGGAGACCAATTTCTCGCCTGGTTGCTTGTTGGGATCGACTCGCAGCGATTCGACGACGGACAGTCGCCCGGCGCCGGACGCTCCCGTTCCACCCAAGGCGATCAAGCGATCTTCGCCCACAGGCAACAAACGCAGGAACATCCGAGGGTACAGCAGCCGATCGGCGTTCTCCCACGCTTGTCCGTCGCTCTTCAAGCGGTAGACCACGCCCGAAGCGCCGGTGGAGTAGAGGTGCCCGCCGACGGCGAAGGTGCTCGTGGCAAATCCTGTCATCGGGCTGTCGCCAACCATTTCAGGGCCCTCGGACCAAGTGCATGTCGACGGATCGTAGACCGACGTTTTGCGAAGGAACCCGCCGGGACTGATGCCTCCCAAGACGTACAGCTTGCCGTCGTGCTCGGCGACCGATGCGGCACGCAGCTTGTAACCGGGGCCATCGATCGTTTTCCAACCCGCGTCGGGTTGATCGAGATCAAAGACGCTGACCGTTTCATTCCAAGGGGCATCGCGCGAACCGTCTTTCCCCTGCAGATTCCATCCGCCAACGGCATAGACCTTGCGATCGACGACCGCCGCATCCAGCGAGGAGCGCGGTTCGGGCAGCTTTGCCAGATCGGTCCACTTATCCGCTTCGATGTCATAGCGAGCGAAGTGGTCGGTCGAATTGAAGATCGCTTCGGATTCCGTTTCTCCTGTCAAAAAGGAGAGCCCACCGACACGGTAGATGTATTTGCCGTCGGTCACCAAAGCGGTGCTTTGAGCCGATTGGTGCATCGCAAGTTCTTCCCACTGCGCCGCGGGATCATCGAATTTGATACGACGGAAATGTTCGACCAACAGGTCTTTTCCGAAGCCGTGCGCGTCGCCGCTGTGGCCGCTGAAGACGTACAGATACTCTCCCACCACGGCGGCACCAAAACTGGTGAGCGATTCGGGGAGCGGGCGATGCAGTTTTGAGCTCGACAGGAGCTTCGCTTTTTGCGGTGGAGCGTTTTGCGAAAGCTTGTGCTTGGTGAATTGCAGCTGGCGAGTTTGACGACCGCCGTCGGCCGATGTTTCGATCGTCAGGCAGCCCTCGGGCAACAGGAAGTCGCCGACCGAGGTCCAAGTGAATCGGTTGACGACGTTTTTCGTGATGTCTCCCGTCTTGGGATCGCGGTAGGTCACCGATGACGTCTCGGGCAAGACCTTGCCATTTCCGGCGTCGAAGAACTCGACGTTGGTGATCTCAAACCAATGCGAATCGTTTTTGCGGTGCACCTCGCGGATCAAGCCGTCCTGGATCCGGAACGTGCCGCTGCCATCGAGCCGGGCGACGAAGAGTCCAAAATCTGCCGAAGCTCCGCTTTCTGCAAGTTTCACTTCGGTCGCCGCGCTACCGGGGCGGCGATGCCCGATCACCGAACGCAGCTTTGAATTCACCCAGGGTTGGATCGCGTCGTCGGAGATCGACAGTTCGTAATCGAAGTCGTCGGTGACGAGGATCGATCCGGAGTGCGCGACGCCATCGGTTTGCACGCGGACGTCGGCGGTGAAGCCGGGAAAGTCGATCCAGGCCAGCCGCGCGTCGTGAGCGGCTTGCATGGCATCGCGAGCGGTTTTGTCGGTTGCGGTCGCAGCCGGTTTGGCGGTCGCCGTTTGGCTCTCTTCGGCGCGTCCGAAAGACGCTGCAACAAGGGTTGTCGCAGCGATCAGGTGCAGAAAGTAGATTCGGTTCATCATGTTGGACTTCATAATGGTTTGGTTAGGACAAATTCCCAGACGAAACGGCATCGGGGAATGCTCTATTCCTCACGCGTTGGCAACTCACTTTGGAATCCCGGAGTCTCCAGCGTGTATTCGGGAACGACCACTTCGATATCACGAAGTGGTCGTGTAGGTTTCGACAGCGTTTCTGAGGTTCCACGATGCGATGAAATCGATCGAGAAACAGTCGCTAACGCTTGCTGGAGATTTCAAAGACGAAGCGATTCGGTTGATCCGCTTTCACTTCGGCTGTTAGTTCGCCGCGGTGTTGATACCGATGTGGTATTTTGGGACCGGTCAGGGGCATTTTCCCTTGTTGTCGCAAAGCTTCGTAATCTTCCAGCTCGGGTTGCACTGGCAACAGAACCACATCGTAAAGTCCCGGTGTTGGGCCCTGTTCGGACGAAACCTGGAACTCGCCATCGGTAACCTCTGTTGCAACCCCCTGACCACCGGAACCCTGAGAACGAAAGACGATACTCGTGGAGGAAAGTGGTTCTCCATCCCAGGTGATCGATCCAGAAATCTCTTGTCTGGACGGTTCCGACGGTCCGCATCCGGCGATTGCGATCGTTAGAACGCAACTCAACAAACAGAAGGTTCCGCAGCTTCGATTAGTGCAGCACGTCATCGACAACCTCCCCGCCTGCTTTCGTTGAAAGCGATTCGTAAGGAACGGCGTCGATCGTCTCGGCGATGAAATGGACGCTTCCATCCATTACCAAGAACTGTGCGCCACCAGGATGTTGGCTGCTGTAGCCTGCTTTGGTCGAATTGGAGAAGTCGTTGATCCGATACGCGGTGGTGCCCATTGCGACGCCTGGGTATCCCACAATCCAACGAAACGCTCCCCAGCGTGGCGTGCCAACGAGTGCGGTGTTCGTGCCCGCGGTACTGGCGCTCCACGTATAGTCTTCATAATTGAAGGTCGTTTCTCCAACGCCAATCGTGTTGCTGGTGCCGTCGGTAATATCGCCGTGCCGGTAGTGCCGGCTCGCATAGCCATAGCCACCCCAGTTCAAGCCGAACATCCCGTCGGCCCCGGCAGACATGTACGACGCGGTCCCTTCGTTCAACAAGTAGCTGCACGGACCGCCAACCTCGGTCGTCCCAGGCATTGGCAGCTCACGACGCATGACCATCGACGGGCATAGGTAAGTGGAGATTTCTTGTTTGGAGATCTCCGCGACTTCCGCATCGGTGTAGTACAGCGAAAAGTCATATTGATCGTACAGGTTGCCCTCTTCGAGGTAGGGCAGGATCGAGGCAAATCCAGAAACAAAATTGCTTTGGATGGAGCCGGCAGGGAAACAGCGGTACGTTGACTCATAGTTATGCAGGGCCAAGCCGATTTGTTTCATGTTGTTGGAACATTGCATCCGCCGGGCAGCTTCGCGAGCCGCCTGGACTGCGGGCAGCAGAAGCCCGACCAGGATGCCGATGATCGCGATCACAACGAGCAATTCAACAAGCGTAAAGCCAGCGCGGCTACGGAGGTCCTTCGAGGACATGTTTAGTTCTCCACGTTCAGAGAGATTGACGGAACTCGCATCTGGAAAACATTTCCAGCGGAGTCGTCGAACGTGGCGGGCTGCCGAAAGAAAGGTGGCTGGCTTCGTTGACGAATTTTTCGGTGATGGCGATATTGAAACTCAGTCTCAACACTCGCCGGGTCTATGATGCGTTCGACGCCAAAGACTGTCAACCAGTAACCAAAATTTTTCTGAAGCCCTGTTTTTTGCCAGCCAAACCAAGCATCTGCCCTGCAACCCTCACTGCCTGCCCCATCGATCACCCCAGGTGCGTTGGTCACCGGTGACGGGTACAGCGTTTACCGATGACTCACTGGCGGCGCCGAACGATCAACCTGTCGCCGCGACTTTGGCACGCCAAGCGACGTCGGCTGGCTCGCCTCAATCGGTTGGTAGGGGCTCTTGGAGAGAGGCGTTTGCGTACCGATCGTGCGTACGATCACCTGGGGCGAGCGGCTGGCGGTGAGCGGCGGTTTGGATTCCTGCGAAGGGATGGATTGCATGGGCGGCGCAGGCTCCGCTTGGATGATTGGCGCGGGAGCGCAGTTGCTGATCGCTTGGTCCGCCGCGCTCCAACCGCCGCCGAGCGTTCGGTAGATCGCGATGATCCCAAGGGCCGCTTCGCCACGAGCCAGGGCCAACAGATCTTGTTGGCGAACGAGGTCTTTGCGCAATTCGTTGACGCGATCGAATTCAACCGTCCCCTCTTCATATTGCAGCGTGGCGATTTCGATCGATTCAGCGGTCGCCGCAACCGCTCGCTCGCGACTCGCGATCTGCTCCCGCGCTTTGACGAATCGAACCATCGCATCCTCCACCTCGCTTCCCGCTTTCAAAACCGCCTGGCGGTATTCGACGATCGTCCGCTCCAACCGCGTCTCCTGAATCTGGACGTTGTTCATCAGACGGCCATAGTTCAACAAGTTCCAGCGAACCCCGGGGATGATCGCTCCGGCATTGGCTGCCGATTCGAACAGGTCGGGAAAATTGAACGATTGCCAATTGATGGTCCCGCGCAGCGAAAACGTTGGAAACAGGTCGGCTGCGGCGACGCCGATCAGCGCACTTTGCGAGGCGATCGCCCGTTCGGCGCTGCGAATGTCGGGACGCCGACGCAGCAGATCGACCGGCATTCCGACCAAGATCGCATCGGGAGTCGTCGGGACGCCGGCCCACCCCATCTGCGCGATCAGATCCCGCGGGGAGAGCCCCAGCAGAACACACAGTCGGTTGTTCGCAACACGTAGACTCCGTTCCAGTTCGGGGATCGCGGCCCGTGTCGCTTCCAGATTGGCCCGCGCCTGCGTCACATCCAGCTTGGAGACCGAACCGTTCTTGAATCGCGATTCGGCCAGCTCCAACGTTTTCTGCTGAGCTTTGATATTGGCGTGTGCGAACACGAGGCGATCTTGGTTGGTGCGGATCTCGATGTAAGCCGCAATCGCGTCGGAGACCAACGACAGCTTCACGTCGCGGCGGTCTTCGATCGTCCCCTGCACCTTGGCTCCTTCGGATTCGATCTGACGCCGCAAACGCCCCCAAACATCCAGTTCCCAGTTGGCGTTAAAGCCAAATTGATAGAGGTCGAACGTATTGCCGAGATCGGCGATTCCGATCTGGTTCCCGTTGTCACTGTTTTGGATCCGCTGGAACTCCGCGAAAAACTCCTGCGATTGCGGCAGAAGATTTCCCACCGCAATGGCCCGCTGCAATCGGGCCTCTTGGATTCGCAGCATCGCGATCCGCAACGGCAGATAGTTGGTCTGGGCGGCCGAGACGATCTTTTCGATCTCCGGATCTCCGAACAACCGCCACCAGTTCTCGTCGTCGACGCCATTTTGCGAACTGATCAGCTTGGGATTGTTGAAATCGATCCAATGCTCCGCAACCGCGGCGGTGGGAGCGACATGATCGGGGCCGACTTTGTGACCGTTGGTTTTCCATTGAGCCAGGTAGCCGCAGCCTCCCAGCGAGAGCAGCCAACTAACCACCCACAATGCCAGACCGACCGCGCGGATCCGCCCACCCAACGGGCAGGCAGCGGCAGCGATCGGGCGGTTGGGGTCGTTCGATAGCATGGGGCGGTCGATTTTGGAGATCGCTAGCAGGCTGCCGGCTGTGGCGTAGGTCCGATTATTCCGGCCCCAACGTTCATGTAGCTTATCTCGGCACACAGGCCTGGCTAAAATTGGCATAAGCCTCACCCACCTTAATGTCGACTCAGCCGCCCCTTCTCGCTGCGCTACCGCATTCCCCGCAGCCCTCGACACCTACCTAAACTGAGTTTTTTTCCATATTTGCTTTCTTTCGGATGCGATTCTGGATGCCAAACCTCGACTGCCTAGCTAAACTTGGCTAGCAAAGTGCAGTGAAAACGTCATTTCCCTGCCAACAATTGCGTTTTCGATCGGTGGGGTCCTTGCCATTCTGCGGCGTCGCATTCCCCTCCGAAATGTTATCTGGAATCCACCGTTATCAAGATCCATGAACGAACAAGAGGCCCCCTATCGAGCGCCGCTTACGACCGCTGGACGGCGTCGCGGGGGAGGAATCCAAGTTGCCTTGGCGACGATGCTGTTGGTCGCCGTGGCGATCGGCGCCGGGCTCGCCGCATCGTCGATGCGGCGTTCCGATCATCCGGCAACCGACCGCAGCCTGGGCGAAAGCTCGCGACCGCACACAGCGGGTGGAAACGCGTCGACGTTGCCGGTCGAAACGATGCAGGTTCAACGCGTGGAGAGCTACGCTCGCGAGCGAACGTTCACCGGAATCATCAAACCGGCGCGCCAGAGCGAGCTGAGTTTTGAACGCCAGGGAGAGGTCGTCGAAGTCTCCGCGGATCTGGGCGATCGGGTCGAAAAGGGGCAGCCTTTGGCGCGGATCGGCGATCGTCGACTGAAAGTCAAACGGCTGGGGCTCGAAGCGCAGCACCGCGAAGCGCTGGCGGTCCTTGCCGAACTGGAAGCCGGGCCGCGCAAGGAATCGATCGCGGCTCAGCGTGCGACAGTTCAAGACCTTGCCGCCCAGGCCGACGCCGCCGACCAGATGGCCAAACGGCGGCAGCGGTTGTTGCTGGCGAGTGCTTCGTCACGCGAAGAAGCCGAGCAGGCGGCCTTTTCATTGACGGCGGTGGAAGCTCGATTGCAATCAGCTCAGAAGGTGCTCGATGAATTGACAGCCGGTACGCGTCAGGAACGGTTGGACGCCCAGAAGGCGATCGTGGCCCAGTTCGACGCGTCGATTCAAGATGTTGATATCGAGATCGAAAAGAGCCAGATAGTCGCCCCTTACGATGCGTTTGTCACCGAGCGGTCGGTCGACGAGGGATCGATCGCCCAACCGGGGTCGACGATCTTCCGGATCATCGAAGACACATCGCTGGAAGTTTGGGTCGGTGTTCCGGCAGCGATCGCCGCATCGATCCAAACGGGCGAAACATTGCCGGTGATCGTTCGCAAGCAATCGTTCGATGCGACGGTCCGATCGCGGATCGCGGACCTGGATCATCAAACGCTCACCCAAACCATCGTCTTGACACTCGACAACGTCTCGCCGCAGCAGATTGTCCCGGGCGAAGTCGCTCGGTTGGCGTTCACTCAAGAGATTCCAGTCGATGGTTTCTGGATCCCGTTGGCCGCGATCTCACGCGGCGGCCAGGGACTGTGGTCGGTTCTCGCGGTCGTCGGCGATGGCGATGAAACGACCACGACGGAGCGACGCGATGTCGAACTGATCGAAACGCAAGGCGAACGGGCGCTGGTCCGCGGGACGCTGGAAACCGGCGACTGGATCGTCTCCAGCGGAACGCATCGGCTGACGACCAAGCAAGCGATCCGCGTTCCCGAACCGACTGATGACGTCGACGAATCGGCCCCCCTCCCCGCGACCGAACCCGCGTCGCAGGATGGGATGTCGCCCGCCGAAAAACCTCCCGAACCATTGGACCTCGTCCCCACGCCACGCTCGGATCGTCCGATCGCTTCGCTCGCCCCGACCGCCAGCTAAACGCCAACCTCGATAATCCATGCTCTCCAACCTCTTCTACCGGAATCGACGACTGCTGTGTCTGGCGGTGGGGCTGATCTTTGTCGCCGGGCTCTCGTCGTACAGCGTCCTGCCGCGGGCCGAGGATCCCGAACTGACGCCACGCTTTGCGATCGTGAACACCGTCGTGCCAGGCTTCAACGCGACCCGTGTCGAAGCGTTGGTGACCGAACGCGTCGAACAAGCGATCCGCGAGATCGATGAGGTCAAAGAGATCACGTCGTCCAGCCGCGCCGGGGTGTCGACGATCGGAATCGAACTCAACGCCAACGTCTACGCTGTCGATGAGGTTTGGTCGCGGGTCCGCGACAAGATCGACGCGGTGGCCCACGAATTGCCCGCCGGAACGCTCGACCCCGTCTTCGAAAAGGTCAAGATCAAGGCGAACGCGATGCTCGTTGGGATCACTTGGCAACGCGACGGAGATCCGAATTATTCGCTGTTGCGCAGACTGGCCAAACAACTGAAGGAACAACTCGAACGCATCGCCGGAACCGAGTCGGTCGATCTGTATGGAGCTCCCGATGAAGAGTTCTTGGTGACGGTTAAACCGGAAGAGTTGGCGGCGTTGAAGTTGACGGCCAGCGATATCGCCGACCAATTGGCCCGCAGCGACGCCAAGGTTTCGGCTGGCCAGTTGCGCGGCGCCAGCAGCGATCTATTGATGGGGATCGACAACGAACTCGATTCCGAACGTCGAATCGCCGGGATGCCGATCCGGACCTCCGACGACGGACCGGTCGTGCAATTGGGCGATGTCGCGGAGATCCAACGCGATGTCGTCCGTCCGCTGACAAACGTGGCCGTGATCGACCGCTTGGATGCGGTGGTGCTGGGGATTCGCGTTCGTTCCGAGTATCAGATCGGTCCCTGGAATCGCGATGTCACCGGGCGATTGGCTGAATTTGAATCCTCCCTTCCGCCAGGGATCGGCATCGACAAACTGTTCGACCAGAACGACTACGTCGACAAACGCTTGGCAGGTCTTGGCCAGAATCTGTTGTTGGGTTGTCTGGCCGTCTTTCTGATCACCTTTTTGATGATGGGCTTGCGGAACGCGTTGGTCGTCTCCTTTTCGCTCCCGCTGTCGTCGATGATGGTCCTGGCTGGGATGCGTCTTTTGGAGATTCCGATCCACCAGATTTCGGTCACCGGATTGATCATCTCGCTTGGCCTGTTGATCGACAATGCGATCGTTGTAGTCGACGAAACCAGTCATCGGATTCGCGAGGGTTCCGCTCCAGCCGATGCCGTCGCCGCCGCAGTCAAACATCTGTTGGTGCCGTTGTTTGGTTCGACGCTGACGACCGCGCTGTCGTTTGCCCCGATCGCCATCATGCGCGGCCCCGATGGCGAGTTTGTGGGAGCGATTGGTGTCAGCGTGATCCTCGCGATCGCCAGTTCCTTCCTGTTGGCGGTGACGATCATTCCCGCGCTGGCAGCGATGGGAAGAGTTCGGCCAGACAGGTCGCATTGGTTCGCATGGTTCGATCGCGGGCTGGCGATCAAACCTTTGGCCGCTGCCTATCGCTCGCTGCTTCAGATGTCGCTTGCCGTGCCAGCGCTAGGGATCGCGTTGGGCTTGGTCGCTCCGATTCTGGGATTTTTGATGGTCGGAAGCTTGCCGATCCAATTTTTCCCGCCGGCCGATCGCGATCAGGTCTACATCGATCTGGAATTGAACGCCCATGCTTCGATCCACAACACACGCGACACAGCGCGTCGTTTGACCGAGACGCTGACCGCGCATCCGGCGGTCGACGCAGTCCATTGGTTCTTGGGCGAATCGGCTCCCACGTTCTACTACAACGTCGTTCGCAGCCGACGGAACCTGCCTTCGTATGGACAAGCGATCGTCAAGCTTCGCACGGACGTTGCCACTCCCGAGATCATCCACGACTTGCAAGCGTTGGTCGACAATCGCTGCCCATTTGCTCGCGTCTTGGTCCGCCAGTTGGAACAGGGGGCCGGCTTCGATGCGCCGGTCGAGGTCCGCGTCCTTGGCCCCGATCTCGATCAACTGCGTCGCTTGGGAACCGAGTTCCGCGACCTGCTGGTCTCGACGCCGGGCGTGATCCACAGCCGTGTGCAGTTGGACGAAGCGGTTCCCAAAGTCGCGTTTTCGATCGACGAAGCCGAAGCTCGAATCGCGGGGCTCAGCCACGAAGCGATTGCCAACCAATTGCAGACCACGCTCGAAGGGAGCACCGGAGGGGCGGTCGTCGAAACGACCGAGCAGTTGCCGGTCCGCGTCCGCGCGGGGAATCAACGCCGTTCCAGTATGTCCGAGATCGCGTCGATCAATCTGCTGGCTTCCCAACCGGGCCGCAGCGGATCGTCGATTCCGATCTCCGCGATCGCCACGATCGGACTGGAAGCCGACAGCGCCGAGATCCCGCGACTCGATGGCCAACGCATGAACGAGATTCAAGGCTTCATCCCCGCGGGCATGTTGCCTTCGACAGTCATCGACGATTTCAAACGCAGGATCGCAAGAGCCAACATCCAATTGCCCACGGGGTACAGCATTTCGTTTGGAGGCGAAGAGCAGACCCGCAACACCGCCGTCGACAACCTGATGGCCAGCGTCGTGGTGATCGTCGTGCTGATGGTCGCGGCGATGGTGCTGACCTTCGGATCGTTTCGGTTGGCAGCGTTGATCTTCGTTGTCGCCGGTCTCTCGTTTGGCATCAGCCATCTTGCCGTCTGGATTTCCGGATATCCCTTTGGGTTCATGGCGATCGTCGGATCGATGGGGTTGGTCGGCGTTGCGATCAACGATTCGATCGTCGTACTGGCAGCGATCCGTCAGGATCCCGCGGCACGAACTGGCGACCACGACGCGTTGGTCGATGTCGTGATGCGATCGACGCGGCACGTCACGGCAACCACTCTGACCACCATCGCTGGTTTCACGCCTCTGTTTTTAGCTGGTGGCGGTTTCTGGCCGCCGTTGGCGATCACGATCGCTGGCGGTGTCGGCGGTGCGACCCTGATCGCATTGTTTTTTGTCCCCGCAGTTTATGTCTTGATCGCAGCGGCTCAAGAGCAGCCGGAGATCAGCCCGTCCATTCAAGCAACATGAGCTGCCGGCTGGTGTTGCAGTGTGCAGGTTCGCGTACCGGCAAACCAGCAGGTGATTCACTCGAGAGGAACTTCCAATGACCGATCAACCGCTTGCAGTCGTAGGGATGGCCTGCCGATTTCCGAAGGGACTCGATAGTATCACGCAACTCTGGGAAGCCCTGAAAACGAGGTTCAACGCAATCGATACGATCCCGGCGGACCGTTGGGATGTCGATCGATATTATTCGTCCAATCCGGTCTCCAAAGGGAAGGCGTACATTCGGCGTGGCGGCTTTCTCCATCAAGATCCAACGACCTTTGACGCTTCGTTTTTTGGGATCTCGCCACGCGAAGCGGAGAACATGGACCCGCAGCAACGCCTGATGTTGGAGGTTGTTTGGGAAGCGTTTGAAAATGCGGGGATCCCGCTGCCCGATCAAGCGGGCAAATCGTTCGGTGTCTACGTCGGCGGTTTCATGTTGGACCACATGATCACGCAGATGTCGTCGCGGAATCGTTCGCAGATCAACCAGCACAGTGCTGCGGGGATGATGATGACGATGCTCTCCAACCGCATCTCCCACACCTACGATCTCCGCGGCCCCAGCTTGTCCATCGACACCGCCTGCTCGTCGTCATTGGTCGCGTTCCACTATGCCTGCCAAGATCTCTGGCGTGGGACGGCGCAGATGGCGATCGTCGGGGGCGTGAATGTGATGATGCGTCCCGAATATCCGATGGGGATGTGCAAGGGACACTTCTTGTCGCGCGATGGCGAATCGAAATCGTTCGACGCTCGCGGTGATGGCTACGGACGCGGCGAAGGAGCGGGCGTTGTGCTGCTGAAGCCGTTGGAACACGCGCTCCGCGATGGAGACGAAATCCTCTCAACAGTGATCGGATCGGGAACCAATCAAGACGGCTGCACGGCGGGGATCTCGATGCCCAGCGGCGATGCCCAACGCGCGTTGATCCAGTCGGTTTGCGAGCGTTACCAGATCCATCCGCTGCAGATTAAATATGTCGAATGCCACGGCACGGGAACCGCGATCGGCGATCCTACCGAATGCCAAGCGATCGGCGAAATCTATGGCCAAGGCCGCCATGGCGAAGACCGCGTCGTGATCGGTTCGATCAAAAGCAACACCGGACACATGGAAGCGTGCGCGGGGATCGCCGGCGTGATCAAAGGCGTGCTGACGACGATCTATCGCCAAGCCGCTCCGCTAGCCAATTTACAAACGCCCAACGAAGCGATCGAGTTCGAAAAACTGGGGCTCCGTCTAGCGGACGATCTGATTCCATTGGGCCGCGGCGACGAACCAATCTGCGTCGCTGTCAATTCGTTTGGCTACGGCGGTTCCAACGCGCACGTGATCTTGCAATCGGCACCGGCTCACCACGCCCAGCCAAATTTTGCAAAACACCATTGCAATGGAAAGTCGCACGCAAACGGGCATCCGCAGGGCAACGGATCGGCCCATTGCAACGGCAATGGGAATGGAAAGCCGCTCGATGGGGTCGCTTTGCTTTCGGGAAATGCGAGTCTCAATCCACATGAACTGCCGCTGATGTTGCCGGTCAGCGCGCGTAGCACAGAAGCCCTAAGAGCTAACGCAGGGAACCTCGAATCCTGTTTGGCAAATGAGGGAGAATTGCACGATGTGTTGTATACCGCCGCTCGGCGCCGGGCGCATCTTGCCCAGCGGGCCGTTGTGATCGGCAGCGATCGCAGCGAATTGCGGCAAGGACTTCGCTCGCTCGCCGAAGGGCAGGACTCACCGCATGTCGTCGTCGATTCGCAGCCCTTCCAAGGACGCCGCGAGTGTGTCTTTGTCTTTACAGGGATGGGGCCGCAGTGGTGGGGCATGGGGCAGGAACTCTATCGCAAATCGGACATCTACCGGCAAGCGGTCGCGCAAGCCGACATGCTCTTCCAAGAGATCGCGGGCTTTTCGATCCTGACCGAAATGCTCAAGGGCGAATCGAGTTCGCGGATCTCGCGAACCCAATACGCTCAACCCGCGAACCTGTTGATCCAAATCGGTCTGTTGGAAATGTTGGAAGACGCTGGCGTCACGCCCGCCGCCAGTGTTGGCCATTCGGTTGGTGAACTCGGTTCGGCCTATGCCGCGGGCGTGCTGAGTCTCGAAGATGTCTTGACTGTCAGTTACCATCGCAGCCAATTGCAAGCGACGACAGCCGGAACCGGTTCGATGCTGGCGGTCGGGATTGGCAAACAGGAAGCGTTGCAGCGAATCGCGGGAATGGGCGATCTCGTTTCACTGGCAGCTGTTAATGGAACCAACACCGTGACGTTGGCGGGGGACACCGACACGCTGACCGAACTGTCGCGCCAATTCACGGCGGCCGAGATCTTCAACAAAATATTGACCGTCGAAGTTCCCTATCATAGCCCGTTGATGAATCCATTGATGGCAGCCTTGGAACGCCGGTTGTCCGGTTTGCAGACAAGCGCTGCCAAGATCCCGCTCTATTCGACAGTCACCGGTCGCTTGGTGACCGAGGCTTCGTTCGACGCGTCGTATTGGCCGCTGAACATCCGCCAGCCCGTTGAATTTGCCGATGCGGTCGATTCGATTCTGGACGACGGATACAACACGTTTTTAGAAGTCGGTCCGCACCCCGTGCTGTCGTCGGCGCTCCGCGATTGCATCCACGCCGCGGGGAAGGAATGCCGGTTGGTGCACACGCTGCATCGCAAGCAGCCCGAAATCCAAACCGTTCACCGCGCCATCGCCGGAGTTTTTACGGCCGGATGCGAATACGAATGGTCCCGCCTGTATCGCACCGGAAAACTGGTTTCGTTGCCCAATTACGCCTGGCAGCGCGAGCGATTGTGGTTGGAAAACGACCGCGCCGCGCAGGACCGCATCAACCCGATCACCCATCCCATTTTGGGAACCCAGGAAGCGCTCTCGGCTCCCGTTTGGCGGAACGACTTCGACCACGAAGCCGTTGCCTACTTGAGAGATCACATCGTCGCCGGCATCCCCGTGCTGCCGGCGGCGGCCTACATCGAATCGCTGCTGGAACTGGCGGCGATCCAGTTCCCCGACGGGGCGAAGTTGGCAATTCGCAATTTGCGGATCGCGGCGCCGATGATCATCGCTCCCGACCGTGGACTCGATTTCACGACCACTTACGACGCGTCCCGGCAATCCGCCCAGATCCGCAGCTTGGAAAATGGACGTCTCGGCACGGGGCAGGTCCATGTCACCGCGTCGATCGCTCCGCTTCCCGCTTCCGAAATGAAGGCGATCGATCTGCCGGACCTGCTTACAAAATTCGACAAGCCGGCGGATGTCGATTCCTTTTACAGGGAACTGCGGCAAGTCGGATTGATGTACGGGCCCTATTTCCAAGCGGTCAAAGAACTTCGCATCGGTCGAACCGATCGTCAGGTGCTGGCGCGAATCGAAATCGACGACACGCTTCGCGAACATCCCGCCCCATACAAAATGCACCCGACGCTATTGGATGGTTGCTTCCAAACGTTGATGTCGCTGTTGGTCCATTCGGATACAACCTATCTACCGACACAGATCGGTGAACTCTGCCTGTATGTCGATTCGCTGCCCGACACGGTTTGGTGCCTCGGCAAAATGACAGCCCAAACCGATCGGCAGATCACTTGCGACCTGACCCTTTGCGACGACCAGGGTCAGGTTGTCGGTGTGGTCCGTTCGCTGGTGGCGACCGCCGCCAATCGGCCGCAACGGACCGACCAGTTCGGCGACGTCGTCAAGCGACAGATCCTCGATTACCAATGGCGAATCGCCGATACGCTCGACGAACCGCGCCGACTGGGGCATTGGTTGGTGGTGGGAGCTTCCAACGATGTGGCTCAACAGGTTTCGATGCAGATCGAAAACTATGGCGCGATGATTTCGGGAAGAGTCGAGTTTGGCGATGCCTTTGTCGACGACGGCGGCCTGTTTTGCATCCGTCCCGATTCGATCGACGACGCGCGACAGGTATTGAACCGCTGTGGCGAATTGGATGGCGTCGTCTTCTTCAACAGCCTCGACGTGATGGTTGCCGATCAGGATCCGACGGGCGAACAATCGATCGCAGCCCTCGTCACGATGACCCAAGCGATGTTGGAGATCGATCCCACGAAACGACCACGAGCCTATGTTGTCACTCAGTCGGCGTTTGCTGTCGATGAAGAGGATGGCCCAGTCGATCCGCGTCAGACGGCCGTCAACGGTTTTGTTCGCGTCGCCGCCAACGAACTCGAAGGCTTCCATTTCACGTCGATCGATCTACCGGCGTCGACTGATCACGCGACCTGCGACGCCGTCGCATTGGAACTGTTGTGCGACGCGGCGGAGGATGAAGTTGCGATTCGGCACCTCGCCCGTTGGACCAGCGAGTTGCTGGAATCGCCTTGCCTGGACGACGATCGAATCGAATACCGAATCCCCGACGATCAACATCCAATTCAGATCCGACCGTTGCGGCCCGGTGCCGAACAGGTCGGAACGGTCCGAATTCTGGCCGCTCCCCAACCGGCGATCGGTCCCCACGACGTGCGGGTTCGCGTGGAAAAGTCGTTGCTGCCACTGAATTTGGTTTTGGATCAATCGGCGGATCATATCGAACAACCGCTGATCGAAATCGTCGGAACGATTCTCGAAGCTGGCGACGAAGTCGACGATTTGCGTGCCGGCATGCAGGTCTGCGGGTTTGCTCCCGCCGATCTCGCCAGCCAGCTATCCGGTCGCCGCGCTCGCTTTCATCTGGTCAAAATTCCATCGACGGACCATGCATCCCAGTTAGTTGCTAACGTTGGGATCCTCGCTCGAGCACGTTGTGCTCTGCATGGGATCGATCTCGAATCGGGCGACGCGGCGCTAGTCGATACGAGTCCGATGTCGCTGGCCGTTGCCGAATTGCTCGCCGCACGCGGCGTGCGCGTCTCGGTAGTGACACAGGATGTGGCGTCGGCCATGCAAAATCTGCCGTCGAATTACAACATCGTTCCCGCTTGTCCGGAGAGCCTTCATGACGCGGTGCAGCAGGAAACGGGAGGGCGTGGTTTTGCGGTGCTGGTCGCGGGAATGCAGGCTTGGCTGACATCGTTCGATCTGCGTGTGATCGTCGATGGTGGCGCGGTGATCGATACCGACGACATACCTCAAGCGTTCTCCTTGCCGCCGACGATCGCTGCGATTGCCAGGACCGATCTGGCTGTCTTGGCAACCAAACCGTTGCGGCTCCGCGCCGCGCTGGAGCATGTTGTCGGCGAGCTGCTGAAAAACGAATCGCCCGAGTGTTCGGCGCTAGAAGTTTCGGTGGCCGATGTTGCGTGGCAGGTTTTGCCGCTGCGTGAAACCAAAACACAAGTCGTGATCTCCTACGACACCCGCGGCCAAGATCTGCCGATTGTGCAACGCGACGATCTGCGTTTGCGGACCGACGCAACCTATCTGATCACTGGCGGATTTGGGGGCTTCGGCCGCAAGACCGCTCGTTGGTTGATCGAACAAGGCGCCCGGCATCTCGTGTTAACCGGACGCGCCGGCGCTGACGATGACGACAAAAAAGTGTTCGTCCAGGAACTCGAAAGCCTCGGCGCAACGGTTCATGCCGTGGCGTGCGATACGTCCGATTTCGGCCAGGTTCAGTCGCTGTTGGACGCGATCCAAAACCAGATGCCTCCGTTGAAGGGAGTCTTCCATTCGGCGGCGGTGATCATGGATCAAGCGATTGCCGACATCGAGCTTTCCAACCTGCAAAACGTGCTGCGCAGCAAGGCCCTGGGCGCATGGAATCTGCACCTCGCTACCGAGGATCTCGACCTCGATCACTTTGTGCTCTATTCCTCGCTGGCCAATCAAGTCGGCAACAGCCGGCAAGCGTCCTACTGTGCGGCCAATGGTTTCCTGAACGGTTTGGCTCACCATCGCAGGGCGATCGGACTGCCGGCGACAAGCGTCTGCTGGGGAGCGATCTCGGATGTCGGCGTCGTCGCTCGAGATGAAAAACTGGAGCAGTTCCTGAGGTATGTCGGTCTGCGTGGGCTGCCATCGGCAGAAGCGTTGGGCTTGCTGCGGCAGGGGCTCGCCCGCGATGTGACGCAGTTCGGCATGGTCCTGATCACCTCCTGGGCCGATTGGGCGCGGTTCGAAACCTTGGGGGGCAAGTCGCCTCGCTTTGCCGCGTTGATCGAAGCCGATTCGGCACCGCAAGACAACGCCTTGCGCGATCAATTGATCGAAGAACTCTCGGGGCTCAACGACGCCGACCAGATCGATCTGGTTGCCGGACTGATTCGCGAGATCGTTGGCGTCGTCCTCAAGTCGGATCCCGAAGCGATCGCCGTGGATCGGCCGGTCAGCGAATTGGGAGTCGATTCGTTGATGGCGACCGAGATCCAACAAATGTTCGATAGCCAGCTGGGACTAAAAGTTTCGGTCCTCGAATTAGTCGGTGAAGCCACGATCCGATCGCTGGCGGTCGGATCACTCGCTTCCCTTGGAACGGCAACCTCGCTGCCCAGCAAGTCGGCCAGCCGACCGGCAGCGTCGTTGGATCCCACAGCGGCCGCCCCTGTGTAAACCAGCGTTTAAAAATTGCAGTGCCCGTTTCCACCGCGACACCAGACAACCACATGACGATGCAGCAACGAGAGTCCAAACAACATGAGCGTTAAATCGAGCCTCGAGCGATTGAAGATGCAGATCCGGCGGGAGAGTTCCGATTCGGAAGAGGATAACGCCGCGAAGAAACCGCCCCAATCGCGCGGCGAAGTCAAAGCTTCGCCAGCCTTCTATCAATTCGACAAGTTTCCCGAATACAAAGAATTCACCACGATGGAGTGGTACCTGGATAAGGAGAAATATCCACGCACCCAGTTCCTCAAGCGGCTTTCGGTTTCCGATGCGACAGTGAATCTCGAAGGTCGCGAGATGATCAACTATTCGACCTACAACTATCTTGGGCTGGCCGGGGATGCCCGTGTCAAAGAGGCGGCCAAACGAGCGGTCGACACGTTTGGAACCAGCACCGGTTCGGGGCGTTCGATCACCGGCGAGATCGAATTGCACCGGGCATTCGAAAATGAGATCTGCGAGGTTCTGGGAACCGAAGATGCCGTGCTGTCGGTCGGCGGATACAGCACCAACACGTTTGCCATCGGTTATCTGTGTCGCAACAAAGACTTAATCCTCTACGACGAACTGATCCACAATTCGGCGCTGGCCGGATGCAAGATGACCGCGGCGCGACGAATCGGTTTCCCACACAACGACTACGAAGCGTTGGAGGCTCTGCTAGCCGAGAACCGCGGTAAATTTGAACGCGTGTTGATCCTGGTCGAAGGGGTCTACAGCATGGATGGCGACATCCCCGACCTGCCTCGGTTGATCGATATCAAACGAAGGTACAAGGCGTTGTTGATGGTCGACGAAGCGCATTCCTTTGGAATCATCGGCCCCAACGGTTTGGGCGTCACCGATTACTTCGACTTCGATCCGCACGACGTCGACATCTATTTCGGTTCGCTGAGCAAATCGTTTGGAACGTGCGGAGGCTACATCGCAGGCCCCAAGCCGCTGATCGCGATGCTCAAATATTTTGCTCCCGGCGTGTTGTTATACGGCGCCGCGCCGACACCCGCCAACACCGCTGCGGGGCTGGAAGCGCTGCGGATCATGCGGGCCGAACCCCAGCGGGCGCGGCGGCTTGTCGACAACGCCCGCTACTTTGTCCAGCGTGCCAAAGCGGCGGGGCTAGACACCTACAACAGCCACGATTCGGCAGTCGTTCCGCTGATGTGCCGCGATTCTGAACTGGCGTTATGGCTTTCAATGGCGTTGTTTGGACAAGGGATCTGCGCCTACCCGATGCTGCATCCGATCGTCCCACGCGACAAATCGCGCCTGCGATTTTTCATCAACACCTTCCATACGCACCAGCAACTCGATTACACGATCCAGTGCATCGTCGACAACCTGCGCGTCGCGCCGAAATCGAAGGGGGTGTTTTAGTGTCTGGCATGAAACAGATTCGATTTGAAAAGTTTGGCCCGCCAAGCCAAGTCGCCAAATGCGTGACCGTCGCTGCAGTGGGCGAACCGTCGGCGTGGGAGGTGGTTGTCGACATCGAAGCGTTCCCGATCAACCCAGCCGATCTGGCGACATTGGCGGGCCGCTACGGCTCGCTCCCCAAATTGCCCGCCGCGATCGGGATGGAAGCTGTCGGACGGGTGGCGCGGTGCGGCGAAGCGGTCAAAGATTTGCAAGTCGGCGACCGTGTGATGGTGACCGCCAACAACAACTGGGCTCAACAGCGAAAAGTTCCCGCCGCGGCCGTGCACAAATTGCCTGCCGAAGGGGACCTGCATCAGTTTGCGTTGATGAAAGTGAATCCGGCGACGGCGCTACTGTTGTTGGAACACGATGGTCAATTGAAGCCCAAGGACTGGTTGATTCAGAACGCGCCATTATCGAGCGTCGGTCGCTGCATCATTCAGATCGCGCGGGTTCAAGGTCTGCGGACGATCAATGTCGTGCGACGCCCCGAATCGATCGACCACGTCAAACGTTTCGGTGGCGATGTCGCGGTTGTCGACGGGCCCCAGTTGGAACAACGCGTCCGCGAAGCGATCAAGAACCAACCTTTGCGATTGGGGCTCGATGCCGTCGCCGGTGCGAGCACCAGTCGCTTGGCCGCGTGCCTTAGCGAAGGGGGAACGATCGTCAACTATGGGATGCTGTCGGGGGAGGAGTGTTGCATCGGTGGCGACCAGTTGATCTTTCGCGGCATCCGCTTGGAGGGCTTCTGGCTGTCCAAGCGTTTGAATCGCATGACCTTGCCACAACGAACGGCACTCTATGACGCGATCAGCGAGATGATCGCACGGAAAACGTTGCACTTCGAAGTCGATTCGTCCTTCGCGATGGATGAGATCGCCGCCGCGCTGGCTCGCGCCGAAGAACCGGGGCGCAGTGGCAAAGTGATAGTTTCTGTTGCCGGACAATCCGCCTGAATTCGATTTCCCTATGCAAAGAACTCAGCGAATGCCGACATCGAACGAAGCTGTCAAATTGCAGCATGATGCCGGCGCTGCGCCCACGGCGGCGGAAGCTGTCCGGGCGATCGACGGCATCGCTCCCACAACGGGAACTGCGCGGCAGGTCGCCGACGGCGTGTGGTGGATCCGTCTGCCCGTTGCCGCCGGGCCGGGGCATGTCAATGTCTATGCGTTGCAAGATCGCGATGGCATCGTGTTGGTCGACACCGGAACCAACGCGCCGCAAACGCTGCAAGCTTTGACGGAGGCTCTTTGCATCTTAGAACCAAATCACGGCACGATTCGCCGCGTTGTGGTGACACACCACCATCCCGATCACATCGGGCTGGCGGGGTGGTTCGCCGAGCGCGGAGCCGAGATCGTGGCGACGCGAGGGACCCTCGCCGTGGCGCATCGCATGTTGCACGACAAGACGCTGTCGCGGACGCCCGAAGAGATCGATTTTGCAGTCCTCGCTGGTATGAAGGATCTGGAATTGGCTGCCTTCATCCGCCGCCCCAAGCGACGCTACGCCGATGGCGTTGCCATGCTGCCCAACGCGACCAGCGTCATTGCCGACGGGGAAACATTGCAGATTGGAAAGCGTTGCTGGACAGCCATCGTTGGCAACGGGCACGCGGTCGATCATCTGACGCTCTGCTCCAACGACGGGCTAGCGATCACCGGCGATCAAATCTTGCCCGGCATGTCGACGAACCTAAACGTTCCGGCAGACCAACCCGACTTGGATCCGATTTCCGCTTGGCGAGACACCTGTCGCCGTATCGGCGAACACATCGACGAGCGATCGGTCTGCCTGCCCGGACACCATACTCCGTTCACGGGAATCGCGATTCGATCTCGGCAGATGGCTGCCAGCCAAGAGGCAGTCGTGTCTCGGTTGCTGGAACATCTGCAGCGGCCTCGGACGGCGATCGATTGCCTGGCGGCGATCTATCGACGGACGTTAAGCCTTGCAGAACGAGCGTTTCTGTTTCCCGAAGCGGTCGGCTACATGAACCATTTGGCCAACCGTGGCGAGATCGTTGGCCTGCGGCGCGGCAAAACGATGGTCTGGCAAAAACAGCGTCGCCCACGCGGCGATACGATCCGGCGCGAGGCCTCACCGGCAATCTCGCGTCCGTACAACTTCTCTTCCGAGGTCGATGAATCCCGATGAAAAACGAACAGACAGATCGATACGATGCCATCATCATCGGTTCGGGCTTGGGAGGACTGGCGACCGCCAGCCTGTTGTCGCAGATGGCTGGCAAACGCGTGCTGGTGTTGGAACGCCACTCGAAGCTGGGTGGCTTCACGCATTGCTTCCGCCGCAAGCATCACGAATGGGATACCGGAGTCCACTACGTCGGCGAGATGCAATATGGATCGCAAACCCGCCAGGTGATGGACTTTGTCACCGGCGGCGGGATTCAATGGAACTCGCTGGGCGATCCCTTCGAACACTTCGTCTTTCCTCAAGAGACGTTTGATCTACCGGACAACCAGCCCGACATCCTCGCGGCGCTCGTGAAACGTTTCCCCGACGAACAAGATGCGTTGGAACAATACTTCCGCGACATTCAAAAGATGCGCGACTGGATGGTCCGCTGGTATGTCGGCAAGACGCTGCCCGATTGGATGGCGTCGCTGTTGACGATGTTTCGACGCCGGATGGCGACGATGAACACGGGAGAATATCTAGCCAAGCAATTTGGGGATCCGTTTCTCCGCGCGGTGATTGCCGCTCAGTGGCCCGATTTTGGGACGCCGCCGTCGGACAGCAGTTTCGCCTTTCATGGGATCGTCAGCGGCGACTTCCTCAACGGCGGCTACTTCCCCGCCGGCGGTGGAACGGTGCTGGCGGAGCATACGAAAGAGGTGATCGAAGCCCATGGCGGAGCCTGTTTGGTCAATCGGTCGGTGAAAAACATCCTGATCGAAAATGGGAAAGCGACAGGTGTTGTGGCGATCCGTAAAGAGAAGGAAGTGACCTACCGAGCACCGATCGTGATCTCAAACGCTGGTGGCGTGATCACGTTTGGAAAACTGTGTCCCGAAGGGCATGGCCAACGCGAACGAAATCGCATCGCACGGATGACACCGGGGCCTTCGGTCAACGTCTTGTATTTGGGGCTGAAAGAGGATCCGCGGAAGCATGGCTTCGACGCGGGCAATTATTGGCTGTACGCGCGGACCGACCACAACTTGGAAGCCGATCCCAACAACCCGGAGCAGGTCGATGGGTGTTACTTCGGCTTCGGTTCGCTGCGCAATCCGGGCCAGGAACCTCACACCGCGCAGATCATCAGCTTCAGCGAGGACCGACACTGGGCGCGGTGGGACAACACCAAGTGGAAGCGTCGCGGCGAGGACTACGAACAAAAGAAAGCCGCGACGGCCGAGGCGTTACTGGATCATGTGGAGTTGTTTTTCCCCGGCTTTCGCGACCTGATCGACTACCAAGAACTCTCCACGCCGCTCACCGTCAAGACCTTCACCGACCATTGGCACGGCACGATCTACGGCAGCGTGTGCAACCAGCATCGACTCTATCGCGACCGCTGGCCAGTGAAGACATCGGTCAAGAATCTGTATCTGACCGGCAGCGATGTCGGAATCCCCGGAGTCAACGGCGCGCTGATGTCGGGCGTGATGACAGCCGGAACATTACTGGCCCCGCTGGGACTTGGCGTCGCGCGGATCATGATGCGAGCCGAACGGGAACACAAGCGACGGGCAAAGCAGACGGCCGACACAGCCGCGTCGCCGTCAATTGTTGACACAGCTCTCGATCGCAAAGAAGAGGTCGGCGTCTAAAGGATGTGTTGCTTGGGCATGCCCCGGGGACTGCCCACACCTCGGTTCAATGCAGCTTTTCCGATGCGAACATCGACGCGTTTGCGGTCCTGAAGAGGACTCCAACGGCAAGCTTTATCGAACCGAGGTGAGTTCAGCGACCGTCACTTCAACACCCGGCCACGCCGAGGTGAATGGTTGCGAGGATCGGTCGAATCCGACATTTATAAGCATGCCGACACAGACCGCTCACTTCGTTGGAACCAATGCTGCCGAAGCGGCTTGGTCTTTGGGTTGACTGGGAACCGATTCTTTCATCTCGGGTTGTTCCGCCGGAGCTTGGTCCAATCGGATCGTAAACGATTGATCTTGCTCGAGCATGTAGCGGTCGTGCAGCGGACTGTACGCGAGCACGTGCACCGTATTGCCATCGGGATCGAATTCCAACAGCCGCAGGTAGGCTTCGCCGCCAAGTTCTCGCATCTGGTAGTTCGCCAACATTTGGTGGACCAGCTGGCCGGTGTCGTTGGGGTCGGCGCGATAGCCCGTTCCGTCGTTGAGAACATGGCCGTTGAAGGTGAAGACAAAGTTGTGCTTGCGAACCAATTTGTCCCACAATTCCTGGCCGTCGTTGACGCCACCGGGAGTTCGATAGTGGTGCGGATTCCAGTGATTGGGATTTACCTTGTCGGTCGCATCGTAGCGACGAGAGTTCGAGAAGAGGTAGGCGTGGGTCACAAGGATCCCTTTGTGATCGGGATGCTTGGTCATCACATCGTTAGCCCATGCGATCGTCTCGTCGCGCGGCCCCCATTCCAACGCCAGGACGATCCACTTTTGACCTCCCGCTTCGAACAGATGGTACGTGTTGTCAAGCTTTCCCGCTTCGAAGGCTCCGCCAAACCCTGGCATCGCAGCTGTTTTTTCGTAAGGAAAATACTCATTCAACAACGTGTCGCGCGTCGATGCGTCGCCCGAAGGGCCGTAATCGTGATTGCCACCAACGATCGCATAGGGGACGTGGCCGTCGAGCAACTGCATCGATTCGGCCGCTCTCTCCCATTCCTTTCTGGTGTTGTTGTTGGTGATGTCACCCAGGTGCAGAACGTATTGAATGTTGCGTTGTTTCGCATGAGCACGCAGCCAAGCGGTCTGAGCTGAAAACAAACCCGGGAAGCGAACCGAATAGACTTGGGTGTCGGGGAGTAGGGCCAAAGTCCAGGAACCCTCGATAAAGCTGCCTTGAACGCGAGGTGCCGGCGTGACCTGGATCGGAACGGCACGACGGGCTTCGACATCCTGGACGTGTTGCAGCAGGTTCTTGGCAAACCGCTGCCCCAGCCGATCGAGATGTTCTTCGGCGGAAGGCTTGCCGTCGGCGTCGATCCGTTTGTCGACATGCATCGCCGCGAGCACAATCCGCCCCTGGCCGTAGGCTCCTTCCATCAAGATCGGGTGGCTGGCGTAAGCGTCGGAACTGATCACGACTTCAAATCCCCCGTGCCGATCAAACGTCTCCCACCCCAAGCGGTCGCCGGTCACTTGCGCGGTGCCGTCGGCTTTGATAAACCCTTGGGCGAGCGTGTGCCCTGTGGAGAGGACGTGCAGTTTGGCCGAATCGATATCGCACCGTCGCGCTTCGAGCGTTGTAGGAAGAAACGGAGGGCGATCTTCGGTCTGATCGGCCTGCGTCATTTGGACCAGGACATTGCCGTCGTCGACGAATTTATAGAGGTCTTTGGCGTACTTCTTCATGTAGGGTTGGTAGGCGGGGTCTTCGCTGGCAAAGCTACCGATAAAAACCAGCCCCGAGAGGCCCCATGGAGAACTGTCCTTTGGCAAGGGATGGACCTCGAATCCGGCTTCGGTCAGCAACTGGGACGCTCCGCGGCGGTTGGTCCATGGGTCGAGATAGTCCCAGACAAACGCCTACACTGCAGTTGGGGCTTTTTCCACGGCATCGACGGAAGACACGTTCCCAAAAAGGCTGGCACTCATTATCGCAGTAGCACTCGCTAGATTAATCAAGGTGGCTCGGATGGCCCGAATCTGGACGCCTGACATTCTGTATTCTCCACGGTTGTAGCGTGAACGATCGTTTGCAACGACACCAAATGGACATTATATTCGCGTGAGAAAATGCCGATGTCGATGCATTTTTAAGTGCGATGGGCGGCTTCCACAATCCAGAACCGGAAGCCCGTGCAAAGATTCACTTCAACTTAACTCACCTTGGATATTAAATCCGATCTAAGGGGTCTTCGGTCCCCCGATCGCTGCTTGCGGGGAGCGCGTGGGGGGCAAATGAAGTTCAAGTGAAGGAGTCGACGACGCCCCCTCGGACGATTACGCTCGGCGGTTCGCCGCGGGAAATTAGTTAAAGCTAACGCCCGACAAGATGCCCCCTGCACCTTGAAACTCTTCCCGTGATCCCTCCACAACCGACGCTGTGAACTTTTGATGAGTACCCCTGCTGCCCAAAGCTCCTCCTACGCCGATGAATCCTGGCGGAAGAAGTTTCGTCGCCTGCATGGCGAACTGACCAACGCAGAACAGCGGGCTGGCGAATATTTCGAGAAGCATCCCGAGTCGGCATACCATTCGATCACCGAAGTCGTTGCGATCAGTGGGATCGGATACGGAACCGTGATTCGTTTTTGCCAGAAGCTGGGCTGCAAGGGCTTTCAAGACTTCAAGCTGATGCTGGCAACCGACGAAGCGGTCAACGTGCGCGCCGAACGCGATCCGAACGACCGCCAGGGGAGCGAGGTTGAGCGACGGCTGAAGAACGATCTCAGTGAAACCCTGAGA
This sequence comes from Rosistilla carotiformis, assembly GCF_007753095.1. Classification (NCBI taxonomy): domain Bacteria; kingdom Pseudomonadati; phylum Planctomycetota; class Planctomycetia; order Pirellulales; family Pirellulaceae; genus Rosistilla; species Rosistilla carotiformis. Next base: position 6,721,794 of record NZ_CP036348.1, read on the forward strand.
CTGCTGGACGACCACGACTTGCAATTAGCGGCCGAGCGCCTGCTGGCCTGCCGAGTTGTTCAAATCGTGGGTGTTGCCAGCTCTGCACCGCTGGTGACAGGATTGGCGTGGAAGCTCGTCCGGATTGGTATCGACGCCCGCCCATCGACCGAAGGGTATGTGATGGCGGTCAACGCGACGCTGCTCGACGAATCGGATGTCCTCTTCGCGATCAGTTCATCGGGCGCGACGAAGGACATCCTGCACGCGGCGAGCGTTGCCGAAACACAGCAGGCAACGGTGATCGCCCTCACAAATTTCCCCAACTCACCGCTCAGTCAAATAGCGGATATTTCGCTGATCACCACCGCAAATCGCGACCCGATCAAGGCCGAGATCCCATCGATCATCGCGGGCGAAGCCGTCGCCGAAATGCTCCTAGACCGCATGCTTTCCCTCGCCCCCAAACGACTCGATCACATCCTGCAATCCTCGAAGGTCGTCACGGATCGAAAACTCTGATCGACCGACCGCAGGGCTCGAAGCTTCGGCCGATCAAAAGGAGATTGTGAAATGGAACGAGCCGAGCAGGCCCGACCAGCGGTCCCTCTCGGCTCGATCTTGTTAGCACATTGTGATCCGTCCTGCCCGCTTACTTTCGCTGGGCGCAAACGCAAGTGGAAATCGCGGTACCATCGGCCGAAGCCTCGAGTCCGGCCGGATAGCGATGGAGGACTACACGTCCATCCAGGCGCGGTCTTTGGCGCTCTTGAGGACTGCGTCGCAGACCTTTTGAGTTTCCAAGGCGTCGCGGAACGATGGATGAACGGGCTTCCCTTCGTCGAGACTCTTCAAGAAGTCGGCGACTTGGTGGATGAAGCTGTGTTCGTATCCAACGTTCAAACCTGGCACCCACCAGTTGCCCATGTAGGGTTGGTCGCCATCGGATACGTGAACGTCGCGCCAGCCGCGGACGATGCCGTCGTCGGCGTAGTTGAAGTACTGCAGGCGATGCAGGTCGTGCAGGTCCCAGGCCAGGCTGCCGTGTTCGCCGTTGATCTCCAGCGTGTAAAGCGCCTTGTGACCGCGAGCGTATCGGGTCGATTCGAACAGGCCGAGGGAGCCGTTGTCGAAGTGGCAATGGAACATGCACGCGTCGTCGATCGTGACAGGTTCCTTCTTGCCGGTTTCAGCATGCAGGCGTTCCTTGACAAAGGTTTCGGTCATCGCCGAAACGTCTTTGATGCCGCCGTTAAGCCAGAGAGCTGTATCGATGCAGTGAGCCAGCAGATCGCCGGTCACGCCGCTGCCAGCTGCTTCGGCATCCAGGCGCCAGGTCGCTGCACCGCCTTGAGGGACGTCGGCGTTGATCGTCCAATCTTGCAAGAAGTTCGCACGGTAATGGAAGATCTTGCCCAAGCGACCTTCGTCGATGATCTGCTTGGCCAGCGAGACCGCGGGGATGCGGCGGTAGTTGTACCAAACCATGTTCGGCACGCCCGCCTTCTCGACCGCTTCGCACATCGCTTCGCCTTCGGCGACGTCGATCGCCAGCGGCTTCTCGCACAGAACCGCCTTGCCCGCTTCGGCGGCGGCGATCGAGATCTCTTTGTGCAAGTTGTTCGGCACGCAGATGTCGACGGCGTCGATGTCGTCGCGCTTCAGCAATTCACGCCAATCGGTTTCGATCGATTCGTAGCCCCAGTTGTCGGCAAACTCTTGAGCCTTTTCCGCGTTGCGGGCACACAGCGCCTTGAGGACCGGTTTGTGGCCGAGCTTGAAGAAGTGGTTCGCTTGGGCGTAGCCGTTGGTGTGCGCTTTGCCCATGAAACCGTAACCGATCATTCCGATGTTGACGTTTTTCATGTTGATGGTGTCTCGTTTCTGAAGTGTTGTGAGGATCTATTCAATGCCGATCGGCTGCCAAGCGTCGTCTGCCGCGATGGTCGCCTTTCGCGGAGCAAAAGGCGGCAGGCAGCCCGCGGGTGTTAAACCAAGCTGGCGTTGGCGTCGCGAACCTTGATCATCGTGTCGAGGATCGTGTTCCAGGTCTTGGGATCTTCCAACGTCGCGTTGGGAAACATGCAGCCGTCCCAACAGATATGTTGGATGCCGCGCGACGAAGCGTCTTTGAGCCAGTAGCTGGCGCAACGGACGATATCCAATTTGCCGTTGGGGTCATCCGCTGGGCAGTGCTTGCCCGTCTTGTCGTGCGACCCGGCACCGTGGACTTCGCCATCGTTTTGGGCGACGTGGAAATCGATCGTCCAAGGACGCAGCTTGTCGGTCATCTTTTCATACGCGGCGTAAAACTCTTCGTCGCTGTAGCCCGGTTGCAGCAGCGCGTGTTCGGCGGCGTTGTAGCCCATCAGGTACAGATAGGTGTGCGCCAGGTCGGCTTGGAAACCGAGACTCTCGGGCATCCCAACCGCTTCGAGAAGGTCTAACATGTCCTTCCAGCTGTGCATGCCGGCCCAGCAGATCTCGCCTTCGGCAGCCAAACGCTGGCCGTGATCGGCGGCGATCTTGGCAGCTTCTTTGAAGGTCGCTGCGATTTGGGCGGTGTTGGACGACGGGTTCTCTTTCCACTTTTCGACGCCAAACTCGGCGCTGTCGATGCGGATCACGCCGTATTTGCGAACGCCATGGTTATCGAAGATGCCAGCGACGCGGCAGGCCATCTTGACTGCCGAGAGGAACTTTTCGCGTTGTTCGGCGGTTCCCATCGCGGAATCGCCAATCGTGCCGGGCCATACGGGAGCGACCAGCGACCCGACGGCAAAGCCTTTGCTTTGGATCAGGTCAGCGATCTGACGCAGTTCGTCGTCGCTCGCTTCAGGGTTGGTGTGAGGCAGGAACAGGAAATAATCGATGCCGTCGAACTTCTGACCGTTGACTTCGGCAGCGGCTGTCAGGTCGAGCATCTTTTCCAGACTGATCGGCGGCTCTTGTCCCTCGTCGGTCCCTTTGCCAACCAGTCCGGGCCACATCGCGTTGTGTAGTTTCATCGTTGTTCCTGTTCCGTGCCTTGTACGTGCTTTGGTGTGTGAGCAACAACCCACAGTGGTTCTGTTGGGCTATTGTAGCGAGATGCTAAGAGGCCGTTCGACGATTGCCGAGGCCAGCCGAAATCCTTTGACTCCGGCTGGCGGCAAACCGGATGCGGCGTGCTATTTCGATCCGCCGTGCAGCGGCAGATTCGGATGCACATCGGGACCGAAGTAACGCAGGCCAACCAGTGGCTCGCTGCCGGTATTCTCGATCACAACGCCGGCGTTGGCAGCTTCGTACGAGATGAAGATCTCGTCTTCGGTGTTTTCGCCGAAGCGAATCGAAGCGGGCGTTTGCAGGTTCAAGCTGCCCATCTTGCCCTTGCCCTGCATCGTGATCCAGCTGCTGGCACCCGGTTCTTGAAGCGTGCACTTCTTGCCCGGTTGAATCGTCAGCTCTTTGGCGCTGAACAATTGCTTGCCATCGACGCGGCCGTAGACGATCCACAGGTCTTCATACCCGTCGCCGCTGCGGTCGGTGTCGACGATCGGTTCCAGGTAGTTCGATTCCTTGAAGTGGGTGTCGACGTTCTTTTCCCAGTCGAGCTGGCCAATGATGAAGTCGAGGTCTTGGTGCTTGTCTTCGGGCATGTCCTTGACCAACAGCGACCATGGCACGTAGCGGCCTTCGACGATCGATTGGAACATGCCAAAGACGTCGCTGCCCCACTGAGGTTCGTAAGTGCATAGCGAACCGGGAGCGTGCAGAACGCCCGGCGGGATCAACCAACCGGTGCCGCGCTTCAGGCGGTGGGCACGCGAGAGGTCGAGGATTCCGTTGTCCCCTTCGTTCCAGTTTTCCAAGCACTTGCGAACTTGATCCTTGGTGGTGCCTGGTTCGAGCCCCATGAAGGTGTAGGCAAAGTTGTTGTCGACGTTGTTCAATTGTGGCGGGAAGTAATAGCTCTCGGGCTTCCCTTCTTGGCCGACCAACGCCGCATCTTCTTGGCTCTGGTGCATGTGGTGCGGGATCGGGCCCATGTTGTCGAAGAACTTGCTGTAGACTGGCCAGCGATCGTACTTCGAGAACATGTCTTTACCGATCAAGCGGTCGCCCGCTTCGGCAACGGCATCTTTGAGCAAGAACTTTTGCCCTTCGTGCAGGCAGAAGCTGAGGCCTTCGTGCCAGACGCGTCCCTCGTTGGCCGCTTCGGTCGTGCTGCCGAACCAACGTTCATCGATGCCACCGCGATCGGCACCGAAGCGGTAATAATCGCTCGGGTGCAGCTTAATCCGGCGCCCCGGTTGAAGGAAGGATCGAGGCACCCAAGTGGGTGTTAAACGCAGCAGTCCACCGCCTGCGTTCATTGCCGAATCCAGGACGGATGCGACGTTGTCCGATTTGACCAATCCTTCGTCGAGGCTTATTTGAGGCATTTTTCGTGGTGTCCTAATGAGATAACCTGTTGATATTCCGCCGGTGACCCATCCGAAAAGGCGGTCAGACCGGCGCACGATGTTTTATTCGGCATCGACGCCTGAAACAAGTCAGTGTCGGCGATTCGATCATTCGCGGTGCAACAAAAGATCGACAAAAACTCACCCCCCATACCTGCTCGAGGCCCCCATATGGCAACCAACTTCAAGAATCCCGCAGCCCCCCGCACGCTCCCCGCGATCGATTGGCATCCGCCGCGCGAAGGCTGCTTGGCCGCGATGGAGTCGCCCGAGGGGCAAATCACCCTGAAGTACGGCACGATCGCCAGCGGTCGTGGGGCGGGGATCGAGGTGGTGCAGATCGATACCGGACCGATGCAGGTGACCCTGTTGCCGACCCGCGGGATGGCGATTTGGCAAGTGATTTGCGATGGAATCCCCTTCAAATGGAACTCGCCCGTCGATGGCCCCATCCACCCATCGCTGGTTCCGGTCCACGATCCCGGCGGCATCGGCTGGCTGGAAGGATTTGACGAACTGCTGGTCCGGTGCGGCTTGGTCAGCAATGGAGCCCCCGAATTCGACGAATCGGGGCAATTGCGGTATCCGCTGCACGGGCGGATCGCAAACACCCCGGCAGAGAGGGTGTGGTCAGAGGAGGTCGAGGGGCGATGCGTCGTCGCGGGAGAAACGCACGAAAAGCGGCTGTTTTTCAATAATTTAACACTGACAACGCGGGTCTCCGTCGCCCCGGGAGGTCGCGAGATCGAGATCGAAGACACGGTGAGCAATCACGGCTCGCAGCCAGCCGAAACGCAGATGCTGTATCACATCAATGTAGGCGCTCCGGTGCTGGGAGCGGATGCAAAGCTGTTGGTCCCATTCGAAGAAGTGGCGCCGCGGAACGATCACGCCGCAACGGACATCGCGACTTGGGATCGGTATCGCGGTCCGGAATCGGGATTCCAGGAACAGGTGCATTTATTCCGAATGAAGTCCGATGCCGCCGGATCAACGGCGATGATGCTGCAATCCCCCGGCGGCGATCAGGGTTTTGGACTTTCCTACGACACGAACACGCTCCCCTATTTTATCGTTTGGAAAAATACCGCGGCGCACCAGGACGGCTATGTCACGGGGCTCGAACCGTCAACGAATTTCCCGAACCCACGCAGCTTTGAAGGAAAACAAGGGCGCGTCGCGACCGTTCCCCCCGGCGGAAGCGTCACTCACCGTGTGAACCTGCATCCGCTGGTCGGCCAACAAAACGTCGACTCTTTCGCGGCCAAGGTCCAGGCATTGCAAGGAAGCGGGTCGCCGACGGTGCATGAAAAACCGAAGGCCGATTGGGCGTCTTAAGCAGGTCCCCCCCGCGTACCTAAGCGGCCAGCTTTTGCGTTCGCCCATTCGCCTGCTTCAGAAACTCGACAGCCTTGATCAGTTGCGGATCTTGGTCGAGTGCCCGCGGGTCGGCCGACACTTTTTCGATGGCTTCTTCCGAATCCGCGTCGCTCGGCGGCGTTTCTGCCGCCGCGGCCGGCTTCGACGCCTCCGTGCTATCGGTTTCTGTCGTCGCCGGACTCGTGACGTCCACAGGCAAAGCATCTTTCGTCACCACGACAGCCGTTTCGGGCATGATCGGGTAGGCGGCGCTTTGCAGGCGCTTCATCGCGGCCATCCGTTGGTCGTCGGACAGCTTGACCTCAAAGCCTTCGTTAGGGCGAACTCCCCAAGCCTCTTCGTCGGTCGAACCCTCCAGGCGATGGATGTTCTCGCCGTTGGGGCGGTAGTAGCGGGCGGTGGTCAGCTTCAGCGCGCTGCGTCCCGATTCCAGCGGCAGCACGTTTTGAACCGTTCCCTTGCCGAAGGACCGTTCGCCGATGACCGTTGCTCGGCGATGATCCTTCAAGCTCGCAGCGACGATCTCGCTGGCGCTGGCCGAATCACCATCGATCATAATCACAAGCGGTTTGTCGTCGTCGACCAGTACTCCCGAGGTCGCCGAAAACTCCGCCTCCAGCTTGCCGCCGCGACCGCGTGTCGTCACGATCACTTCGTCTTCGAGAAACATGTCGGCGATATCGACGGCGGCCGACAACAGCCCGCCTTGATTCTGACGCAGGTCGATGATCAACGAATCAAAATCGTTGTCCAGTTGTTCCAATGCCGCGGTGATCTCGTCGACGGTCTGTTCGGCAAACGTCGTCACGCGGATGTAGGCGATCCGCGGCTCTTCACGCAGTCGGAAGACCCAGTTGTTGTCCGAATCGCGGTAATCTCCCAGCACCGATTCCAGCGGAATCCAAGCGCGCTGCACTTCGACCTGCAGCGTTTGATCGCCTCGCTGGACCAGGATCGAAACGACAGTCCCCTCGGGGCCGCGCAACAAATCGCTGACCTTTCCGATTTCGAGCCCTTCAGTTGTCGTCCCATCGACTTCCATGATCCGGTCTCCCGGTCGCAGCCCCGCCTTAAACGCGGGCGTTGCAAACAGAGGCGTCACGACGCGCACGCGGTCCTCTTTATCGGGCTGTTCGACGATGATCCCGATCCCGGCAAACCGCTGCTGCAGCGCGTCTTGGAAATGGCCGTACGAACTGGGATCGATGAACTGGGAATAGGGATCCAATTGGCTCACCACCCCCTGCATCGCTCCATCGACCAAAGCGCGGTGGTCGACCGGATCGACGTAATAGCGATCGATCATCGAGATCGCGTCTCCGACCGGTCCGGCGTGTTTCATTCGATCCGCCTTCAAATAACAGGCGACCGACACGATCATCACCGCCACAATGACGTAGGTGTTGCGAACAGGCATTATCAATCCGACCAACGATCTACAAGAAGAAAATAAAGGCGATGGGCGCGACAGCCGACCGGCAAGGGCCGCGCCAGGGGGCCGGCAATCCGTCGCGGGCCCCCACTCTGTTGAGCCTATCCGATCGCCGCAGCTTTTGCCAGCTTCGAAGCTATTCAAGCAGGGCGAAAGCTCCCAGCGGTAGCGGAAAAGCCGCGGAGGCGGCGGCAGCATAGAGTCAGGGCCGCAGGTCCAGCAATTTGCATAGCCCAGGCCATCGGCCTGGGTTCTAGCGGCGATGATTGACATGGTTGGGCTGTAGGCCCGGTCGATTGTCACCACCTCCCCCGGGGCGTTGCCCCTTCGCCTGTTGTGAAATGAAACCGGGCGACGTCGGCTGATACCCAGCCCTGCAGGCTGGGCTATGCAAATTGCTGGACCTTCGGCCCGCGACAGGCGTGCCAGGAATGTGCCTGTCCCCTTTCGCCCCTCACGCGTGTTGCCGCTACCGCGGCTTCGATTCGACTTGCACACGATCGTGCTGTGCGACGGGTTCACCTTGGACGCGAAGCCCAAACTACCGGGGGCGTTTCCAACCGATTTCGGGCCCGCCGGGGCGGGTGATGAAAAGAGTCAGCAGCAGGCCCGAGACCAGCCCCACCCCGACAAACATCACAAACGGCACCGGCGAATCGGACAGCCGCCAGCCCTCCGTGAAGACCGTGCTAAACATCGCCGCCAGCGTGGCGATCGGGAAGAACATCGCCAGCAGGACGTTCAACCGGTGAGATGCTCGAGCCATCCGGTCGCTCGCTTCGGCCTGCTGTTCGGCGCGGCGAACCACCGCGACGTCCATCGCATTTTTGGCGTCGCCGTACAGCAGTTCCGCCGTCCGCGAAATCTCGTAAGCCCGGTCGCGGCATTCGATCAGGTCGCGGTCCTGCGGAACCTCTTTGCGAGCCTCCTCCAGGACCTGCAACATATTTCGCGACGCTCGCAGCAAGGGCGATAGCCGTTCGAGCAACTGCAGGTACTGGTCGGCATGCAACGCCTCGGTCTCCAACTGCTCCGACGCATCCAACGCCGCGGCGTATTGATCCAAGTGTTTGTGCAATGCCGCCGGGCCGGCTCCCGAATCGGAGCTGTGCCATGTTCCCGAGGTTTCCCGCCAGAAGAAACGCCCCGTTCGCGTCGTATCATCCGCTCCGGGAACGACGTGCAACACCAGCAATAAATGACCGTCGGCCAGCATCGCCCGCTGGCGTCCCGCGGTCGATCCCAAGCGATGCCGAAACTCTTCGGGCAACTGCCACATCGGCGGCAGCAGTTGACGTTTAGGCTTTGTCGGACTCATCGGTTCCCCCCTCGTTCAAATCGATTCAACCGGCGGCGTTGTCGCACCGCTTCAATCGACGCCCCACGTAATAAAAAGGCCTACACATTTCCTGCTTCCCCCGCCACGCTTCCTTGTCGCTCGCCGACAACCTGCCCGGCTTGTAGCTGGATCTGGCGATCGGTCATCCGGTCGATCTGCTCGCTGCTGTGACTGGTCCAAACGATCGACCGCTGTGGATCTGCCGCTTGCCAATCGCTGATCATCGCTTCGACGCGACGAGTCAACTCGGCATCCATCGACGCCGTCGCTTCATCGAACAGCACGACGATCGGATCCAACTGCAACGCACGCAGCAGCGCAAACAACTGCCGCTCGCCGCCGCTGGCTTGCATCATCGGCCCTCGCGGCAAATCGACATTCAACCCACACGCGTCGATCCAAGCCGCGATCCGATCGGCGTCGTAGCGGCGATCTCGATGGATCTTCCATTCAAACGGCGACCGCAGAAATTCTTCGACAGTCCCATCGGTGACCGGGACCAATTGAGGCAGATACATCGCGCGGCTGCGGAATCCGGGCACCTCGCTTCCAACAACCGGTTGCCCCTGCCATAGGATGCGGCCTTCTTGAACAGGATCCAATAAAACCATCGACCGCATCAAAACGGTCTTCCCTGCGCCGCTGGAACCGACCAAACCGATCCGTTCTCCGGCAGCGATCGACATCGAAACCCGATCGATCAACACGCGACCGGTGGCGGAATCGCGGCGAGTGATCTGTTCGGCGGTCAGTAGCGGTGCAGCCAAGGCGATAAAACTCAAGTAGTGTCGTTCTGGAAGTTCGCCGATTATAAGCAGCCAGCAAGCAGCCTTCTAGGTTTAACCGCAATCCCGTTCAACGAAGCGTAGTGGACGAGGCTACGAGTCCTTTTGCATCAGACCAAATCGCGGGGACTCGTAACCTCGTCCACTACGTCCCGCCGCTAATTCTTTCGACGGTCCGAAGAGCCTGCGGTTTGCCCGGAAAATATATTGCGACATGCTTAGCCGACACTACTCGAAGCGATCAAACCAGCCAACCGCCGTTGACGTGCAGCGTCTGTCCGGTCATGTAATCGGCCAACGGACTGCACAGAAACAGGATCGCGTTGGCGATTTCCGACGGTTCACCAAATCGCCCCAAAGGAATTTGTTTCAGCATCTCGGCGCGGGCCGCTTCGGGAATCGAAGCTCCCATCTCGGTCAGCACCACGCCGGGAGCGACCGCGTTGACGGTGATCCGTCGGCTGGCCAGTTCCTTGCTGATCGCTTTGGTCAGTCCAACCACGCCCGCTTTGGCAGCTGAATAATTCGCCTGGCCGAAGAAGCCAGTAAAGCCGGAGATCGATGTCATGTTAACGATTCGCCCGCCATCGGCGATCCGCTCCGACGCCTCTTTGCAAACGCGATAGACGCCCGATAGGTTCGTATCGATTACCGAACCCCATTCGTCATCGGACATCTTCTTCAGCGTGCGGTCTCGCAAGATCGCCGCGTTGTTGACGACGATGTCCAACGATCCAAAGTGCCCGACCACGGCATCGAACATCGCTGCGATCGAATCGCGATCGCGGACGTCTCCTTCGACCGCCTTCGCCCGCGACCCCAAGCCGCTGGCCGCCTGCTCGGCTCGCTGCTGGTTCACCCCCGCAGCGTCCTGGAAATAGGTCAACACGACGTTGGCTCCAGCGGCGTGCAGCGTCGTCGCCGTCTGCAGTCCCAGCCCTTGTCCGCCACCGGTAACCACGGTTGTCTTCTGTGTCAGGTCGATGCTGATCATTGTCTTATATTCGTTTGTAGAGGAAAGGATTTCATCGCGACGAAGCGTCTGCTGTCAAACCAATCCGGTCCATTGATAGATCACAATCACGACAAAGACCGCCAGTGTCTTGATCAATGTGATTCCAAAGATGTTGCCATACGCTTGACGATGTGTCAGCCCGGAGACAGCCAACAGCGTGATCACTGCGCCGTTGTGAGGCAGCGTGTCCATGCCGCCGCTGGCCATCGAAGCGACTCGATGGAAGACCTCCAACGGAATCCCGGCGGCTTCCGCATTGGCGATAAACGTTTCGGACATCGCCGCCAACGCGATGCTCAAACCGCCCGACGCCGATCCTGTGATCCCAGCCAATGTCGTCACGGTCACCGCTTCGTTGACCAACGGATTGGGGATCCATCGCAGCGCATCGGAGACAATCAAGAAGCCGGGCAGAGCAGCGATCACTGCGCCAAATCCGTATTCCGATGCCGTGTTGGTCGCAGCCAACAACGCTCCTGCGATCGCCGGCTTTGTTCCCTCGGAAAGTTTTTTGAACAGATGCCGCCAAGCCAGCAACATCACCGTCAAGATCCCCAGGATCAGCGCTGCTTCGATCGACCAGATCGCCGAGATTTTGGCGACGTCCTGAACAACCGGTTCAGATGTCCCAACAACCGCTGGAATAAATGCGTGCGATTCACCGTACAGTCGCGGAATCGCACCGGTCAGGATTTTGTTAGCGACCGCAACGACCAGCAGCGGCAGCATGGCGAGCCAGGGCGAAGGAAGCCGATCGTGCTCAAACGCCGCAGGTTCGTTCAACAAGACGTCGCCATATCCCTCTTCGTTTGCGGCGGCGACGCGGACGCGCCATTCCAAGAACAGCAGACCTGCCAACAGCGTGAACAGCCCGCCCAGGATCCCCAACCACGGCGCGGCGTAGATGTCGGTCTTGAAGAATGCCGCGGGGATCACGTTCTGGATTTGAGGCGTTCCGGGAAACGAATCCATCGTGAAACTGAACGCTCCCAACGCGATCGTCGCGGGGATCAATCGCTTCGGAATTCCGCTCTGACGAAACAATTCGGCGGCAAACGGATAGACGGCAAAGACCGCCACAAACAGCGACACGCCGCCATAAGTCAGCAGCGCACTGACGATCACGATCGACAGCACCGAGCGTTGCCGTCCCAGTAATTCGATGATCGCCGACGCGATCGATTTCGCAAATCCCGACAGCTCCATCGTTTTGCCGAAGACCGCACCGAGCAGAAAGATCGGGAAGTAGAGTTTGAAGAAGCCGGCCATCTTGTCCATGAACAGCCCCGTAAACATCGGGGCGACTTCCGCCGGATCGGTCAACAACACGGCTCCCATCGCTGCCAGCGGAGCGAACAGGATCACGCTGTAGCCGCGGTAGGCGGCGAGCATCAAAAAGCCGAGTGCCGCAAGGATGATCAGGAGGTTCATTGCGCGGTCCAGCCACCATCGATTGTGAGCGTTTGGCCTGTGACGTTCCGAGCCAACGGGCTGGCCAGATATTCGATCGCCGCGGCGACCTCGTCGCATTCGATAAACGCCTTCTTCGGCATCGGTGCCAACATCACCTGATCGATCACTTCGGCTTCGGTTATCCCGCGTGCGATCGCTTGGTCGCCGATCTGCGCGTCGACCAGCGGCGTCCGAATGTAGGCGGGGCAGATGACGTTGCTGGTGATCTCCGAACCAGCTGTCTCGAGCGCCAACACCTTCGAAAAGCCAAGGATCGCGTGTTTGGCAGCCGTATACGCCGTCTTGTACGGCGACGCCACCAGCGAATGAATCGAACCGATATGAATCAGTCGGCCATATCCGGCGGCTCGCATTCCCGGCAACACGGCTCGCGACATCAAGAACGTTCCCTTGACCATCACGTCGAACAATTGCTCCCACTTCGCCAGCGGGAAATCTTCCAACGGGGCGACATGCTGCAAGCCGGCGTTGTTGATCAAAACGTCGATCGGGCCGACGCGAGCAAGCAATTCCTGCACATTCTGTTCACTCGACACATCCAATTGATGAGCCTGCGCCGCACCTCCCGCAGCCACGATCTCCGCAGCCGTCTGTTCGGCTCGCGACAAATCGAGATCGGTTGCCAAAATCGTGTGCCCTTGCCCGGCCAAACAGATTCCAAGCCCACGCCCCAATCCGCTGCCAGCACCGCTGATCATAACTGTACGCTTCACGAGCAACCTTTTGCATGTTGGAGGTATTGATCGCGGAGCACGCGTCGCATGACTTTGTTCGACGCGGTTCGTGGCATCACATCGACAGGAAGGATGTCGTGGATTTTGAACAACGGATTCAATTCTTTTCGAATCGCCGATTGCATCGCCGCCATCAGCTCCTTCTTGTCGACCGTCACGTCTTTCGCAAGCACCACGTAGATCACCAGTTGGCTGGGACCGCCGTCGGGCGCGACGCCGATCGCCGCCGTTTCGGAGAGCCCCGCGACGCCTTGCAACACGCGTTCGATCTCCGCCGAACCGACTTTGATCCCACCCAGGTTCATCGTATCGTCGGCTCGCCCCATCGCTCGCCAGCCCCCAGCGGGAATCCGCTGGATCTGGTCGCCATGCCGTCGCAAAACGTCCCCTTCATGACGGCACGGGGTCGCTGCGTAATACGATTTGTGGTGGTCCCTGTTCAATAATTGCGTCGACATCCCGATCGTCGGAGGGACAAGGAACGCCTCGCCGCTGTCGGCTGGTTGACCCTCGGCGTCCAAGATCACCATTTCGGTACCAAGCGTCGGCGTGTTGAACTCACCGACTTTGCAAGGCAGCGCGAGCGTCGATGCGATGTAGCCGCCGCCGAGCTCCGTGCCACCACAATATTCGATGACCGGTCGACCGCCAGCCTGCTCCATCAACCACCGCATATCGTCCGCGGCGGAGCATTCGCCGGTCGTACTGAACAGCTCGATCGAACTCCAATCGAGCCCTTGAGCCGCGTCCGCTGCTCGCCACGTTTTCACCAGGCTGGGGATCACTCCCAACATCGTCGTCCGCGCGTCCTGAACAAACCGGCAGAACTCCGCCCCAGTGGGCGATCCGTAATAGAGCCCCATCGAAGCCCGGTTCATCAGAGCAGAGAAGATCAGCCAGGGGCCCATCATCCAACCGATATTGGTTGGCCAGACAGCGACGTCGCCCGGCTGGATGTTCTGGTGGAAGTGGGAATCGGCCGCACATTTGATCGGTGTCGTATGCGTCCACGGAATCACTTTAGGATCGCCCGTCGTCCCCGAAGAGAACAGGATGTTCATCGGATCCGAGGGCTCGCAAACGGCAACCGTCGCGTCCTCGTCATCGCCAAGAAAATCGCTCCAGTGACAATCGCCATCGCGCAGGTCGGCTGTCGAGCCTTCGGAGACGACGATCGCCGCCGGCGCCCCGGCTTGCTTGACGCCAGCGAACAACGGATGCGATTTCCCACCGCGGGGGAAGACATCTTGAGTGAAGATTCCGACGGCGCCAGACAGTTTCAGCCGCGTCGCGATTTCTTTGGGTTGGAAGCTGTCGGCGATACTGACAGCGACACAGCCAGCCCACGCGATGCCGAGATAGATCGCAACGCATTCGACAGTCATCGGCATCAAGATCGCAATCGCATCGCCCGGCTTGTATCCGCGTTGTCGCAGCCCATCGGCGACTCGCGACGCAAGCGCCCGCAATTCACGAACGGTCAACGTTTCCAATTCGCCCGCTTCGTGCTGATAGATGATCGCCGTCGAATCGGCAGCCGCGTTAAAGCAGCTCTCGACAATGTTCAACTTCCCACCGGGGAACCACTTCGGCGAGGCGACTCCTTCGGAAACATCGACGATCCGATCGAACGGCGTTTGGAAAGGAATCGCCAATCGTTCGACGACCGACTCCCAAAACAGTTCGCGACGCTGGATCGACCAATCGTGCAAGGCTTCGTAATTGTCGACGCCGGCGCGCTGCATCAGCCAAGCCACGTTGGTGGCGTCGATCGTTTCCTGGGTTGGTTCCCAGATCCCACATTGCTTCACTTCGACAGCTTTCACTCTGGTTTATCCAAAACAACGGCACATCCCATCCCACCACCGACACACAGCGTCGCCAGCCCGCGTCGGGGCCGGCGGTGTGCCAGATGGACGATCAACCGCGCTCCGCTGGCACCAATCGGATGCCCCAATGCGATCGCGCCGCCGTCACAGTTGACCTGGGCTTCATCTAGTTTCAATTCACGCATACAAGCCAGCGACTGCGCCGCAAAAGCTTCATTTAATTCGATCGCATCAAACGACTGCGGATCGACGCCCAGTTTTCGCACCGCGTGAACCGGGCCGAGCCCCATCAATTCAGGCTCGCAGCCCGCGACGGCGCTGGCTGTCAGAACCATCATCGGTTCCAAGCCGCACTGGCGTCCCCAGTCTTCGTCGCACAACAGCAACATCGCCGCGCCGTCGTTGATTCCCGAAGCGTTTCCCGCCGTCACGGTGCCATCGCTTTGGAACGCGGGCGACATTTTGGCCAGCTGTTCCACAGTCGTTCCCGGCCGCGGATGCTCGTCTTCGACACAGCCGTCAACAGCGACGATCTCGTTGGCAAATCGTCCCGCCTGCTGCGCCGCGGCGTACAGCGTTTGGCTGCGAACCGCAAACGCGTCTTGCGCCGCGCGGGAGATCTCGTACTTGGCCGCCAACCGCTCGGCGGTTTGGCCCATGTGATCGCCGCTGAACGCGTCGGTCAGCCCGTCGCGCAACACCGAATCGACAAGCACCGCGTCGCCCAACTTGTATCCCCTGCGGGCCCGCTGCATCAAGTGGGGTGCATTGGACATCGATTCGGTCCCGCCGCACAAAACCATTTTGGCCGATCCGTTCTGGATCGCTTGAGCCGCCAGGATCACCGCCTGCATCCCCGAACCGCACATCATATTGACGGTGAAGGCGGGCGTGCTGACTGGCAGGTCCAACCGCACGCCAACTTGCCGCGCGACGTTCATCCCCAGTCCTGCACTCAGCACGTTGCCAACGATCACCGAATCGATCCAACCGGGATCGACCGATGCGACGACCTCGCGTCCGGCCGCGACAGCCAGATCGACCGCCGATTGTTTTGCCAACGCGCCGAGCAAGCGTCCCTGAGGAGTTCGCTTCGCTGCGACGATCCATACCGTTTTTTCAGACTTCGCCATCCGACTACTTCTTCCCTATTGTTTCACGTACGAATTCGGAGGCTCGCTTGCCAGCATCTCCACCGGCTCCCGCAACTCCATGATTGGCTCCCGGCACCACAACAAGTTCCGCTGTGACACCTGCTTCTTGCAATTGTTTGTCCATCCGCCGGGCATGTTTGATCGGCACGATATCGTCTGCGTCGCCGTGGACCTGCATGATCGGCGGATCGTCGCTGCTGACAAAGCTGATCGGCGAGACGTCTTTCATTTTGTCGGCATCCATTTCGGCAACCGCCGTTCCCGGTTGATAGCCCAGCAATTGTCGGTAGGCGGGATGCTTGTGTTCGATATCGGACAACAGCGACCAATCGGTGGGGCCAGCAAAACTGACAGCGCACGCCACGCGTGACGACTGTTTTTTAATCGGATCGGTCGCCTGGGCATCGGCCACATCGTCGTGCAATGCAACCCACAGCGAAAGGTGTCCGCCAGCCGATCCGCCGGTCACGCCGATCCGATCGGGATCGATGTTCCACGCCGCGGCGTTGCTGCGGACAAACTGAATCGCTCGCAAGCAGTCGTCGGTCTGCGCCGGATGCGGCGCGACGTCGGTGAATCGGTATTCGATCGAGACGACCGAAAGCCAGCCCTGCGCGACTGCGTTGCTGAGCCATTGAGGCAAGCGATTCTTCGAACCTCCCCGCCAACCGCCGCCATGGATGTAGACCATCGCCGGGACCGGCGTTTCCGACTTCGCCAGATAGACATCCAACCGCTGCGACGCGTGCTGGTCGTCGTAGGCGAGATCGCGATGCGTCGGCGGAATCTGCTGGCAACTGGCCGTCATCGGCACGAGGACCAACAGCAACAACGGTAAACCAATCGACAGCGAGAGTCTCTGGAATCGACGCATCGTTTTCGCCTTGAGGGAGGTGGGGTGGAGAGAGTGGACGGATGATTGTAGCTGGAGGGAGGGGAACAAGAAACGCGTCGGTCGCACCGCATACCAGGCCGACTGACAAACAATGGTTCCCTTGCCCAACGTCGCTCATTATTATGACGGGTCCTCAACTTGCGATCCTCCACCACGGCGACTGCTGTCCAGGCGATGCCGCCTACGTGGAGGATCCCATCCGTTCCCCTTCACTCCGCCGCACGCAGCGGTGGCAACCGAAACAAACCATGACCAAAAAGCAGCGGATCCCGCACAAATTCCAACCGTGGATCGCCGTCCGCAAAAAGTATCGGCTGACCGACGCGCAGGTCCAGATGGCCCGCGAACTGGGGCTGAGTCCGAAGCGATTCAGCAACTACGCCGACCGCAAGGATCAGCCTTGGAAGCTGCCGTTGCCCGAATTCATTGAATCCCTGTACGAAAAGCAGTTCGGCCGCGTCGCCCCCGAAGTCGTGCTGACGATCGAAGCGATGGCCGCCGAACACCAAGCCCGCCGCGAAGCCAAGAAGCTGGCAAAACAGGAAGCCTTGGCGCAAGAAGAATCGCGAACGGAAGAAGCCGCCACGGACGAGCCGGCATCACCTGAAGCCGACGATCAATAAAGGCACTCAGGCGAAAACGGAAAAGTGGTCAAATCACAACTCGCCCCTACAACGATCGTTAGGTCGCTTCCGTATGCTTCCGGCAGCTTGATCGCAACGACCGATTCACATTGTAGATGGGCGAGGAGAAGATTTTGGAAACAGACATCGCGGAGCCACGGAAGCTCGAGTCGGAAGAGATCGCATGGGCTCGGTTGTTCGGACTGATCGCCATGCATCTCGGTTGTCTGGGCTTGGTCTGGGTCTCATGGAGCGTCTTTAACATTGCTGCAGCAATCGGGCTGTACCTGCTGCGAGCGTTTGCATTGACGGCGTTTTACCACCGCTACTTCGCCCACCGGGCATTTAAAACGTCGCGGCCCGTTCAATTTGCCGGGGCCCTGATCGGCCTGACCGCGTTGCAGAAGGGGCCGCTGTGGTGGGCTGCTCACCATCGTCATCACCACCGCCAATCGGATCAGCCCGACGACGTCCATTCGCCGATCCCACGCGGCTTCATATGGTCTCACTTCGGATGGATCCTCGCCGATCGCAGCAGCGAGGTCCGGGAGAATCTGATCCGCGACTGGCTCCGCTTCCCCGAACTGCGATGGCTCGAACGACTGTCGATGCCGATCGGCGTCGCTTTTGCATTGCTAGTCTACGTCACCGGCGAGGTCTTAAACGCCGTGGCACCAACGCTGCAAACCAGTGGGCTTTCACTGCTCATCTGGGTCTTCTTCGTTTCCACCGTCGCCCTCTATCACGCCACCTATTCCGTCAACTCCTTCGCTCACATCTTCGGTCGGCGACGATTCGCAACGCGAGACAACAGCCGCAACAATCTGCCCGTGGCGCTGCTGACACTCGGCGAAGGATGGCACAACAACCACCATCACTACCAATCCTCCGCTCGCCAAGGTTTCGTCTGGTGGGAAATCGATATCTCGTATTACACGTTGTGGATGATGTCCAAAATCGGCTTGGTCTGGGGGCTGCGCGGTGTTCCCAAACACATCATGCAGCGGTCGCTGCAATCAACGGCCAAGGCGTAAACGGGAAACGGTGTTGCCGCTCCATCGATCTGCCAACTTAGCCGTCGCCAATATTCACAGGGCCAGGGAAAAAGGCATTCGTTCGGGCGACGTATTCCGCATAGCCTGGCTTCGACGTCGACAACTTCGTCTCTAATAATGTCACGCCCGAGACACGCATCAGCAGCACTGACATCAACAACGGAGCGATGATCGTCCACCAAGCGGCGGTCAGAGAGAGGCTGACAAGAAACAAGCCCCACCAAACTAGGAAGTCGCCGAAATAGTTGGGGTGACGCGTGTAACGCCACAAGCCGCTGTCGAGCACTTGCCCCTTGTTGTCCGAAGCGGCTTTAAAACGAGCCAACTGCCAATCGCCCACCGATTCGAAACACAACCCCGCAGCCCAAACGATCACACCCACGACTTTAATCCAGACTAGATCTCGGTCGGCCAACGCCGTTCCGATTTGAATCGGCAACGCGACGACAAACATCACCACGCCCTGCAATCCAAAGACGGTCAGCAGACTGATCCACGCGAAGGCCGAGCCCCACTTCGCCCGCATCTCTCGATAGCGATAGTCTTCGGGTTGACCATGGTTCCGCCAGAACAAGTAGCCGCTGAGTCGCACGCCCCAGATTGTTGTCAGCACGGGCAACAACCAATCGGCCGAATCGCGATCGGCGATGCAATACGCCGTCCATGCGACCAGCACAAACCCGAGGCCCCAGCCGATGTCGACGATGCTGGCGTCGCGTTTCCACAGACTCAGCAGCCAGATCGCGAGCATCAGACAGGCGATCGCAGCGGTACTGGCGAGCATGACATTTAACAATGGATTGTGCTCATCGTTCGAACAGATAATGGGAAACGAACCACTCGTTGCCGCCGTTGAAAGCAAACAACTCCTCGCACGCCATAAAGAACATTCGCCAGCGATTCTGCCACATGATCGCGTGGTCCTCGCCGTAGGTCTGTTTCAGAATCGGTAATAGCGATTCGCTGCAGCGGTCGTGATTCTCCAGCCACGCCCGGCTGGTCTTCGCATAATGCATGCCGCTCCATCGCCACTTCTGGGCCAAGGTCAATCGTGACCCGACGCTTTCCAATAGGTTCTCGCTGGGCATCATTCCACCGGTGAAGAAGTAGCGTCCCATCCAATTCTGCTCGCCGTCGGAGCGGAAAAGGTAAGGCGTTTGCTTGTGACAGAAAATATGCACAAACAGCTTCCCGTCGGGGGCCAGCCAATCGTGGATCCGGTCCATCAACTTGCGGTGGTTCCGCATGTGTTCGAACATCTCGACCGAGACGACGCGGTCGAAGGTGTCGGATGGTTGGAAGTGATTGATGTCGACGGTAAGCACTTGCAAATTCGTGAGCCCCGCGTCGCGAGCTCGTGCGGTGATGAACTCCCGCTGGGAATGGGAATTCGAAACTGCGGTGATCTGGCTGTTCGGGTAATGTTCCGCCATCCACAGCGACAGCGATCCCCATCCGCACCCGAGTTCTAAAATGCGCATGTCATCTTCCAGTTGCGCGTTCTCACACGTTTCGCGCAGGGCCTGCTCCTCCGCCTGTTGCAGCGATCCGATGCCTTCGGTCCAGCGGCAGCAACTGTACTTCAGCCGTGGTCCCAGCACCTCTCGAAAGAACTCCGCCGGGACTTCATAATGCTGATCGTTTGCCTTCTCCGGCACGACGGCGATCGGTTGCGGACGCGTCGCTCGCAGAAAGGCTTCGCAATCGTTGTCGTCGGCCAGTTCGTGAAGGTCGCGCAGCCGCGAACGCAGCAACCGCCGGATGCCAGCCCGCAGCAGCGGATCGGGCAACCAACCGGCTTCCGCCTTCCGCGTCAGGAACCCAAAAAACGATTGCAGCGTGCTCTCATGGATCGCTGGATCTACCGCTTCGGTTTGTCCCACACAACTTGAACAACTCGAACCGCCTGTTCGCTGAACGCCGCTTCGCAATAACACAAATAGTACTCCCACATCCGAATAAAACGATCATCGAAGCCAAGTCGCCGCACATCATCCAGCCGCCGCATGAACCTCTGCCGCCAGGCGTACAGCGTGCGTGCGTAATGCGGCGAGAGATCTTCGATGGTATGCAGCCGCAGATCGGTCGTCTGGCCAACCGCCTGTTGCATCGCAGCGACCGACGGCAGGAAGCCGCCCGGAAAGATGTACTTCTGAATAAAGTCGACGCCCTGGCGATAGGCGTCGTATCGCGATTCGGGCATCACGATCCCCTGCAGCACAAACCGACCGCCGGGCTTCAACAGTCTGCCGCATCGCTCGAAAAAGGTCTTCAGGAATCGCTCGCCCACCGCTTCGATCATCTCGATCGAAACCAGTTTGTCGTAGCGGCCGACGAGATCGCGATAGTCGCTGTCGAGCAGTTCGACGCGATCGGCGATCCCGGCCGCTTCAAATCGCTGGCCAGCTTTTTGGTACTGAGCCGACGAGATCGTTGTCGTCGTCAATCGAACGTCATAGTTCTGGGCCGCATGCAAGGCGAAGCCGCCCCATCCGGTGCCGATCTCCAGCACATGATCCTGCGGCTGCAGATCCAATTTCTCGCAGATCCGCTGCAGCTTCGCCTCGGACGCCTCGCGGAGCGAAAACGTATCCTCGGCGAAGTAGGCCGAGGAATACATCCCCGTCGAGTCGAGGAACAAGTCGAAGAATTCGTTGCTCAGATCGTAGTGCGCCGCGATGTTGCGGCGACTGCCTCGCAACGTGTTGCTCGCCAGTTGGTGAGAATACCGAGCAGCGCGACGCGTCAGCTTGGCGATCCACGACGTATCGCCAGACGCCTGGCGATCGTTGCGATACAGGATCCGCAGCAACGTCGTTAGGTCGTCGGTCTGCCAGTGATTGCGAAGATAAGATTCCGCGAACCCCAGCGATCCGCCGGTTGCCAATTGAGAATAGAAGTCGGGCTCGCGGACGTTCAGGCTGGCCTGCAAACCATCCTCCGCCATCGTTCCGAGTGTGCGTTGTTGGTGGCTGTCGGAAAAACGGACGACGCCCCCGTCGGCGGTCGCTAACCAGTCGAGCATCTTGCCGCGAGCCGAGCGTTGCAGCCAGGAGAGCGACGGAGCCGCGGGGTGTGGAAGCGTGGTTGCAGTCGTACTCATCGAGATCCCTCGCGTTGGCGGCCTGGATGCGGGACAAACGGAACTTTCTTCCACCACAATCGCAACGCTTGCCAATAGATCGCTGCGACCACTTGGAAGGTCATCAAAGGAAAACGGACGACGACCCAGACCAACCGGCGGTAGGAAAACGGTTGGCGTTTCAGTTGCAGTGTCGCATCAAAAACTTGCGTCGCTTCGTCGAAGTTTTCGATCTGCACCGACAACTGCTGGGCCGGCGTGGAGATTCGCCAGCGATACATCATCTGCATCGGCATGAACGGCGAGACGTGGAACACTTTGCGGCATTGATGGCGATGGATTCGTGAATCCCCATAGCACGGAATCACATAACAATGACGCTCGCCCCACGGCGTGTTGGTGACTTCGGCAACGATCGCTTGCAACCGTCGACCATCGGCGTGATAGCAGAAGTAGAACGAGGCGGGATTAAACGACAGACCGAAGAATCGCAGATGGGTCAGCAGACGGATCGGCCCGGTGATCGTCAAGCCGATCTGCTGTTGAACCAAATCGCGGATGCAATCGGCCAGCGGACGTTCGGGATCGCCCCAGTAGTCGCTGCGGCGAAAACGGAGCAGACTGAATCGTGAAGTGCTGCAGAACAAGGGGAAGCGAAACAGCGAATTGACTTCGTCCAGATCGATCATCGCTAGGAACAACGAATAACAGAACTGGTGTCCGACGGGGACGAAGCGGCGGTGCCGGATCGTACCGAAATACAGACAGCTCGATCGAGCTGGCGGCGACAAGTCGCTCGTCACCTCCGCGGCCGATTCAACTTCGAGTTCACTGATCAGCGAGGCGTCGCTTGGAATGGCGGCCGATGCGTTCACGATGACTTTCCTCCACTGGCCACCGCCGCGGCTGCTGGTTGCGATCGCAACGAGGCGCCAGGCTTTTCAGCCGCCGGTTGTTCCGGAAGAGAATGCTTGGTCTGCAGCGACCAATCGGGGATGCCAAACTCTCGGCAGACCGCCAAACCGCTGACCACTCCGTCCTCGTGAAACCCGTTGCGCCAATAGGCTCCGCAAAACGAGGTCCTACGGCGGCGAATGACTTCGCGGTGCCGCTTCTGAACCGCCGAGCGTTGAACCGTAAACAGAGGATGCGAATACTTAAACCGAGCGATCACCTTCTCCTCTGCAATTCGCTGATCTTCGTTTAACGTGACACAAAACGTCTGCGGCGAATCGATCTGCTGCAACAGATTCATGTTGTAGGTCAGCGTCGGCCGATCGACTTGCGTTTTGGGAAGGTGGTAATTCCAACTGGCCCAAGCGCGGCGACGTTTGGGCAGCACGCGCTCATCGGTGTGCAGGACCGCTGAGTTATCGCTGTAGGGAAACGCCGACAATAACTCCGTCTCCAGCGGATCGGCATCAGCCAGCAGTCGCAACGCTTGATCGCTGTGGCAAGCGAAAACGATCTCGTCGAAGATCTCCTCGCCCCCGCGAAAGCTCACTCGCACACCATCGGCTTGGCGGCTGACCGATTCGACAGGGCAAGCCATGCGGATGTTGTGGCGGAACGGTTCGACTAACCTCTCGACATACCGCATCGATCCGCCGCGGATCACCTGCCACGTCGGCCGGTCTCGCAAACTCAACAGACCGTGATTGACATAAAACTCGAGAATGAAACGGATGGGAAAGTTGGCGAAGTCGGCGCAGGGACAGGACCAAATCGCCGCTCCCATCGGCAACAGATACTGCTGTGCAAATTCATTCGAGTAGCGATGTTGGGCGAGGAACTGGCCGACCGTCTCGTTTTCGGAGACCGTTTCGAGATGCTGAGGCCCCTCGCGATTGAACCGCAAAATGTCGCGAAGCATCCGCAGGAAGGAGGGCCGAACAAGATTCCGCCGCTGGGCGAAGACTCCGTTGAGCGAGGTGCCGTTGTATTCCAGACCAGTCCGCTCGCAACAGACACTAAAACTCATCGACGTCGGATCGGTCGGGACGTCCAGATCGCGAAGGATGCGTGTGAAGTTGGGGTAGGTGCGGTCGTTGCAGACGATGAACCCGGTATCGATCTGGTAGCGTTGTCGGCCGGTTTCCGCCGTCCCGACCTCGACCTCGTGCGTGTTGACGTGACCGCCCAGTCGCCAATCGGCTTCGAAAACGACGACTTCGTGGATCGCGGAGAGCATTCGCGCTGCAACAAGTCCCGAGACTCCCGATCCGACGATGGCGATTCGCACATTCAACTCCGCTGAAATTTGCTGGCGTCACGCGATGCTGCGGACACCCACTTCTTTGTAGAGCGAACTGCCGGATTGACCAACGAAATTCTTGGTCCCGCCGAGAATCACTTTAATTTTGTGGTCAATTCAACGCGTGCCGCTATAAAGGATGCGGGGTCGAGAGTCGGCCGGCTCCCCCACTCCGTCAATCCACTTACTGGAAATCGACTTGGGCCGTTCAGAAATCGCTTACATTCCGAACGAAGACTTTGACACGGCGTCCGAACAAGACTTCGCCGAGATCGATGGTCAGTTGTATGCTGACGAAGAGGAGTCCGGACGCAGTCGCCGCGATGCCGAAGCGTTCTTGATGGCGGTCGAAGCGTCGCGATTGTTGACGGTCGAAGGCGAACGTTTTTTATTCAAGCGTTTGAACTTCCTGCGGTTCCGAGCCAACGCCTTGCAAGCGTCGCTGGGGCGTGGGCGAGCCGCTAGGCGGAGTCAGCAGGAGATCGATCGGCTGCTTTGCGAAGCGAACCAGACTCGCGATCAGATCGCTTGTGCGAACCTGCGGTTAGCCGCTTCGATCGTTCGCAAGTATTCGAACTCGCAAGACGATTTCGACGAGTTCCTGGCCGAGGCGAATGCGATTTTGCTGAACGCTGTCGACAAGTTCGATTACTCCCGAGGCTATCGCTTCAGCACGTACGCGACTCACGCGATCCAACGACATATTTACAGGTTGCTGCAGAAGACGCGGAAGGTTCGCGATCGCCAAACGGCCGACGGCAACGACCAGATCCTGCAGATCGAAGCGTCGCCCTATGTCGGCGAAGCGGCTTGCGAAGACGCAGCCAAAGCGATGAAGAAGCTGATCGCTAGTTTTGATCGCGTGCTGGACGATCGCGAACAGGAAATTGTCCGCCGCCGATTTGGGCTGAATGCATCGGGCAAAGGGGCGTCGATGCGAGCCATCGGCGACGATTTAGGGATCAGTAAAGAACGCGTCCGACAGCTCCTGAACAGTAGTATCGAAAAGCTGGCCAAAATTGCTGAGCCGCTGGAATCCATTCTTCAACAAGACCGTCCATGACATACGCAGACGTTCCTATCGATCGGGATTCCATCAATCCCGCCTACAAGCCACGAAGTTGGATGCGGTACGCGCTGCGCGGTGCGGCCGTCTACCATCTCGCCTGGGGTGCGTTGGCGATCGCCATGCCCGCGACGATGCTCGGCTGGTTGGGTGCCGACGGCGACGGATTAGCCCTCACCCTCTGGCAATACATCGGCTTGCTTGTCGGGCTGTTTGGAATCGGGTGCGGGATCGCATCGCGAAACCCGACCGGGCACTGGCTGCTGCTGACGATCGGGTTGATTGGAAAGATCTTCACAGCCACAGGATTCGCGCTGGCGTTTTCCGCCGGGGCGGTCCCTATGGCGATCGGTTGGACTGTGCTCACCAACGATCTGATATGGATGGTTCCATTGGCGTTGATTCTTTGGGAATCGGCGCACACCGCCCATGCCGTCGATTCGGCTCACAGCGAACCGGAAGCCGACGATCCGATGAACGATCTGCGGACCAACACCGGCAAAAGCTTAAACGAACTGGCCAACGCCCACCCGCAAATGATCGTCTTCCTGCGCCATGCCGGCTGTACATTTTGCCGTCAGACGCTGGCCGACATCTCGCTGCAACGGGCGTTGATCGAAGCGACGGGATGCCGTTTGCTGTTCGTTCACCTGGGCCCCGAAGACGCTCAAGCGACCGAAGTCTTTCGCCGCTACGACGTCGACGACGTCCCCCGAATCTCCGATCCGAAGTGTCGGCTGTACCGTCAGTTTGGCCTGGAGCTCGGCGGCTTCTCGCAACTGTTTGGTCTGCGAGTCTGGCTGCGAGGCTTGATCTATGGAGTCGTCAACGGACATGGGATCGGCGCGATCCAAGGCAACAGTTTTCAGATGCCGGGAGTCTATCTGTATCACTGCGGCATGATCCTCGACGGCATCCGCCACGAACTCGCATCGGATCGCACCAACTACGTCGACTTCGCCCGCCAGATCGAACAATCGCCCCCCGCAGTCTCCGCATAGAGGCGAAGCAGGTGGGCGGTTTCTCAAGCGATTCACGGAAAAGATTTGCATTGCGTCCTTCCGGCATCCGGGGATGCATCGATGACACGACGGTATCGAACCAACGAATAGTCGCTTGCCTGCGCAGGTCCAACGCACGACAATTGTTAACAGAGGCTTTTCACTGCGCTCCCGATCGCCCCGCACAGCGCACACCTGAATCCCCGTTCGAAGGAATTTGCATGCTGACTCCCAACTTCAATGCAGTAATTCGCCGTGATGGCCAATGGTGGATCGGCTGGATCGAGGAGATTCCAGGCGTCTATTCACAAGGTGCAACTCGCGATGAGCTGATAGCGAACCTACGCGATGCGTTGGCGGAGGCGATCGAATTGAATCGCGAAGACGCTCGAAGAGCTGCAGGCGAAGCATATGAAGAGGTGGCGATTCAACCGTGAAATGCCCGCTCTTAACAGTGAACGAGATCAAATCGACCGACCCAATAGTTTGCTCAACTCATTGAAAACGGCTTCGCAACCGGCATCGCCGATGTGCCCCATCTTCTCGCGGATACGGCCTCGGTCGATCGCTCGCAATTGAAACACCAACGCAACGGAAGCCTTGCCCAACCCGCTTTCTGACGATGCGGCAATCGTCGTGGTTCCTGCGAACCGCAACGCTCGAATTGCCGTGCTCAGCGGCACCACCAGCGCTGTAGGTAGACCTCCCGCATATCGATCTTCCTGCATGATGATGGCGGGGCGACGGCCATGTTGTTCCCGACCATTGGCCCGCGGAAAATCGACCCAATGAATGTCGCCGACATTCATTGCTCCTCTGCCTCCCATTTTTCGATCATCGCCCACGCTTCATCGCTAGCTTGATCCCATGCCTGCATCTCGGCACGCAGTTCGGCCGGAATCGATTCTGGCTCGACCACGATCTCGACATGCGTCCCTTCAGCCAACTGCTGGGTTGCTTGCGGAACAATCACGCCATCTTTCACGATCCCAGGAATGCTCGCTCGACTATCTGTGGACATCTTTTCACTCCGATCAGCTATCTGTTCCGTCTCCGCCGACCAAACTTGAATTACTCAAGCCTGATGATTCCCTACCGGAACCTTTTAACCTAGCATAACTGGACGTCCGCCCTTAAGTCCACAAAGAAATCAGGACTGCGGACGTTGGTCGAGATCGGCAAACACTTCGTCGCCGTTTATGCCCAACCCCGCATCCAGTTCAGCAATCCCCTTCTGGATGTCGGATCGCAACTGTTGCCGGCCCATCAACAATCGCACGCCGTCGACAACGGCCTCATTTGCCGAATCGTATTCGCCGGAGGCGACGAGCCCCTCAACAAACTGCATTGCTTCGCGTGGTAGTTCGATGTTCATCCCATACCTCTGCTGTTGAGACCAGGAGACTGAATGCGGTGTCTCACTCGGTCTCCTTGATTCTACGCCACCGAGATTCGATTTGACAGAATCCGCTTGGTATTACCCAAACCTCAAGCCTATTTGTCGACGCGGCCTGGCGGGCGGGCACCGGTGGCGGGGCGTTTGGTCAGTTTGTCCCCCAGGTCGTTGCGAGCGGCTTCGGCGTGCTTCTGCAACATCGCCACGACTTCGGGATGTTGGTCGATCACATTCGTCGTTTCGTTGACGTCGTTGTCGAGGTCAAACAATTCGAGCCCGATCGTTGTGTGCTGATAGTTCGTCGGCAGACCATCGGTTCCCCCCGGCTTGCCAGCAAGCGTTCGGTAGCGATGTGGAAAGTGCAACTTCCAGCGATCGTTGCGAACCGCGTGCAGTTCGCCTCCGCTGTAGTAACAGTAAAACGCTTCGTGAGGCGATTTCGCTTGCCCCTCTTTGTCGAACATCAGCGGAGCGATATCCTTGCCGTCGATCTTGTGCTTAGGCAACTCGGCACCAATCAAATGGGCGACCGTCGGCAGGATGTCGATCGTCGACGCCAATTGGTCACACGTCGTCCCGGCGGGAATTTTTCCAGGCCACTTCATTAACGTCGGCACGCGGTAGCCTCCCTCGAACATCGTTCCCTTCCCTTCGCGGAGGCTCGTCACGCCGGCGTGATCGCCGTACGACAACCAGGGTCCGTTATCGGAGGTGAAGATCACGAGAGTATCGTCCTCGATGCCGTTCTTCTTCAGCGCCGCGTTGATCTGCCCAACCGACCAATCGACTTCCATCACAACATCGCCGAACAGCCCACGCTTGCTCTTCCCTTTGAACTTTTCCGAAACGTACAGCGGGACGTGAACCATGCTGTGAGGAACATACAAAAAGAAGGGCTTGTCTTTGTTGCGTTCGATAAACGAAACCGCTCGCTCGGTGTACTGAGTCGTCAGTTGCTCCTGATCCTCGCCGCTGACCTGCGGATTGATCGTTTCGTTCCCTTCGATCAACGGCAGGTGTGGCCATCGTTTCACACGTTGTTCCATCGGCAGATGCAACACGTCGGGATGGTAGGGCCACATGTCGTTGCTGTAAGGCAAACCGAAGTATTCGTCGAAGCCATGCTGCAGCGGCAGGAAGGGTTTCAAGTGCCCCAGATGCCACTTGCCATAGATCGCTGTCGCGTAGTCTTTCTGTTTGCACAGTTCCGCGATCGTCATCTCATTGGGATTCAATCCCGCCTTGGACCCAGGTCCATACGCGCCACTGATCCCAAGCCGGCGGTTGTAACATCCGGTCATCAGCGCAGCTCGCGACGCCGAACAGACGGCCGACGAGACGACAAAATCGGTAAACCGACGCCCCTGCTGGGCCATCGCATCAAGGTTCGGCGTCTCGATCCCCTCGGCACCAAACGGGCCGATGTCTTCGTATCCCATGTCGTCGATAAAGATCAACACCACGTTGGGCAAGCGCTCCGCTGCGGCGGCGCGTTGCGATGCCGATCCGCCGACCAACAGACAGATCAACAAACTCAGCGGTGTTGCGATCGCTGCCGTCCATGTTCGGATCGCCCGCGGTCGGCGATGAATTCCCGACGACTGGATTGGAGGGTGGCTAGAGAGCATGGAAATCCCGGGTGGCTGAAGGTCTTGGGGGTGAGGTGGGAACCAAAATCGGCAGCCCCCAGTTTTATTGCTCAGCCGTCCCCGGTCAATTCCCGGCCGTAATGGAGGCGATTGGGTTGCGAGTTGCCACGTTGACAATCATGGTTTAATCTCAGTGATCCCTCCCAAACCTGTGTTGAATTCCCACCGAGGTGCCCTGTGAAGTCTATTGCTGCGTTGATCATTCTGTTGCTGGCCAGCGCCGCGGTCGCCGAACAACCGTACTGGAACCAGTTCCGCGGCCCCGATGGCGACGGCAAAACCGCGGCGACAGGGCTGCCGGTCACCTGGAGCGATACCGAAAACGTCGCCTGGAAGACGCCCGTTCACGGCAAGGGATGGTCCTCGCCCGTCGTTTGGGACGACCAGATCTGGATGACGACGGCATCCGAAGATGGCAAGCAGATGTCGGCGGTCTGCGTCGATTTCAACAGTGGCAAAGTCGTGCACGATGTGCCGCTGTTCGAAAACGCCGAACCGCGATACTGCCACCCGCAGAACAGCTACGCCTCGCCAACCCCGGTCGTCGAAGCGGGCCGATTGTACGTCCACTTTGGCAGCTACGGAACCGCGTGTGTCGATACGACCAAAGGTGCCAAGATCTGGGAGCGACGCGATCTGGTCTGCAACCACTGGCGTGCTCCCGGATCGTCGCCGGTCCTACACGGCAACCTATTGATCGTCGCCTACGACGGATACGACAACCAATTTGTGATCGCGTTCGATAAACAGACCGGCGAGACCGCGTGGCAGGTCGACCGAAACATCGAATACGGAACCGACAACGGCGATCACAAGAAGGCGTACAGCACGGCAAAGATCATCCAACACGAAGGCCGATCGGAAATGATCAGCCCCGGCGCTGTCGCCACGATCGCGTACGATCCCGAAACCGGCAAAGAACTGTGGAAGGTTTACCACGGCGGAATGAACGCGGCCCCACGTCCGCTGTTCGCCAACGGTTTGGTCTACATCACTGGCGGCGCGAATGACCTGGGTTTGATCGCCGTCCGTCCCGGCGGCACCGGCGACGTCACCGACTCCCACATCGTCTGGGGCAAGGGGCGTGGAATGCCCAAACGCGGATCGCAGATCATCGTCGACGACCTGATGTTTGCGATCACCGACGACGGGATCGCGATCTGCTTGGACGCCAAGACGGGCGATCAGATCTGGAAGCATCGACTAGGCGGCGACTTCTGGGCCTCGCCGCTGTACGCCGAAGGTCGCATCTACGGCTTCAACAAAGATGGCGACTGCCCCGTGTTCGAAGCGAGCGACAAGTTCAAACTGCTGGCCGACAACAAGCTACCCGAGACGATCTGCGCGTCGCCCGCGGTCGTCGGCAACAGCTTGATCATCCGCACGCAGTCGCACCTGTACCGGATCGAAAAATAGCGGTGGCGCTGCGGTTACTTCAACAGTCGCAGCGTGAAGGGATAGCGATACATCTCTCCTTCGTTCGCAGCCAGGGCGGCCCGGATTGCGAAGTAGACATGGAAGACGACCAGCCCCAGGCCCAACGGAGCTGTCAAAAAGATCCCAAAACCAAAGGTCAGGAAGGTGGCGGCGACCAGCGCGATACCATACAGCATCACCGAGATGTTGAAGTTCAGCGCCTCCTTGCCGTGCGCGTCGACAAACGGCATCTCATCCTTCTTTAGGATCCAAACGATCAACGGCCCAAAGATGCTGCCCAGACCATTGGCCAGGTAGCCCAAAAGGCCGCACAAATGGCAAGCCATGGCAATCGTGTTCGCATTCATGCTGTGATTCCTCCGTCTGATTCCGTCACCCAAACACCCGACAATCCCGCCGCACCGTGCGGTGCTTCTAATGACAATTCGCCATTGCAGCGACAATCTTGGATGATTGCAGGAAACGGAGCGCTCGCCAACTACTAATAGCAATCTGGCACACCCTCCGACAAATCAGCGATTGACGGACACAGGCCCGCTGTTAGAATCGAGCCCGACATGGGTGCCGAGCGTCGACTTGTGGTCCGTTCGGAGAATAGGGAAAACGGTGCAAATCCGTTGCGGTCCCGCCGCTGTAACCGGGGACGAGGCTTAAATCACTGCCACTGTGACCGATGCGATCACGATGATCGCGGTTGCGGGAAGGCATAAGCCAAGGCTGAACCGGGAGCCAGAAGACCTGCCCAGCTGTCATCGCACAATAGCGTCGTACCCTCGGGGAACAGGGAGCGGACGTGATTTTTTGGTTGCGCTCGCGTTGCAACGGCACTGGCCGGCAATCGTGCGAGCGACGAAAGATCTCGATCTTCGCTCCTGTTCTGCGCCGTAGGGACCGCGAACCGTAGAGCCACCGTGGCAGTCGGCTCGAAAGATCTTTCCATCCATGAAAATGAACAATACGCGCAGCGCCGGCTTCACGCTGGTCGAACTGCTGGTCGTGATCGCAATCATTGGCATCCTCGTCGGATTGCTATTGCCCGCCGTACAACAAGCCCGCGAGGCAGCTCGCCGCATGCAGTGCAAGAACCGGCTGAAACAGATCACTCTGGCACTGCATAATTATGCCGACACCTACCGCGAAACGATGATTCCCTACGTCGTCGAAGATCAAGCGCGGATCAATTACCTGGCGACCTATTCGGGATCGCAAGGCAAGGCGCAGTTCTGGTTCGGAACCGTCGACTACGATCAACCCGATCCGAATCAACAACTCGATTACACCCTAGGCCCCTTGGCTCCGTTCATCGAGACCAGTTACACGTCGTTCCAGTGTCCCGATTTTGGCCCCGGACAGATGGACACGGTGAAATACGGTTTTCCCGCATCGGGCTTTGGCTTCAACGGCCACTACCTTTCGCGATCCTCCGGGATCGATTGGTTGCCGCCGACATACGCCGCGGCCCCCAATCCCGAACCGATGGTCCGTCGTTTTGCTGAAGTCCGTTCGATGAGTGCAACAGTCGCTTTTGCCGACAGCGCCCAAGTCAAACTTGTCTCCTTCTCGCCGCCAGCTTACAGCTTTGAAGAGAACTGGCTGCTGGAGCCTCCCAGCCACAACTTTCCCTCCGTCCACTTCCGTCATCACGGCGCTGCGAACGTTGCCTTCCTGGACGGACACGTCGAATCGCGAGAGCGACACTTTAGGATCGACGTTCCTGGCACCAACTATATGTCAGCAGAACAAGCTGCATTGATCGACGAGAAAAAGCTGGGCTACGTCAGTGAGGGTCACCTGGACGACCCTGCGTTGCAAGACGAACTGTACGACCGCGAGTAGGCGATCCAGTCCGCTGAGTTCCTATTCGCACCCAACGCCTTCCCTGGAAGTTCGATCGATGTTCGCCAAAGTAAAAATCCGCCAAGCTGCCGCCTGCCTATTGCTGCTAACTGCCATCGGCTGCGGCGAGACCGCACCGCCGGTCGCCGAGGTCACTCAATCGGTCTACGTCGACATCGACACGATGCAAGC
This sequence comes from Rosistilla carotiformis, assembly GCF_007753095.1. NCBI lineage: Bacteria > Pseudomonadati > Planctomycetota > Planctomycetia > Pirellulales > Pirellulaceae > Rosistilla > Rosistilla carotiformis. The sequence goes on from NZ_CP036348.1 coordinate 6,753,848, forward strand.
GGTTGTCGCCGACACCGTCACGCAGACTCCCGCCATCCACCCGGTCACCGGCAAACGGACGCTGCAACCAGCACTCTATTGCCCCAAGTGCGAGCGTTGGCACGCGATCCCATCGGTCGAACAGATCAACCGACAACCCGGCGCCACCCGCTGCCCCAAGACCGGCGCCGAAATGACCGCCGACGGCCCTTTGCCCGAATAGCGTTCGGCGGCCAATGGGCCGCAAAGCGGTCGCATTCGTTCCGCAGGCCGGGCCGAAGGCCAGGCGATTTGCATAGCCCAGGCCAGCGGCCTGGGAACACATCGCGCCCCGGGCACCGCGAGGGCCAACGGCCCGGCGATTTGTTCGCCGATCGATCCGAACGCAGCAAATTGCCGGGCCGTTGGCCCTACCGATCAAATGCTGCGATTGCCATTCCCAGGCCGTTGGCCTGGGCTAGGCAAATTGCTGGAGCTTCGCCCCGCCATACCCAAACCAGGCTCCAAACCCAACCGGACTCCAAACGTTCCGACGGCCATTGGACCGGAGCTCTAGAACCGCGATTGACGGCTGGAGAGGTATTCCGTGAGTGCTTTGTCGAAGGGCATGCTGGTGTCCAGCGGCACGTAATCGACTCGCAACTTGCTGCACCGCTCGCGGTAGCCTTCGCGAAACTCTTCGATCGCTTCCAGGTAATCCTGGCGGATCTCGGTCGCGTCGACGGGCATCTTCTGTCCCGTTTCGGGATCCTCGAATTCGACAGGCCCATCGTAGGGAAAATGGACTTCCGATTCGTCCAAGATGTGAAACAGAATCACATCGTGGCCGGCGTGTCGCAGTTGCGCCAGAGCTCGATAGACCGGTTCGGGATCGCCCAGCAGATCGGAAAAGATCATCAACAGACTGCGGTGCGGCAACATCGCCGCGACGCGGTGCAAGCTGTCGCCGAGGTCGGTCTCTCCTTCGGGCTTCAGCCGCGACAACTGGGCCAACAGATCGGTCACCTGGCTGCGACGACTGCGGGCCGGCAGATTCGCTCGCAACTTGTCGCTGAACGTCAGCAGCCCCACCGGATCCTGCTGCATGATCATTAGATAACAGAGCGAGGCGGCTAGGCAGATCGAATATTCAAACTTCGAAAACTGCTGGCGATGCGTAAACCCCATCGATCGACTAAGGTCCATCATCAGATAGCCGGTCAGATTCGTTTCCGATTCGTATCGTTTGACGTAATACTTGTCGGTCTTGGCGTAGACCAGCCAATCGATCGTCTTGGGGTCGTCCCCTTTGCTGTAGCGGCGATGCTCGCTGAACTCGACCGAAAACCCGTGGTACGGGCTAGCGTGCAGGCCCTGCAAAAAACCGCGAACGACCATCTGAGCGCGTAGATCCAGACGCTTGATCTGGTTCAGAACTTCCGGCTTCAGATAGCTTTCGGCGGACATTGGGTTTCGAACCTAACGGTGGATCATTGAGCGAACTTGGGGGCTTCGGGAACGGGGACGTCTTTGATCAGTCGAGCGACCAAGTCGTCGGTCGTCACCCCTTCGGCCTGGGCCTGGAAGTTCGTGCTGACGCGATGCCGCAGGATCGGAACTGCCACGTGCCGCATATCGTCGATGTCGACGCTGAAGCGTCCATCCATCGCGGCGATCGCTTTGCCACCGTTGATCAGAAACTGACCAGCTCGCGGACCAGCACCCCAGTCGACCATCTCCTTGATGTAATCGGGAGCCGACGGATCGCGAGGCCGCGTGGCGCGGACCAACATCGATGCGTATTTGATCGCATAGGGGCTGACCGCCACGCTTTGAACCAACTTCTGCACATTCAGAATCGCCCGCCCCGACAGGACCTTGTTCGGTACCACGATCTCGCCGCGGGTGGAGTTGGTCAGGATCTGCTCCTCTTCAGCCGCCGACGGATAGTCGACTTTGATGTTGAACATGAAGCGATCCAGTTGAGCTTCGGGCAACGGATACGTTCCCTCTTGCTCGACAGGATTCTGCGTGGCGATCGTAAAAAACGGATCGGGCAGACTGTAAGTCGTATTGCCGACACTGACCTCGCGTTCCTGCATCGCTTGCAGCAGCGCCGCTTGGGTCTTGGGCGGAGTCCGGTTGATCTCGTCGGCCAACAAGACGTTGGTGAAGATCGGGCCTTCCATAAAGCGGAACTCGCGGCGGCCGTTGGGATCCTCTTCCATCACGTTGGTGCCGGTGATGTCCGACGGCATCAGGTCGGGAGTAAACTGGACCCGCTTGAAATCGACGTCCAAGATCTTCGCCAGCGTGCTGACCATCAACGTCTTGGCCAGGCCGGGGACACCTTCGAGCAGACAGTGGCCACGGGTGAAGATCGCCGCCAGCAATTGCTCGACAACCTCGTTCTGCCCCACGATCACCTTGCTCAATTCCTGCCGCATCGTCTGTTGATGCTGAGCGAATTCTCGCAGCACGTCGCCCAGGTTGCGTGGCTTGTTGGTCGGAGTGTTCATGCGGCGTACCTGCCTGAGGGTTGGGTGGTTCCGTTACTCTTTCGCCAGCGACTTGACGAATTCCACAAAGATCTCGATCTGCTTGGGCGATTCGATCCGGTCGATCACGCGGTACAAATGTTTGGCGGTCCCAAGCTGCTTGCCGTCCAACGGAACTCCGCCAGCCAACAGGTCGCCGATCGTGCCGCCGCCGGTCGTCTTCAGCGTCCGCCCGATCTTGCCACCTTGAGTCATCGCCCAAAAAGTGGTCGCGGCGTTGGTGCTGTCGCGATCGGTCGCCACGTCGGATCGAACCGTGTCGCCTTGCAGCGGTCCGTCGCGGAAGTGAAAGATGATCACGCCACCTTCGATTTGATTCACAGTCATATTTATCTGGGCACTTTGCGAACGAGTCTCATGTCGTAGGGGCCGCAAAAGGTTAAAAAGCAGGCCCCGTTTTCGGCGTACTTTTCAAACACCGTCTCTAAAAAGTCGCCTTCTCCCGGCCAAGGGTAGGCGAAGATCAGATCGAAGTCATCCACATACAAACCAATTTCCGGATACACACTATCCTCGGAATGTCCCAGCGAGGGTAGCCCCAGGTCGTCGGCCAGTCGCTCGCTGCCATCGGGCAGAAAGTTTCCGTGCCACAATTCGACCGATGCCTGCAAGTCGGCGATCGTACGCCGCGCTTCGACGATCAGATCGGCTTCGGCTTCGATCCCGATCACGTCCCAGCCCAGTTCGTCCGCCAAGCAGCTGACAACAGCAAATCCGCAGCCCCATTCGCAGAAGCGATTTCCCGAGACGATCCGCTGGCTGCGGATCAGGTCGAGCGACTGGTGGACCAGTTCAAAATCGGAGGCGACAAACTGTTCGATCGGCGCGCGATCCCAACGATCTTGAAAACGCTGGATTCGATCGCTCGCTCGCTGCAGCCAATCGGTCGTCGCCTGCGGGGGCACGCGGTCCAGATCGATCGGCAGGTCGATTTCAATCAGAGGCACAGAGGGGGACTTTCGAAGGTTGCCAGCTTACATATTGGCCAGATAACCGACTGCATCGGTGATCTCGGCGATCGGATCGGCAGCGCCGCTGCGTTGAACCACGACCCAACCTTGATAGTGATGGTTTTCCATGTAGCCAAGGATGTCATGAAAATCGGCCAGTCCTTGCCCTAGCGGAACTTCGATCCCGCGGCCGGCTGCCAGATCTTGAACTCCATCTCGAGCGGTGATCAGACGAATCCGATCGCCCAAAGCACGAAGGGCTTCGCCGGCGGAGAAGCGGTTGATGATCAGATTGCCCGGATTAAAGGCGACCGGCGTAAACGATTCCTCGTTGGCGTCCAACAACCGCAACAGATCCGCCCCCTCTTCGGTTCCCGTTTCGGGAGTCAAGAAGGCGCCGATGTGTGCGCCATAACGATTGATATCATCCAACACACTGCGCAGATGATCCCAAGCGGCGCTTTCGGGATCGCTGGGAACTTGCCCGATTTGGTTGACGACCACATCGGTCCCCAACTGGAACGCCATCCGCAGCGTCTGCTTGGTCGCTTCGACGCGGCGGTCCAGATCGTCGAGGACGTCGTAGCCGCGGCGGGTTTGAAAACGGATCGAACTAATCCGCAAATTCAGATCATCCAGCATCTTCCGGAACTGGCGAACGCCTGTATCGGTTAGTTCGGCTGGACGCAGCTCGGTTCTGGCGTCGATTTCGACAGCACGGGCGCCCATCTTTGCCGCCATAAGCAAAGCTTTCTTAAAGGGCAGGTTCAGAGATCCCAGTCGGACGGCGATACGAGTTTGAGACACGTGTTTTCGTTAGACTCCGCGTGGTGAGGCCCGCCCCAAAGGTGCCAGGCCGAAACAAGAAGGCGCCACTTTAAGCCGCAGCTGAGCTAATAGAAAGTGGATTGAGATTTTGAAACGAAAATCGCACCGAAACGCATCGATCGCCCGCTTGTCGATCGGCGGGTTCGTTCCGCCGCTGGCGGCACGATGGGTCGCGATTTTCGTCACCGCAATTTTACTCCCCACACCCTTCGCTGCGAAGGGAGCCCCCTCGAGCGCGGAAACGGTCACCCAATGGTCGTTTGAACAAAGCAACGACGTCAACTACGACAACTGGCCCGATAATTGGCGGCGCCGCCAAGGGCCGCAGTATCCGGCTTATCTGTCGATCGAAATCGTTCCCAAATCGACCGAACTGATGGAAGCCGCGATCCGCGCGGACCATCAATTTGCCCCCTACCGAAAACTCGCCGAGCAGTTGGGGATGCCTCGCGATTGGCTGTTTGCCGAACGGATGGTCGACCGCTATCTGAGAGTCCAGTTGAACGGTGGCGCTGCGGTCGTCCAGAGCCCACCGATTGCTGTCGATTCAATTTACAGCTATCGCTTCGTCGGTTCGATCTTCACCCAAGGCTTGCAACACGATTCGGCTTGGATTGAATTCCTGTTCGTCGACGCCAGTGGTGAGGTGTTGGCAACGCACGCGACCCCAAAATTCAGCGGCGACACCGAATGGACTCAGATCGCACTACCGACGGTTCCGCCGCCTCAGGACGCCGCGAACATTCTGGTTCGATTGCACGTCCAGCCGCGCGGCGAAGCGGACATCTACGGCGAAGCGGGCTTCGATAACATTCGCATCGAACGCCTGCCGCAATTGCAGGTCACCACCGACCAGCCGCGCGGGCTGTACGCGGTCGGACAATCGGCGACCGCGACCTGCCACGTTTCGGGTTTGGCGGAAGTCGTGACGCGACTGCGATTCCGTTTGCAAGGCCCGCAAGGGGAAGCGTTGTCAGAATACGAAGCACCGCTGGACGACGCGACGGCAAAGCACTTGCATGGCCCGATGCCTGCGACCGACGGAAGTGCCGCGAAACAGACGCTTACCCAATCGTGGCAATTGCCGAAACTGGGGCCTGGATTTTATCGCGTCTATGTCGACCTGTACGCGCAGGAAACGCAAACCCACACCGCGACCGCGACCCTTGCGGTCTTGGAAGAGCTGACGGGGCAGAGTGGACCGTTCGGGTGGACGCTCGGTTCGGGACACGACCCGATCTCACGCCGCGAACTGCCGCAATGGTTACATTCGTGTGGCGTCGGCTGGGTGAAATATCCTTGCTGGCTGGATCCAACCGACACGCAAGGAGCCGACGATTTGGCGTGGATGATGGAGCGGTTGCAGGAACGGGGCATGAAAAGTGTGGGGATGTTGGATCAACCGCCCCACGAACTGCGGACCCACAACGACCCGCGCACGCGGAAACCGCTTGCGCCACTGCTGCGCGATCCGACCGACTGGCAGCCACAACTGGAGGCTTTGCTGACACGACTCTCGATGCGGACTACGTGGTGGCAGATCGGGGGCGAAGGTGATCACAGCTTCTTGCGACACCCGAATCTCGCCGATACGGTCGACGAGATCCGACGCGAGCTGCAAGGATTCGGCCAACCGATCCGTGTGGCGTTGTCATGGCCCTGGTTGGATCCGAGCCCTAACGATTCCACCGGTGGCTGGAAAGCAATTTGCCTGACCGAAAATGAACCCTACACGACAGCTGAATTGGATGCGAACCTGCAGGCGATGAAATCGGATGCGTTGGAAAAGTGGATCACGTTGGATCCACTGGACGCGGGACGTTATCGCCTGGAAGATCGGATTCGCGATCTGGTCGGACGGATGCTCACGGTGCGCCGGCATCAAGTGCCGGTCGCGTTTATTTCCGATCCCTTCGATTCAAAACTGGGCGTCTTGAATCCCGATGCGACCCCCGGTGAAATGCTGCTGCCGTGGCGTACGACCGCGACCCTGATCGGCGGACTGCAACACGAAGGTTCACTGCAGATGCCCAACCGCAGCGAGAACGTCGTGATGTCCGATGGCGAGCGGGCGGTGATGGTGGTTTGGAACACGACCCCAACAGAAGAACGAATCTATCTTGGCGAAGGCGTTAAACAAGTCGATGTCTGGGGCCGATCGAAAGACGTGGCGACCGACGAAGACGGTCGACAGATCGTTTCGGTGGAAACGCTCCCCACCTTTTTGGTCAACGTCCATCCCGCGGTTGCCAAATTCCGCCTGGCCGCTGATCTGCAACCGACCCGTTTGGAAAGTCTGCCCGGCCGACAACAAACACTCCAATTGCGGTTGAGAAACACCTTCGATTCGGCGCTCACGGGGCGGTTTACGGTGCAAACGCCCATCACCTGGGATTCTCCACCCCAACCGACAACCGTCAACGTCGCGGAGGATGCGATCGTCGATGCCACCGTCGACGTGGCGCTTCGCAGCAACGCGGCGATCGGCCGCGAGCGAGTCCGCTTCGACTTCCTGATCGATGTCGAAAAACGGTTGCGATTTAGCATCTGGCGTGATCTGGACGTCGGCCCTGAAGACATCCAAATCGATCCCAGCATTCGCTTCGATCCGTCGGGCGCCTTGGTGGTCTCCGTCAATTTGATCAATTTGTCCGACCGCCAACAGGACTACAATTGCTATATGTTGACCCAGTCGCAGACGCGGCGACATCAGCGAAACCAATTGACCGTGGGTCCCCAGCAGCAAGTTTCCAAAGACTTTGTCTGGGATAATGGCAAGGAATTGCTGGGAACCACGATGACCCTGCAAGCTGAAGATCGCAACAGTAAACGGGTCCTCATCTACCCGATCGTGATCGAGCATTGATATCCAGTGGCTGGCAGGGGTCGGGCGACCCGGTATGCTGAAGCGAACGCTTCAAGTGCCCTCACACGGCTCGATCCGCTAGTCTGCGAACGAAAGTTCCCATCCCTCAAGTCCCAGTAATTTAGAACTCATCCATGATGTCTCGCCGCTTCAAGCTGGGAACCTTTTTCGGAATCGCACTGTTCATCCATTGGAGCTTTTTCCTGATGCCCGCGCTGGTGGCGTACAGCGAATGGAGCAATGGAGGTCGCTTGATCGATGTCCTGCTGACCCTTGGCTTTGTCGTGCTGTTGTTCGCCTGTGTGATCCTTCACGAATACGGTCACGTGCTCGCCGCCCGCGCCTTTGGCGTCGGCACCCGCGACATCACGATGCTGCCGATCGGCGGCGTCGCCCGTTTGGAACGGATGCCCGAGGAACCTTGGCAAGAGCTGGTCGTGGCGGTCGCCGGTCCCGCGGTCAACGTAGTGATTGCGACAACGTTGGGGATTGGGATCATCGCGGTCTACGGTTTTGATCTAAGCGGCAACGGCGAAAGTAATATGTTCGCCCATCGGTTGTTCGCGGTGAACATCGCGTTGATCGTGTTCAACATGATCCCCGCATTCCCGATGGATGGCGGACGCGTCTTTCGGTCGGTGGCATCGATGTTCACCAACCATCGCCGGGCAACATGGCTTGCGATGCGGCTGGGACAAGTGATTGCGATCGCGCTGTTTGCATTGGGACTCACAAATTTATCCAGCATGCCATTTTTACCCTTCATCGCCGCCTTCATCTTTTGGGTGGGGATGATGGAATATCGTCAGGTCGACATCGCTTCGCAGGTCAAAGATCTCCGCGTCCGCGACGCAATGCTGCGACAGTTCTGTGTTGCGTCGATCGACAGCACCGTGGCGGAATTCGCGCAGCGCGCCGCCGATGAATTGCAACGCGCCTTCCCCGTGGTCGACAACGGCGTCTACCGCGGCTTATTGCCGATGGAACCACTGGCCATCGCGATGCAGACCGCCGCGGGGCAACAGCGGACGGTGGGTGAGATCATGCGTTGGGAATCGATCACCGTCGACGAAAACGATCTCCTGGAAGAGGTCTTGGTCGGCATGCCTCGCGACGCCACGCAAGTTCCCGTTCTCGATTCGCAAAACAAAGTTGTCGGCCTGCTGGACACCGACAGCTGCTTACGCCGCGTCGCGTTGCGCTCGGGAGCGTCGAACCAACCTGCAGCCCCCGTCAGTATCGACTATTATTCACCTCCTGGAGACGAACGTTAGCCCACCCACCTCACGAGCCCACCCATGAGCCAACGCCCCGCCGCGCTTCTCATCCTGTTGTCGTTGTTCGGCCACGCTGTTGCCGACGATTCCATCCAAACCCGCCCTCTGAAGCCGACCCCGCAAGATTCCGACGACGCCACAACGAAAGGGCAATGGTCCGATGACGGGCCGCCGCGATTGCTGTCGTTGCCCGCAGATCCCGCTGCGGCGATGGCTGCCGGGATCGACCGCTTCTTGCTGGAAAAGCTATCGGCCGCCGATAACGCCCGGCACCAGTATTGGCGAGATGCCGATGCGGTCGCCAAGAACGTTCCTTTTCTGAGCCGACAACTGGGGCTAGAACCCGAGCGATACCCAACCGATCTTCAATGGGAATCGCCACCGTTGCGAACCAGCGACCGCTTCGAAGTCCATGCTGTCCGCTGGCCCGTCCTCTCCCATCCCGCCCCTCCGAGCGTCACCGAACCGGGCACGCCCGCCGGATTGCAATTGCAGCCATCGCTGTGGGGCGAGGGGCTGCTGTGGCTGCCTCGCAAAGCCAATGGATCCTCCGTCGTAATGCTCTCCCACGACGGCGAACCGTCCTTCTGGTCCGAACCGATCGCCGAGGATCAACGCGTGCGATGCGAGACGCTCGCCGCCCAAGGCTTTACGGTCCTCGAAGTCGCCACGACCGGTCACGACCGGATCCAACATGGCGGGGCCAAATTGCCGCGCCGCGAATACCTCAACCGCGCCGCCTTTGAACTCGGCCGGACTTTGGTCGGCTACGAAATTCAAACCGTCCAATCGGCGATCGATTGGCTGGCCCAGCAACCTGCGGCATCCAAAGCCGACGACGCCCAAGTCATCGTGGCAGGATGGGGCGAAGGAGGCCGCACGGCGCTGATCAGCGCCGCACTCGAACCGCGAATCGACCTGACGATCGTCGCCGGCTACTTCGGCCCGCGTGACCAAGTCTGGCAAGAACCGGCCGACCGCAACGTCTTCGGTCTGCAGAACCGCTTTGCCGACGCAGAACTTGCCGCCGCGATCGCGCCGCGAAAACTGGTCATCCAAACCGAGCCCCGCTTCGCGCTCGAAGAATCGGGGGATGCCGGAGCGAGCCCCGCCTCTTGGCATTCGCCGAGCCAGGCCGAAGCACAACAAGAGTTCGACCGAATCGCAAGCGTGCTGTCGGGAATCGGCCAACCGCTCGAGACGCCAGCACACGCCAAACTGATCTCCGACGAAAAGTCCGATCTACTGAACGACATCATCTGCCCGGCGCTGGACATGCCGGTGGCGCCAGCGGTTGCTGTGAAGTACGCAAAGACCGAGGCCAGCGAAGCGGCGGCGACCGGGAAACGGAGCGCGATCGATCGGCGCGCCCGTCGGTTGGCGATGATCGATCGCCACACCCAAGCGTTGCTGGAGGAGAGCGAATACGAGCGGGGCAAGTTCATGAACTTGGGGCACTCGCGAACGATTGCCAACAATGCTCACAACCAGCTCGACACCTCCTCACCCGCCGCCTATGAAAAGTCGGTGGAGCGGTTCCGCAAGATCTTTCGCGAGCAAGTGGTTGGATGGTACGACCAACCGAAACTGCCCGCCAACCCGCGGTCGCTGAAATCGTATCAAGGAACCGGTTGGACGGGGCACGACGTCGTCTTGGATGTCTTTCCCAACGTGTTTGCCTACGGCGTGCTGTTGGTCCCCAACGACATCCCCGCCGGTGAGCAGCGGCCCGTCGTCGTCTGCCAACATGGACTGGAAGGGCAACCGAGCGATACCTTCGCCAACGACCATCGCGCCTATCACGACTACGCAGCCAAACTGGCCGAAGCCGGCTACATCGTCTTCGCCCCACAGAACCCCTACAAAGGCAAAGACGCATTCCGCACGCTGCAACGCAAATCGTACCCCGTCGGCAAGACGCTGTTTTCGATCATCGCGGCGCAGCATCAACAGATCCTCGACTGGCTGAAAACGATCCCCAGCGTCGATCCCCAGCGGATCGCATTCTACGGATTGTCGTATGGGGGCAAATCGGCGATGCGTTTGCCAGCCCTGCTGCCCGATTATTGCCTGTCGATCTGCAGCGCCGACTTTAACGACTGGGTCTGGAAAAACGCTTCGACGCGCGCCCGGTACAGCTACATCGGAACCGGCGAATACGAGATCTATGAGTTTGGCCTTGGGAAGACCTTTAACTATGCCGAGATGGCGGCACTGATCGCGCCGCGTCCGTTTATGGTCGAACGAGGACACTACGATGGCGTGGGGCCCGACGATCGCGTGGCCAAGGAGTTCGCCAAGGCGAGGTTCCTGTACGCGGCGCGATTGAAATTGCCCGAGCGATGCGAAATCGAATGGTTCGACGGGCCTCACATGATTAATGCCGTTGGCAGCTTTGAATTTCTCGATCGCCATCTACGCAGCGGCGACGTGAAGCCTCCGTCGGCAAACGATTAACTTGGCTCGCGATCGCGTGATGTTTCCAGCAGACGTTCGTTCCGGCGGCGTTGGCGATAGTACTTCAGCCCCGGAAAGAAGAACGATGCGGCGGCGACGACACCGAAGATCAGGTGGGCTTGCGCCGGCCAAACCGCCATCGCGACAGCCGATAATAACAACGCGACGACTTGGATGTAGAATGCCCCGCTGAGCATCGCGGCTTTGACGACAAAGACCATCGCTGCGATCACACCCAGCAGCGGAGTCAGGCTGAGCACGGGCAAGCCCAACTGAGCCTCCATCGGAAAGAGCGCAGCGATTCCCAGCATGCTTGCCGCCCAGACGTGTGCGATCTGGCGTTCGACAAAGGTGACCGGCCCCATCCGTCGCCGCAGGATCCAAAACACCGTGGCCCAAGCGATCCAGCCAGCGGTCCACAGCGCGGCGAAAGCCAGCTGGTTGGTGATTCCGAGGGCTTGCAGACGCCATGTGAGTGCACAGGCGATCAACAACACCAAACTGTGCCACATCCACAACACGCCCCAATTTTCAAGCACCGCCGCATGATGCGTCTCCCGCAACGCGCGGCCAATGACTTGGGCAAATCGGCCACTGCGAGCGGTCACCGGCTCGCTATTCAAGAAGGCGTCCAGATCGTCCGCCAATTCGGCTGCGGTGGAATAGCGGAGATCGGCAGGCTTCTGAAGGCATTTGATCACGATCATTTCTAAATCGCGATCGAGCCCCTGACGCAAGGTGCGCGGGGGCAACGGCTCTTGCTCCAATACCATCATCACCATTTCGACCGCCGAATCGGAGACCAACGGAGGCCGTCCGACCAAGGCGTGGTACAAAACACACCCGAGGCTGTAGACATCGCTGGCTGGCCCGATCGTGCCCCGCCGACCCGCCGCCTGTTCGGGGGACATGTAACACGGAGTGCCCAGGACCGCTCCGCTGCGCGTCACATCGGAGTCGTTGGAGAGTTGTTTCGCCAGCCCAAAATCGCTGACCAACGGTTGACCATGCGAATCGATCAAGATGTTCGAAGGCTTGAGATCGCGATGCAAGACGCCGCGGGAATGGGCAAATTCAACGGCCCGAGCGACCTGGCTGACGATCCGCGCCGCTTCGCGCTGCGGCAGCAAACCGTCGTGGATCCGGTCGGCCAAGGTAGGTCCCGGAACATATTGCATGCTGAAAAACGAACGTCCATCGAATTCATCGACGTCGTAAACCGCAACGATTCCGGGATGTTCCAACTGGGCCGCCGAGAGCGCTTCGGAATCGAACCGAGCTTGATCGGTCTCGCTGGCCAAGCGTCCCTGGGCGATCATCTTGACGGCAACCTCGCGATTCAGGCTGATCTGCCGTGCCCGAAAAACGACTCCCATCCCGCCGCGCCCCACCTCCTGCTGCAATTCATAATCGCCCCATCGCTGCGGCAATTGAAACATTCGCTCGTTGACGACCGCCGCTACGTCCTCGACTGCCGCATCTCGCTGGTACGTTTCCCCGACCGCACCCGCCACGACAATCGCCCCCCAGAGCCGCCGAAGTTCGCTCGCTAGCAAAGGGTGCTGGCGACAAACCTGTTCCAGATCGACGGGGACGTTGCGCGCAACGCGATCGGCTAACTCCGACAATAACTCGGCGAGTTGTTGTTCGCGATCGTCCGACTTTTCGTCCACCGGCTCTGGCACCAAAGCACTTCTCCACACCCCAGGCAGGATTCACGAGCTGCCACCGCATCCCTAATGTAAGGGGGACCCGACTGCCAGTCGAGCACATTAGGGTGGCTGCATCGATTGCTACTAGCGATTGGATCGATGGCGACCTAAAATAACGGCAACGTCCTTTGCGGTTGGACAGCATCCTAATGGGTGGAGGTGTAGAACTCTCAGGAATGTGATCGTGAGTCTTGGAAATATCACCCAACGCGCAAGAGTCGCTTTAACCACGATCCTGACTCAGGTCGATGATGTCAGCGCGACCAATGCCGACCTGCCGGTCATCAGTCCTTCCAATGATGCGATCTCTCAAGTTCTAAGCGAATACCAGGAAGAGACCGACGACGATCAATTGGACTTGCTGACCGATTTGATCATCCAAGACATGAAGCTGGGTTGGCGAAGCGGATGCCGCAAGGACCTGGAATCGTATCTGGTGACTTGGCCCCAGTTGCTGGAACATGCGATCAACATGCAGCGGATGCTTGCTGCGGAGGTAACGTTTCGAGCAGCGTTTGCGGAACCGATCGATCTGGAGTCGGTGAACCAGCGGTTTCCTGACTTTGCCTTCGACAAGGTGGAATTCGAGAGACTCTTGCAATCCGGAAGGTCTCTCGGGAGCGAAGAGAGCTATCAGCGAACGGGCCGATTTTTCCTGTTGCGTGAAATCGGATCGGGTGGAATGGGGGTCGTTTACATGGCGTTCGACCGTCAACGGCGCCAGCGGGTGGCGCTCAAGGTTCTGCCGACGGCCAGTAGTCGCGCGCTGCATTACTTCAAACGTGAATTCCGGTCGTTGTCCGATTTGGTCCATCCCAACTTGGTCGTGCTGTACGAACTGTTCGCCGAAGCGAACAGCTGGTTCTACACGATGGAGTTGATCGACGGACGCGATCTCTGGAAACATCTGGGCGCATCGAAGTTCTTGCCCTTGAATTGTGCACTCGTGTCGACCGATTCGGTAAATCAAACCAAGTCGGAACCCAGCAGCACGCAAGGTCAGGTTTTGCCCCAACCTCGATTTCCCAAAGAGAACGTGGCGCCAACGCCGCCGGCCCCCGCTCGACCACCGCTGGACTACGCGATGTTGCGTCGACTGTTTGCGCAAATTGCCGACGGCGTTGTGGCGCTGCATGCGACGCGAAAACTACACCGCGACCTGAAGCCTTCGAATATCGTCGTCCGGGGCGATGGCAGCTTGGTAATCGTCGATTTTGGACTGGCGATCGCGCTGGACGCTGCGGATGAATTGCAACCCGATGCGTCCGGTACTCGCCCACGGATCGCATCGGCAAATGAAGTCTCCGACCTCCATGCTGCCGGAACGGTCCCCTACATGTCGCCCGAGCAAACGCGCAGCGACAAACTGACTCCGGCAAGCGATTGGTTTTCGGTCGGTGTGATGTTGTGCGAGGCACTCTCGGGACAGACACTTTTCCGCGGGCTGCGGGCCGTAGTTTTGCAGCACAAACGCGAGGCCTATGCAGTTCCGGAGATCCAGTTTCCCGAGGATGTTCCCGAGGATTTGATCCAGCTGGGACTTGCGATGCTCAGCAGCGATCCCGACGCGCGCCCCGACGGCAGCAAAATTCAAGCGGTGCTCAGTGGCAAGGATGTCCAACCAGGCACCGACGCCGCCGAAATCCCGGCACAGCGTCCGTTCGTGGGTCGCAGCGACGACTTGGCAAAACTGGGCAACGGACTCCAGTGGATGTTGCAGGGGAACGCCGTAGTCGCGCACGTCCAGGGAAATTCGGGGTCGGGCAAAAGCCGATTGATCAATTACTTCCTCGAACACACGCAACTGGATGCCGAAGCATGCATCCTCAGCGGCCGCTGTTACGAAGGGGAATCGGTACCTTTTAAAGCGATCGATGCCTTGATCGATGCATTGTGTCGCTATTTAAACCGGCTGCCCGAACATCAGGTGGACGCGTTGTTGCCAAAAAACATCGCGACGCTGTCTCGCATCTTCCCGGCGCTCAATGGTGTTCCGTCGATTGCCCGATCCACGCAACACAACGCGTTTAAATTGGAGGCCCAGGAACAGCGTCGGATCGCGTTCGCCGCGTTTCGCAAACTGTTGGATGCGATCGGCAAAAAATGCCCTTTAGTACTGCATGTCGACGATCTTCATTGGTGCGATCTCGATAGCGCCACGACGTTGACGGAACTGGTCGCTGCCCCCAATCCACCACGTTTGATGCTGCTGATGGGCTATCGCAACGAACGTGTCGAGCACAATCCTTGCTTGCGAATGTTGCGTGAAGTGGGGGATGCCAAGCATCGAATTTCGATTCATGTGAGTGCGTTGTCGCGAGAGGAATCGCTGCAATTGGCGACCGAATTGATGCCTCGGGGGATCTCCGATGCAGCGTCGATTGCCGAAACCATCGTCCGCGAATCACAAGGAATCCCGTTCTTCATTTCGGAACTAGCGCAAAGTCTCGACAACACCAGCACGCGGATCGAAGCCGATTTGGATCAAGTCTTGTTCCAGCGAATCGCTCGTCTCCCCGAGCAGGCACGGACGTTGCTGGAGATCATATCCGTTGCCGCCCAACCGGTCCGAACGCGGGTCGCGCTACAATCGTCGGGCTTGGATAGTTCCCGGGAAAGCCTGCTCGGCCTGCTGCGTTCCGAACGTTTGATTCGAACCACCGGCCGAGACATCGGGGATGACGTCTGCGCCTACCACGATCGGATCCGAGAAGCCGTTGTGGGGAAATTGCCGGCACAGGATCGCATTGGACATCACCTGCGTTTGGCGGAGGCCTTGCGACAGGAATTTGATGCCGATCCCGAACGGATCGGCAATCACTTCGAAGCCGCCGGCCAACCCGCCCAGGCAGGCAGCTACTACGGCGTCGCAGCCGATTTGGCAGCCGACAAATTGGCCTTCAATCGCGCCGTACGTCTGTATCAAAGCAGCATCGCATTGCAAGATTTGTCCCCCGCAGAGGCACGCCCCATCGGGATTCGTTTGGCCGACGCGCTGGCCAACGCGGGACGCGGTGCCGAAGCGGCGCAACAATATCAAGCGGCAATCGATCCCACGGATACGGACGAAGCATTGCAACTGGAACGCAAAGCGGCCTATCAATACTGCATCAGCGGGCACATCCCCGAAGGCCGCGCTGCGCTCGCCAGCGTATTGCAACAAAATGGCATGCGGCTGTCCAAATCGCCGCAACGCGCACTGCTGTCGATGCTCAGCCAGCAAGCCCTGCTACGGATCCGCGGATTGAAATTTCGAACCCGTAACGAAGATCAAATCGATCCCGCCGAACTCACCCAGATCGACGTCGCTTGGGCCGCATCGGCCGGTTTAAGCATGTTTGATGTCGTTGAAGGGGCCAGCTTTCAAACGCGCAATCTACGGATGGCGTTGCGTGTCGGCGAACGCACCCGCCTGGCTCGCGCCTTGGCGTGGGAAGCGGCGCATGTTTCCAATGCCGGGGGACACACCCAAGGCCGCGTCAACAAACTGCTGGGGCTGGCGAAACAACTGGCCTCGGGATCCGACGAGCCCTACGTGCACGTGATCACGGCACTTTCCGACGGTGTCCAGCATTGGACCAACGGGCGTTGGCAAAAATCGTTCGACGCTTTGATCGATGCGGAACATCGTCTGCGAAACGAATGCGCAGGCGTCGCTTGGGAACTAGACACCGCCCACACCTTCATTCTCTGGGGGCAGTTTTATCTAGGACAACTGGACGAACTCTGCACGCGTTCGGACGCCTGGATGACGCAGGCCAAGCAGCGTGGAGACCTGTACGCTGAAACAACCCACGGTTCATTCAGTGTGGCGATGGCGAAACTAGTGCACGACGATCCGGCGGCTGGGCGGATGGCGATCGACGATGCGTTAAACAAATGGGTCTACCCAGGCTTCCATGTCCAGCACAGCATCGCATTGATGGCCAACACCTACATCGACCTCTACTGCGGAAACGGCATCGATGCATGGAACCGTTACCAAAAGCAGTGGCCACAGCTGAAGGCTTCCAATCTACTGCATTTGCAAACCATCCGGATGTTTAACCTGCAACTGCGAGGGCGAGCGATACTCGCGGCGGTGATGCAGCCTAGCAACCGCTTCGCTTGGAACCAAGCCAACGCGATGCTGGCTCGCGTCGAACGCGATGCCTCCAAGATCATCCGGTCGAAGATGCCTTACTGCATCCCGCACGGCAAGCATCTGTTGGCGGGAGTTGCCGCGGCGCGAGGCCACCGAGAGGCTGTAGGCAGATTGCTGGAAGAAGCCGAACGCGGGTATTCGTCGGTCGACATGCGCATGTTTGCCGCGGCAACCCGCTGGCGTCGTGGACAGTTAATCGGCGGCACGCAAGGCGACGATCTGATCCGCACGGCGCAACAGACGATGCAAGCACAGAAGGTTCGAAATCCGGCGGCGTTTTGCGATGCCCTAGCGGTTCGCGTAACCTAACCGCCCTCACGCGCGCCAGACTTCGCGCCCCGCTTGCATTGTGAAGTTGAACTTCACATGCCACGCATTGGCAACATCGCGAGGGAAACTGCCCCAACCAAAATTGGCGAGAAACGGATGCGTGATCGTGTCGATCCCTTCGACTTGATACGAATCCGACAACGAACTGCCTCCCAAAAAGGAAGGCTTTGCGTCGGCTTCCACGATCGCTTGATAACACGCCTGATTGCCCATCCCGGCGTCGCGAAACTGCTTTAAGAAGACGCCGGTCAAATCGGTTAGGCTCAATAACGTGTCGACATCCAACACGAACGCACCGTCGTTGCAGTTGAGCGTTTCGGAATCGCCAAGCACCTTCCGCTTCATGTCGTCCACCAGGTCGGCGGCTTGAGTCTTATCGAACTGCTGGCCCGCAGGGAGCGCCGCCCCTGAGGCCGGGCGAATTTTCAACAGCTCCAAACGACGGACCTCCGCGGCAGGGTCGGCGGCTTCGACGGCTAATGTCTTGACGCCGAAAGCCGTCTGATCGGTCCCGAAGCCGGGAATCGTCACGTCGGCCAAGGCTTTGGGGTAGCCATAGACCTCACGTCCGCTGGTCAACGCCCAAGCCTGGTCGACCATGATGTAGGGTTGATACCAGACGATCGCGCGCGGCCAAGGGATTCCGGTGGAGGTGCTTTCCATGGCGATCAACGGAATCCAGATCGAGAAGTTTTTCTCCGGCAACCAACCGTATTCGCTCGCTGGCGGCACCGAGGGCCGCGATCGCGCGATGTTCGAAAAGACCATCATGACGCTCGAAAACGGTGCGACATAAGAGAGTCGCCCACCGGTCGGATCATTCAAGTGCGCATCGCATAACCGCTGCAATGCGGACGCAGGAGCTGACAGATGAAACGCAAACGCGTCGACGGTTTTGAATTCGAATGGAGCGGGAAACGATTGATCCCCGCCGCGCTCGACATACAACGGCAGCGACGGCGTTGGCAGCGGAGCAGGGGGAGGCGGTGGGCAACAGATCCGACACAACTTGCGAACCCAAGCCAGCAGGGGCGAGAAGATCGCCATCAGCGTCATAAAACATCCGCTGGTCCGCGAACAGAAATCGAACTCCCCCGAGATCTCCACCGGATGCCCGCAGATCGCGCGCGCCGCCATCAGCCCGCCATTGGTTGCACTTTCGATGCAGCCGACATTCAGGCCGGTACGAATCCAATCCCCCGCTAACACGACGTTGCCAAAGCCCGAATCTCCGGCACCGACGCGGTACTGTGTCGTTCCGGCTAACGATTGAATGTAGCGATCGGTCGGATTGACGTTGGCACACCAGAACTGAGCGTCGAAACGGTCCTTGCCGACCGAATCGGGAGACTGCAGATCGACCAACCGATCCCAACGGAACTCACCCTCGGCGGTATAGCTGTCGGTCCAGATCGGTTTCATTCCCGTCTTCCCGCCGAGAAATTCGTCGCGCCGCGAACGCTTCACCCACTCGGTTCGATCGACCGGATACGCAGGATTCGGACCAACCGGTGGCGGATCAACCGGTTCGGGTAGCGTCCGCGAGAAATACGCGATCGATTTGACCGTCTGCGGTGGGAAACTTTCGACCGCTTCGAGATGGCTGAAATCGGCCCAACTGTCGAGATAAGAATCGAGGATCGTGGCGTCCCCCTGCCAACCCAGCCCATGCCGATCCTCGGACATCCACAACTGGAACGACTGGGTCCCAATGGTCGGCATCCCCAGCACCATCTTCCGCAGGTTGGGGCTGTTTTCGATCAGCTCTTGGCAATGCAGTGGCAGGGCCCCCAGCGCGACAGCCAGCACAACCTTGTCAAAATCGGTGCCATGCCGCAGCTGCAACTTCTCCTGGCTGGCCCATGGCGAATAAGCTGACTCCAGCGGTTCAAGCCCCGGATGCTCTTCAGCCAACGCCTGGATCGCTTGCTGTTGCGACAGCGGAATCTGCCGCGTTCCATCGTCGCGCTGATACATCGGTTCAGACGGCCAACAGGGAACGCCTTTGACCCAGGTCAGCGGATCGTATTGCGGCACCTCGAGATCGACCTGGCGATCGACCGAGATCGAAGCGACGTGCGACTTGTCCGACGATAGCGACATCGTGTCCAAGCGATGGAAGAACTTGAACTCCACGCCGCGGTTCTTGAGCATCAGATACAGCGGGGAAAAGATGATATCCCCCATCCCCGCTCGCATCTTGTAGATCAGCGACCCTTCATAGGTCAGCACCCAACGCAACATAAACCGCGTGGCGACGCCGGCGGCATAACTGGGCTTATCGTCCTCGCCGCGGTGGTACCCAAACACGATCTCGTAGGCCGCCCGAACCGGCGCCGAATCGCAGGCCTGGCGACTGGCACCGTGCTGTCGCAGCCAGCCTCGAAAGTCGTGCTGATCGAGGACGTCAAACGACGTATGGCCTTCCAACAGAACATCGCGCAACACGCCTTTGGCTAGCGTGATCGCCAATTCGATCAGGATCGCTCGCCGTCGCTGCTCCGGCGTCTGATCCTCCGCGATCCAACTGCGTTTACTATCGATCTGCAGCGATTCGAGTGACTGCAAAACCGCTCGATAATCCTGTTTACAGTTCTGGCACTCCGAATCGTTCAGCCGCTCTTTCACCTGGCGAACCTGGTCCAGTCGTTCCGGCGACATCCGATCCAACGGCACCTGTTGCAGTTTGTCCATCAATTCCAACAACCGGCGAACCGCTCCGGCAACGCTGATGCATTGCGATTGCTGGCCCGGAAACTTGTCGGTCGACGGCATCGTAATCGACCATGGATCCCAGCTGCCCGCCCCGTCGGGCTCCATCATCGTGATCAGGTCTTGAGGATCAAACGCATCTTCGACAGTTTGAAACGGCGATTCGGGAGTTAGATTCGCGCTGCGGCATTCGTCGTAACAGGTCCGCATGACGCGGAAGGCGTTCTCGTAGCAGCCCAGCCAAATGTGCAGCCCATGCTCCTCGATGCGATCATGCTGTTGGCGGTTGCGACCGCTCGCTCCCTTCCCCCCCAGACGCCACCCCATCTGGTAGACAGTCACCTCATAGCGGGTGGAAAGCGAAGGGTCGGTCAACGCATAGGCGGCGGTAAGCCCCGCGATCCCACCACCAAAAACGGCAATCTTTTCCGATTGTGACATGCTTTAATCCTAAAAAGGCAACGTTTCCATGCCATCGCGCCAATAGCGATCATCGAACCAAGCGCTGCTACCGAAACAACCAGAGGAAGGGGATGGGAACATCCCCCCCGCAATAGGCTCCGCTTTTTATAGTAGGCATTCGATGCAAAATCAAATTACTTCTCGGATACTTGCCACCGCCTTGGCATGCCTCGTCACGGGTTCGAGCTTCGCTCAAGGGATCGTGCTACCGGGTGCCGGCCCGATAAACCGCTCGATGGGAGGTGCATCAACAGCAGCCCCGATCGATGCAGCCGGAGCCTTGTTATGGAATCCAGGCTCGATCACTGGCTTGGGCGGTTCGCAGATGATGTTTGGAGCGGAATTCCTGTACACGCGGACGACACTCGATTCGTCGCTGCCCGCCGATGCATTCGGCCCCGGCGTTCCTGGAGGTCCCGTGTCAGGATCCAGCGACAGCCATTCGGGAGTCCCGGTGCTGCCGACGATCGCTCTGGTGTATTCGAATCCTGATTCGGATTTCGCCTACGGCTTAGGTGTTTTCACCATCGGCGGCTTCGGAGTGAACTATGCTGCCAGCGGAACCAATCCATTACTGACAGCTCAGCCCCCCAACGGCTTTGGAATCGGCAACGCGTATTCGCGGCTGAACCTGTTGCAGATCGCACCCACCGTTGCGGTCCAATTGGTCGATGGGTTATCGATCGGTTTTGCTCCCACCGTCACGATGGGCGATCTCGCCTTGGCCCCCGCTCTGTTCGCCGCTCCCGACAACGCCGACGGTGGCCTGCCGACCTATTCCGACGCCCAGAACGGCCGCTGGCGGTACGCGCTCGGCTTCCAAGTCGGCGTTTATCTGGAAACAATGTCGGGCTGGAACTTTGGCCTCTCTTTCAAGAGCAAGCAATGGTTTGAAGAATTTGAATTCCAATCGGCCGGAGAGACCGGGGCGCCGCGGACACTCACCGCCAACCCGGAATATCCGATGATCATCAGCCTCGGAACCTCGTTTACCGGATTTGAAGGTTGGGTCAGCGCGGTCGACGTCCGCTACATCGACTACGCCAACGCATCGGTCTTCGGCGACGATGCGGCATTCCAAGCCGATGGCTCGGTGCCGGGCCTTGGTTGGGACAGCACCGTCGGGGTCGCTCTTGGCCTGCAACGCGAGTTCCAAAACGGCGTCAGCTTGCGAGCCGGATACGACTTTGGCCAGTCGCCGATCTCCAACGATAAGACCGGATTCAACGTCCTGTCGTCAGCGCTTTGGAATCACGCAGTCACCACCGGAGCGACGCTGCCGGTCAACCACGCGTTATCGATGTCGCTGGCTTATGTTCACGTCTTCGAGGCTTCCAGCAGCGGCGCGATCCAAACTCCTGCGGGTCCGGTCCCTGGATCTTCGGTTGAGATCACCCAGGTCAGCGATACGCTGTCGATGGGCTTTGACGTGAAATTTTAAGCGACTGCCGTAACGTGGCCCCAAACATCGAGCGGGTTCTCGACAAGCGGAACGCCATTCCCGTGGATGCGGCGGCACGAGTTCGTGTCAGCCGATTCAGGGGCGACGCGGGACAAACTTTTCCGCTTTCACACGAATCGCCATCTGCTGCCGCTCGTGCAACTCAATGACGATGTCGGTGCCCAGCACGTTCGCCGTCACGGTTCCCTTCGCCGAAAACCACTCGTGCGCGGTGGTAACGCGGTCGCTTCGCGTATCAAAAACGATCTGTCCGTCCGCTCGTTCGGTAGCAAATTTGGCGTCGCGAACTTGCAACGCCGTCGCCGGCTTTGCGTCGTTCGCAGCATTGCCGGGTGGTAGATATTGCAACTGACGAACAAAACCGAAGCCCTGCAGGTTCCCTCTCCGCTTGCCACGCTGGAACCGCGTATCGCCATACCAACTGCCTAAGCTTCCCCAATCGTGCCGCGTCGGTTGGTCGAAAGGCTTCGCCCCCGGAGAATCCTTGGGGGGCTGAAAAAGAGTCAACTGAGCCAACTCTTTCCATCCATCTTCATCGATCACGTTGGAAACCAACATTCCCGTGATGTCCTCCGCGGCGACGTTCACAGGATCCTGCCTGTTAACATATCCGGTGAATTGAAAGATCGAGCCGTCGGCCGCTACACGATACTTCAACTGACGTCCTTTCAGTTGTGCAAGGGCGTCGGCAAAAACCGTATGCGACAACGGGTCAGCCGCAATCAGTGTTGCATCGCGGATCTCTTGCACGACCGACTGATTCCCTGCTGCGTCGGGTTCATACAGCTGAAACCAGGAAACGATTTGATAGTGCAGTTGCTGGGAGATCTCGATTCCCTGCATCCGAAACTGCGGTTGCCGCTGGACTTCCAACTCTTGATAAAAGGCCTCGCGCACTTTGCCTTCGGTCTCGTCGGCCGCATCGATCCGAAAGGCAAGCAAGAGAACCAACATCGTGGTGAAGAAGCGAAGCATCGCGCGGTCCCAGCAGAGAGAAGAAATGGCCCCGCATCCAAGTCTACCCGATGCCGCGGCGATCTCGTTAACGAATTCCAAGACAATCGGGCGGCGAAACGCACCAAGCCGTACCCCGGTCTCACGGAACTCCATCTGCGGCTTCGGTCCAACGCAATGACCAGCGTCCGGCGCGATCAGTCGTCGCATTCGTCGTCGTCATCATCATCGTCGTCGATCGCATCGGGATCGACACGACACTTGACCATCGTGATCTGATTGCCCACCTCGTTGTGTTCCACTTCATCCATAAACGAACGAATCAGCAGCAGGCCGCGCCCACTGACCGCTTCCCAGTTTTCAGGGTCGGTGGGATCGGGAAGCTTGCTGACGTCGAACCCTGGCCCTTGGTCGGTGATCACGAAAACCGCCTGTTCGGGGTTTGCCGTCAACTTCACAAAGACACGACGCGACGCGTAGTGCTCCTCTTTCAAGCGGGCTTGAATCATATCGATGTACGCTTGGCCGCAATCTTGATCGCGAAGCGAGCTGGGAACTTCCAAGTTTCCATGGATCATGGCGTTCCGCAACGCTTCATCAAGCGCGATGCCAATGTGCATCCGCGTTGCTTCGGTGACGATCCCCAGTTCCACTAACGGAGCCTCCAGCCGCGACAGGATCTGCGACAGCAGCGAATCGTCGTTGTTCAATTCCAGTTCGATCGCCACGGTACGGATGTACTTGGCGAACGACAGTCGCTGCCGCTCCGAATCGGCGACTGCCAGGGTGCGTTCGATCGTGTCGGCGAGATCTTTGGCGAGATTTCGTTTGGGGACATAGCTAGCCGCCCCCGCTTGCAACGCTTCGACCGCCAGTTCTTCGCTTCCGCGCGACGTCGTCAGCACGACGGGCAACTGCGGCGACTCCAGATTCAACATCATCACCAGATCCAGCCCCGACATCCCGGGCATCTCGAGATCGGTGACGACCAGATCAGGCGTATGTTCGCGGGCGATCGTAAGGGCGTGTTCGCCATCGTCGGCGGTCAGCGTTCGATAGCCCGCCTTCTCCAGCAGCATCCGCATCTGAGCCAATTGGGTCGCGCTGTCGTCAACGACCAAAATTAGGCGAGGTTCATCGGACATAGGGTCTGCTGTGGTCGGGGTGTTACGAAAAGGGAGCCGACAAGATACGCGTCGCGGCCGACGCGGGAACTGCCAATTTGAACTAGACGGACTGCGGAGTTTCTTCGACGCGGAACATATCCCGCCACGGTAGCTGGATGCCACCGTCGATCGTCAGCGTGCTGCCGGTGATGTATTCGCTGGCCGGATCGCTCAAGAAGACGACGCCGCGGCCGATCTCTTGAGGTTGCCCCAAGCGGCCCCACGGCAGCTCGGCCCCTTTTTCTTCGAGCGTCTGCTCGCTGAAGAACTTTCGTTCCCCCGGCGTATCGATCCAGCCGGGATGCAGGATGTTGACCCGGATCCGGTATTGGGCCAATTCGACAGCCGCGGTTCGCGCCATTTGATCGATCGCGGCTTTGGCCATGTTGTACGCCATCGCGCCGGGCATCGCCTGGACCGCGTGCGGCGAACTGACGATGACGATGCTCCCCTGCGTGCCGGCATCGATCATCTTCAAACTGGCAGCCCGAAGCAGGTAGAACGGGCCCCACATTGTGACATCGATCGTTCGTCGGAAACCATCCAGGTTGGCGCGATAGAAAAGTTCGCGATCGCTGTACGCGGCATTGGAAACCACGATCTCCAGTCCGCCCATCCGATCCCAAGCTTCGGCGACCAGCCGTTCACAATCGGCTTGTTCGCCGGTGTCCGCTTGAACGCTTTCGGCGCGGACGCCAAATTCGCGACAGCGTTTGCATATCGTTTCGGCCTCGTCGGCGTTGCTGAAGTAGTTGATCACGACATCCGCCCCAGCCCGCGCTAGTTCGATGGCCGCTCCCGCCCCAATGCCACGACTCGCTCCGCTGATCAATGCACGTTTGCCAGACAAATTACTCAACGCTGTTTCCTTCAATGGATCGATAGTGATCGGTAAATCCAGGCTCCGCGGCGATGCAAAACATGCCGACCGAGAGCCAAGTGCCTGATTGAAATCATGTCGAATCGAATCGCTCGTGAAAAGAGAGCTACCCGTTCAGCGACCCTGAATCGACCAAAGACTTTAGATTCCACACACTATTATGCCCCAATTGGGCTATATCACAAGCTTGTTCAACGCCAACTTTACTTGTATCGTTGCGATCATGCTTACCTACGACGCACACGATCGGTTTTCGTTTACGCAGCTCCCTCGGGACCTCTTGGAAGCGGTTCAGCTGGAGCGGTTCAACCGTCTGGTCGAGACCATTCTACCGCACAATGCGTTTCATGCCGAACGATTGGTCGACATCCCATTCCCACTGCGGTCACTCGGCGAACTGCGGCAACTGCCGACGCTTACCAAAGCCGACCTGATCGCGGCGGGAGACACCTTTCCGCCGCGGTTCCATACCTTCGATGCATCGCGTTACATCCGCCTGCACCGAACCAGCGGAACGACCGGTCGACCGCTGCCGCTGTTGGATACCGCCGACGATTGGCAGTGGTGGATCGACACCTGGCAGTTCGTGCTCGATGCTGCCGATGTGACGTCCGACGACCGAGCGTTCATGGCGTTTTCTTTTGGCCCCTTCATCGGTTTCTGGAGTGCCAACGACGCGCTGGCGGCCCGCGGCGCGATGGTGATTCCCGGCGGTGGGCTTTCGACGGCAGCGCGGTTGACGTTGCTGCAAGATTCCGATGCCACGATCCTCTGCTGCACGCCGACCTACGCGCTCCACATGGCCGATGTGGCGAAAGCCGAAGAGATCCCCATCGAATCATCTTCGATCCGTTGCGTGATCGTGGCCGGCGAACCGGGAGGATCGATTCCCGAGGTCCGCCAGCGGATCGAAGCGGCTTGGGGCGCCAAGGTGATCGACCACAGCGGGGCGACGGAAATCGGTCCCTGGGGCGTCGGGACGACCGACGGTACTTCGTTACAAGTGATCGAATCAGAATTCATCGCCGAGTTTCTTTTGAAAGATGGAACTCCGGCGGACGAGGGCCAGCTGAGCGAATTGGTGCTGACCAATCTGGGCCGCATCGGCGCGCCGATGATCCGCTACCGAACCGGCGATCTCGTGCGGCCGCACTGGGAGCACCAGGACACGTGTCGGTTCATCCGCCTGCAAGGTGGCGTGTTGGGACGGGCCGACGACATGGTGGTCGTCCGCGGCGTGAATGTCTTCCCCAGCAGCATCGAACGAGTGATCCGCAGCTTCCCCGAACTTGGCGAATTTCGGATCCTGCTGAGCAAACAAGGACAGATGGATCAGGTGCGTGTCGAGGTCGAAGACCCGCAGAACGATCCCCAGCGGATCGGCAAACAATTCGAAGCGACGATCGGATTGCGGATCGACGTGAAAATTGTCCCACCCGATTCGCTGCCCCGCTTCGAAGCCAAGGCGAGGCGGGTGATCGACAACCGCAAAAGCTTGCAGTCTTAATCCGCGTGGCGTTCAATCCAACCGGCGATCACGGTGGCGACAAATTCCAAGTCGCGCGAATCCTTCAACAGCAAATGATCCGATCCGGGCAGCGTGATTAGGCTCCGCGACTTCGCCGGCCCGTCGGCCTCGCCGTCGTGTCGCGGCACGATACGCGAAGTGCTTTCGTAGCCCACCGTTTCGTCGTCCGGTGAATGTAGCGCGAGTATCGGCTTGCGGATCGCAGCGATGGTTGATTCCAGATCGTACCGACGCCATTGATCTAAAGTCGCTTTGCGGATCGTGAACGACCGCCCACCGATCGTCACTTGCCCCACGCCGTCGACGTCAATCGCAGGATTCATCCGCAGCATCGTATCGGCCAGATGCCAGGTGTCGCTGGGAGCGGCGATGCTGACGGTCCCGCGAATGGAATCCAATGCATCGGTCAGTGCCAACGATGCCGCCCCGCCAAAACTGTGCCCAATCAGAAACGCAGGTTGATCGAATTGAGTATCAAAATATGCGACGGCGGCTCGCAGGTCGGCAAGGTTGGTTTCGAAGTTGGTCTGGGCAAAGTCCCCTTGGCTGTCGCCAATCCCCGTCATATCGAACCGCAACACGATGATCCCACGCTGCGCCAACAGACGACTTAACCGGACGATCGTCTTGAGATCCTTACCGCAGGTGAAACAGTGCGAGAACGTGGCCCGAGCGATCGCCGGAACCGTAGGCATCTCGATGATCCCGGCCAGCGGGAAGCCGCTGCCGCCGGGAAATTCGACGCGTTGGCTGCGCCGGGTCGCGACGTGGTCCGCAGGCTCAGACACGACCATTACTCTCGTTGACGTTGATCCGGCCACCGCGGAACGCTTCGGCCATCGCCTGCGGCACTTCGGCTTCGGAGAGGACCAAGCGGGCACGATTTTCGGCGACCTTCGCCTTGTTCTCCTGCTCGACCGCTACCGCCTCGGCGCGGCGACGTTCCGCGTTAGCACGCGCCACACGCGTGTCGGCTTCCGCCTGATCGGCCTGCAAGCGAGCGCCGATGTTCTCGCCGACGTCGATGTCGGCGATATCGATCGAGACGATTTCGAACGCGGTGTGCGCGTCGAGACCACGGCTGAGCACAGCCCGTGTGATCAGATCGGGATTCTCCAAAACCATCGAGTGCGACTTGGACGATCCCAACGAACTGATGATGCTTTCGCCCACCCGCGCGATGATCGTCTCTTCGGTCGCACCGCCGATCAACTGTTCCAGATTGGTCCGGACGGTGACGCGCGCTCGAACTCGCAATTCGACCCCGTCCATCGAGATCGCACTCAGGGTGGTCTTGCCACTGCGCTTGGGATCGGGGCAATCGATAACCTTCGGGTAGACGCTGGTGCGAACCGCATCCAAGACGTCACGGCCGGCCAAGTCGATTGCCGCCGCTTGATCGAAGACCAACGGGATGTTCGCCCGGTGAGCGGCGATGATCGCATTGATGATGTTCATCACATTGCCGCCGGCCAGATAATGTGCCTCCAAACGACGGGTGCTGATGCCGCTGCGAGGGCTGATATCGAGGCCTGCCTGAGCTGCCATCACCTTGGCGGTAACAATTGTCGATGCATGGACCTTGCAGAAATGCATCCGCAACAGCGAGGTGATGCTGACGTCGGCACCACTCATCCACGCCTGGAACCACAGCTTGCCGTACCGCAACCCAAAAAAGGCGGCGATTAGACCGAAGAACATGCAAAAGACGACGAAACCGAGGAACAATGCAGCTTCGGTTGTGATGCCTAGCAGGTCGAAATGTGAAAACACGGTTAAACACCTTGGTTTTATAGCGTATTGCCTTTGCCAAAACTCATTATCCACAACATCATAGAGGTATGTCAGGTCGACGCAACCGTTTTCACTGGACGCGGACTGACGGGCAGCCCGTGGCAATCGAAGAAAATCTCCTCCATTCAAGCCTTCGATTCCTCCCTGCCCACAATCTACGGAGCAAGGTCAATGATACGTCCCACTTATATGGCGGGCGACTGGGTTGTCTATCGCAAAAGCAAGACCGGACCATTACCGGGACCGCGTGCCCAACAGGTCCATCCGTCTCCTAAAGGGGAACAGTACTCCTATGTCGTGGAAAAATACTGGATTGTGGAGCGGGTTTTGAATGACGGTCGGCTGCTGCTAAAGACTCGCCGGGGGAAGGAACACATTATCGATTCCGCCGATCCGGGCCTGCGATTGGCGGGATTCCTGCGTCGCTGGATGTACCGCGACCGCTACACGATCATCGAACAACTTGGCCAAGATGCGAACCAACCGCAAGTTTTTTCCAACCATGGATAATTGCCCCGTTGCCAAGCGGCGACTTACCTCGGCCGAGCCGTCCCTTTAAGATGTTCATCAATTGCTTCCGACGCGCTCCATCGTGGGGCCCAACCAGCTCCGCAACCGTCGGGCGTTTAACGAAACAACATCGCGCGACACCGCAGTCCACGAACGCCACGGGATTGCTGTCAATATAAGTGCCGCCCCCCGGAACCGCCTCTATCCATGCCCTCACGCGCCGTCGTCCTCTCCGTCGATGGGCTTGCCCCGGCCAGCCTGCAACCCTACGGCTGCTCCTGGCAACCGACTCCCAACTTGAATCAACTGGCCGCAAAGTCGCTCGTCTTTGAACGCTGCTACGCCGACTCGCTCGACCCGATCGAATCGCTAGGCGCATTGCTTTCCGGAACGCACGCCGCCCAGGGGCCTAAGACCGCCGAACCGCTTTACCAATCGGGAGCCGTCCTGGTCGTCGACGATTCCCGGATCGCCGACCTGCCGCTGGCCAAGCAGTTCGAAAACCAAGTCGTCGTCCCCTACGCAATCCCCGCGACGCCGCGAGAAGAAGTCGAACAGACTGCGTTGGCACAGCTGTTTGCCTCCGGCATCGATGCGATCAACGATCCCGACTGTCGACTCTGTTGGCTGCATGCTTCCAGTTTGCCCCGGTGCTGGGATGTGCCACGTGCGTTGTGCCATGCCGACGATGAGATGATGCTGCCAGAGCAGACGACGCCACCGGAACTTTGCCAACACGACGCGCTGGAACCCGACGAGATGTTGGCGTGGATGGCGGTTTACGGTGGGCAAGTGCGTTTGCTAGATATCCTGATCGGCATCGTCGCCGACGCGATCGAATCCAGCCCCGAATGCGAAGAAACCTTGCTGATCGTGATCGGTACCAGCGGCATGGCACTCGGGGAGAATGATCGCTTTGGTTTTGCCAACGGGGACCACCGCAGCGTTTCTTCACACGTCCCCTTGATCGTTCGCATCCCCCGCCAAGATCCATTGCGTTCGTTGCGGATCTGCCAGCCGTGGGAAGTCGCCCCCACGCTTCGTGGGTGGCTGGAGCAGGGCCCGACCGGCTTGCTGCACGATGCCACTCCGATCGGTTGGACCGATGCTCAAGCGGCTACCAACTGGGCACTTACCGTCGATTCCCACGGTGCCGTCGCAAGCTTCCAAACTCCGTGGTGGAACCTCTGCCGCTCCGGGACCGACTTCGGGCTGTTCCGCAAACCGGACGACCGTTTTGATAGCAATGACATCGCCTCCCGCGTTCCCGACATGGTGGATCTGCTGAGACAGCAGGCAGAACAGGCGATGGAATCGCTGAAGCAGTCAACCCCGCGACATGCATTGACCCGCGGTGTGATGACCGGCCAGTGGTAGCTCGCTCCAAGACTGCCGGAAACGGATCAACCGCGCGCAGCAACGTAATGCCTTCAGCCCGGCGGCACTCTCTCCACGTGAGGCGACGACGGTAAAGTTTGCGGACTAGGCAACCTTTGCATATTTTCCGGATTCTGTCGATTGCCGCGACTTTGCCGCCGATATCAGATCTAGCCAGCCAACCGCTGCTGGTATCGAAAAGGTGGGGGGACAATCCATTGAATAGCACAATCCTAAAGCAGGCCGCGCGCCTATTGCAGACGTCGCTACTGGCGATGCTTCTAGTCAACCCGTTGCTTGCAGCGGATGAGCGAGTCGTCTTTGCGACGCACGAACCGTTTGCCGATGACGCGGCGATCGACGTGGTCGATTACAACGAAACCGAACGCTTCGAGTCTCAACTGTTTGGCTCCGGCTGCGATCTCTGCGGCGAGACCTCATGTGGCTGCGAAGGCACGATCGGATGTGACAGCCTGATTGGCCCGACGTGCGGCACCGATGGTTGGAATGCGGGCAACGCGGCGGGCTGCGGAAACCTTTGGTTACAGGCAGAGTATTTGATGTGGTGGTCGGCGGGCATGCCAACACCTGCTCTGCTGGCCCGGGCGAGCGAACAGAACCCAGAAATCGGCACCCCGTTGGTTGGCGGATCGGCTGGCGATTTGCTGGAAGGAATGCGTTCGGGATTGCGAGTCCGCGGTGGCACCTGGTTGGACAACTGCCAAACCGTGGGGATCGAATTCGAGTACCTGTTCCTCGACACGATCAACGAATTCCACAGCGTGGGTGACGACGGCACAGCGGGCTCCACCGTTTACACCCGCCCGTTTTTCAACGTCCTGACGAATCAGCCCGATGCCGAACTGGTCTCCTTCCCCGGCGTGCTTCGCGGCACCGCCAGCGTTCAAGCCGAAGGGGACTTCCAATCGGCCGGAGTACGCTTGGTTTGGAATCAGTGCCAGCAATGCTGCGAAGATTGTGGCCCCTGCAGTCCGATCATCAACAAGTCTCGTTTCGATCTGTTGGTCGGATACCGCTACGCCTCGCTGGACGAAAACCTGCTGATCCGCGAGGACTTGCAAGAGGTGACGCCGCCGGAAACAACGTTCGACATCTTCGATCAATTCACCACGACCAACCGCTTTAACGGTGGCGAACTGGGCGTTCGCTGGCAGGAGCAATACCGACGCCTCAGCCTGGAAATGCTGGGCAAAGTTGCTTTCGGCAACAATCGCCAAACCGTTCAAATCTCCGGCCGCACCGTGGCGACCGACGGCATCGATGTCGTCGATGCCCCTGGCGGCCTGCTAGCCCAAACGTCGAACATCGGCACCTACACACGGAACCGATTCGCATTGATTCCCGAACTGGGAGCCACGGTCGGATACGCCTTCCGTCCCAATTGGCGAGCCACCCTCGGATATTCGATCATCTACTGGGACCGCGTCGTCCGTCCGGGCGACCAGATCGATACCTCCGTCAACCCGAACCTACTGCCACCAGCGACCAACACAGCGACCGAACCGCTGCGTCCGGAGTTCCAGTGGCAAGAGAACGGTTTCTGGACCCAAGGCATCAGCTTCGGCCTAGCGTACAACCGTTAAACGGGCGTCGGCTATTCCAGTGCGATGTTGAAGGTGTTCTCCCCCTCGGTAACTTCAAACTCCAATTCACTGGTACCAAATGCCTGGTATTTAGCGGGGATCGTGCTTTTAGGTGCTGCGGCAGGCTGCCCGCTTGTCATCATGGCTTCGTAGTCGGCTCCTTCGCTGGAGACCGACGAAGAAACATCGGTCACGCTAACACGATACTTGCCGATCGGTACGGTCGCATTGGGGCCGGACATCATCTGGAAGTTACCCGACGCGTCGCTCGTTCCACTTGCAGCAGCGTTATCACCCTTGAACGAGATCTGCGCTGCAACGGGCTTACCCTCCATTGTCACGGTGCCGGCCACTGTGCCACTTGGCCCTTCTCCACCGCATCCTACTAATGAGACTGTTAGACACAGACAGCCCACCCAACTAAACAGATTATTCATCGATCAAAATCCCTCGCGCGAAAAAACAAATGACGAAAACTAAAGAGGGCACTGCAAGCGAGATTGTTTGCAGCGCCCCGTGTTTACCAATGGAGACGGTCGAGTTCGCCCCTACTTAGAACCCATTGACGACCTCTCCGTCATCTCGAGTCGCCAAGTACTTAACGATAGGCATCGCGATCGTCTCAGCGATAAAGTGAACGCTACCGTCTCCGAAGACGGCCTGAACGCCTCCAGGGTGCGCCGAGAGCAAGGGGTTGTTCGGCCCATAATTGCTGCCTACGCCTGGAAGTGCCCAAGTATCGGTGCCAATCGGGTAACGGATCGACGTGACATTAAACTGGCGAGAATTGGGACCATTCCAGTTAGTTGTGGTCCCCGACCCGTCGGTTCCCATCGTCCATCCATGGGTCGTTCGGCTGTCCATTTGGATCCCATTGTCGTACATCCACGAGGAGGTTTCACCGATCATCATGACGTTCGATGTCCCGTCGGTCAGCTTTGCAAACGACAGCCATTTGTTCGTAGGAAACACGCCGCCAGCTGACATCTGCCCAGCCATTTCTTGAGCATTACAGCAATTGGAACCATTTCGGTTGCGCTGCTCCTGGAAACCGTCGGTGTCCCCAGTCGCACCTGCCTGTGGCGGAGTGGCGCTGCTCGTTTTGTCTTCGTCAATCGCTCCAGCGATTCCAACGTAAGACGGCCTTGTCGTTATCGCTCCTCCGCCAACATCCTTGTTGGGATCCATTGGATTTGAAGGACAGATGAACCCGCTCAACGTGACGCCATTAACGGCATCCCTATTCTGAGCGTTTGCACCGGTGTATCCAGGATGATCACCCGACGATGTCATCGAGTCATAAAGTGCTCCCTGCTCAATATATGGCAAGACGCTGTAGTAGAACGAAAAACCCCAACCTTGAAGTCTCCAGGTTCCCGCAGGCAAGGTGTTGTGCGTGTCATGGTAATTGTGCAATGCCAATCCCAATTGCTTCATGTTATTCCCGCACTGCATTCTTCTGGCCGCTTCGCGAGCTGCCTGCACGGCTGGCAACAAGAGGCCAACCAAAATTCCGATGATTGCAATCACCACAAGTAGTTCCACCAGAGTGAACGCCCTTCTCTTGATTTGCATCAATCAACTCCTCACAAAAAGAACAAAAAGTGAACGGAAAACCGCGAATCGCTGCGTAATGCCTAAGACTCAACATCGCTGTTTGCAAACTTACTGAACCCAGGCTCGGGCGGCTCCCCAAAACAACGCACGCCAAAATTAAACGGCGATCCCCGCAACAACGGGGGGCCACAACAACACGCTGCGGGAGATCAATATACCAGCCCTCAGGGGGGCTTAAAATCACAATCACCCCCTAAAAAAGGATTGCTATCCAACTTTAACCCCACCACAAAGAACACCTCCGACCGCCGAATCAACGACACCACTCAAGAGAATCAACTTATTGCAATGGTTTACCGCCCCCCCGGCGCGAAATTGCGTACGGCGACTTGCACGACAGGCGACCCCGCCCACCGTAAGCTCAACAGTCTTTTCACGGTCTCCGCTTGAAACCGTCAGCTGTCCGCTAATCGCACCATTGCCAAGGAAATAAGAGGGAGGATGATTTTCTCCCTGCGCTCAGCGACCTCCGTGACACGACTGAAGAATCCTCCAAAGGATTCGGGCCGATGTATTCGCTGCGCTATCGTCTTCGATCCGTTCGGATGATTGGCCGTTGATGCCACAGAGGATCGGTGTTTGTGGCTGACTCTTCTCTGTGAACTCTGAGCCCTCTGTGGCATGTTGTTGTCGCTGGGGGGAATAAAGCCCACACCACGCGCGATGCTCCCGAAGGGAGCGCAGACCGATGTGCGCCCCCGTCGGGGGCGGCGTTCGATTTCACGATTCGGTTACCGGTGGCGTTCGCTGCGCTCAAACCACCGGCTACCGTCTGGGGCCGCTTCGCGGTCCATGGGCTGCCGGAATGTTTGGAGCCCCGTTTTGTTTGGCGGGGCGAAGCTCCAGCAATTTGCCTAGCCCAGGCCAACGGCCTGGGAATGGCGATCGCAGCATCCGATCGGTAGGGCTAACGGCCCGGCAATTTGCTGCATTAGGATCGATCGGCGAACAAATCGCTGGGCCGTTGGCCCTCGCGGCGCCTGGGGGCGATGTGTTCCCAGGCCGTTGGCCTGGGCTAGGCAAATCGCCTGGCCTTCGGCCCGGCATCCGGAGCAGGACGCCCACCACGCACGACGTTCCCACAGGGAGCGCAGATCGATATGCGCCCCTTTGGGGGTGGCGTCCGACTTCACGCTCGGGTCCGGTGGTGTTCGCTGCGCTCAAACCTCCGGCTACCCCCTCGGGCCGCTTCGCGGCCCCGATCGATGCGAGAGGCGGTCGATCGACTCGCGCGATTCGGCTGAAACATCTACTCCAGCCTCGCCACCAGATGCATGACATCTGACCGTTCGCCGACGCAGACAGACCGGCATCCTCGGGAAAAGATTGGGGTTCAGATCCCCCATCGACCTGGTATAATGTCCATCCAGCATCCCCACCTTCACACCTCGCGCCCCCAACGATGCGATATGCGATTCTCCCACAGCTGCCTGCCTTGGCTCGCTTCCTTAACCCTGCTTTTGTCGGTCGCGATCCAGCCGACGGGCAAAGCCGCCGACAATAGTGGGCAACCGATCCTCGGATGGTCCTTCGATCAACAGCCTCCCGGCACGATCGTCGGCGAAGCGAACCTGGAACCATGGGGCCCCGCGGCTCCCGAGTTCCCCGACTTTACGAAGGAGAACCAGGCGCTGTCGTTGAACGCTCCGGCCTACATCCGCCTTGAAGATACTAAGGAGGATGACCGCTACGATTTTGACAACGGCGATTGGATCTCGGTCGAAGCGTGGGTGAATCTGTATTCGATCGTGCAGCACGCCTACATCATCGGCAAAGGACGAACCGGGCGCAGCGGTTTCGAATCCGACAACCAGAACTGGGCCGTGCGGTTGAGCAATCACCGTGGCGAAGCCTGCGTGAACTTCTTGTTCCGCAGCCGCGCCGACGAAGCTGGCCCCGCCGATTGGCATCGCTGGACTTCGTCCAAAGGCTTCGCTCCGGGAAGCGGCTGGCATCACATCGCAGTCTCCTACCAATTTGGCAAGCCAGAGACGATCCAAGGTTTCGTCGATGGCAAGCCGGTCAAAGGCGCCTGGGATATGGGAGGTCCAACCAAACGAGCCCCCGTCGTCGATGAAGACGAGGTCTGGATCGGGTCGTCGATGAAGGGAGCCCGCAGCTGTTCGTTCAACGGCGAGATCGATGAACTGAAGCTGTACCGAAACGAACTGCCCAGCGAACTGATCGCGTCGCGTTACAAATACGTTCCGCAACCGATCAAAAAGCCAGAGGTCCCCGAAGGCAAGGTCCTCGTCCAACTGTTGGGCCCCACGGCGACCTTCGATTCGATCCCGCGACGAATGGACGAACCGCAACTGGAATGGCACCAGGACTCGCTCGCGTTCTCCCAGCTTCCCTACAAATACGATGACTGGGGCATCCGCGACGATTGGACTGAAGGCAACCAAAAGTCGATGGTCGTCCGCGCATGGACCGAATTGACACTGCCGCCGGGCGACTACCAACTGCTGGTTCGATCGCGCGGCTACTCGCGACTGAAGATCGACGACCAGGACGTCGTCACGACGCCGCGGCAACCGAACCGAGCCGGTGCTCACCACGTGGTCGATCCGCTGCCGAAGGTTCCCGTGCCGGGAATGCGTCCGCACTTCATGAGCGATTCCGAACGGATCGTCGACTTCCACAGCGACGGCAAAACGCACCAGATCCTGTTTGAAGCGATCGTTGGCGGGCCGCGATATCGCCTGGAGTTTGGCGAATCGTGCATCGCGATCGCTCGTCCCGGCGAGATGTTTGAAATCATTGGTCCAGGCAAATCGTACCCGCTGACCGACGAGGGCTGGCTGGCCTTTGCCGCCGACCACAAGCAACTGGTGGGCGAAATGAACCGCGAGCGACGGCGAGCTGCCAACAAGATCCAATCCGATTATTGGCAGCAGCGACACGAATACGCGCGGCAGCATCTGTTGGAAGAACCCGCGTCGCGGGAGATCGACCGTCTGATCGCCGCGAAGATCGACGCCGTCAATACAGAACGCCAAGCTGCCGCTACGGCGACCGCATCGGATACCTTCTATCGCGAGCGGATCGAACCGATCTTGGCATCTCACTGCGCCCGCTGTCACAGCGAAAAGCGGCAGGGAGAACTGAGCGTTGTCGATCGCCAATCGCTTTTAGAAGGGGGTGAATCGGGCGATCCCGCCGTCGTGCCGGGCGATCCCGACGCCAGCTATCTGATGGACCTGATCTCCGCCGATGCCGACGACTACCGCATGCCTCCCAAGGGCGACGGGCTGAGCAAAGAGGAGATTGCAGCGGTTCGCCAATGGATCGCCGACGGCGCCGCGATGACTCAGACCTCCAAGCCGCCGGTCGAACTTACCGACAACGTCGACGACTACACCTTCTTACGCCGAGTCTCGATCGACACCATCGGCCTCGCGCCAACGCTCGAAGAGATCGACCAGTTCTTCAACGACGATCCCGCCACCCGCCGCGATAACGCGATCGATCGCTTGTTGAACGATCCCCGTTGGGCCGAAAACTGGGTCGGCTACTGGCAGGACGTATTCGCTGAAAACCCGAACCTGCTGAAACCAACACTTAACAACACCGGACCGTTCCGGTTCTGGATCCTCGAGGCGTTGCAGGACAACAAACCGATCGATCGCTTTGCGACCGAGTTGATGATGATGCGGGGCAGCCAATGGTACGGCGGCTCGGCTGGATTTTCGATCGCTTCGCAAAACGATGTGCCGATGGCTGCCAAAGCCCACGTGATCGGCACCGCCTTCATGGGCGTCGAAATGAAATGCGCCCGATGCCACGACGCCCCTTACCACTCGTGGAAGCAGGGCGATCTGTTCCAGATGGCTGCGATGCTCAGTCGCAATTCGATCAAGCTGCCCGAGAGCAGCACGGTACCGGCGGCCTTCTTCGAAAAGCAAGCCCGCAAATCGTTGATCGAAGTCACCCTGAAACCGGGATCGACCGTCCGACCGGAATGGCCTTTCGCCAGCCTGTCGTCCGAAAGCGCAACGGACATCGTTCAAGATCCCTCCGATTCGCGGCAGGTCCTGGCGGCGCAAATCACTGCATCGCGACGGTTCAGCGAAGTGATCGCCAACCGAATCTGGACGCGTCTGATGGGAGCCGGAATCGTGCAACCGGTCGACGACTGGGAAGGCAATCCGCCCAGCGATCCCGCACTGCTGGCGGCGATTGCCGATATCCTGATCCAATCGGGCTACGACCAGAAAGAACTGCAACGGGCGATCCTTTCCAGCGACGCTTACCAACGCGTTGCGATCCCAGTCGATGGCGAACAACGCCTGTTCGCGGGCCCCTATCGCCGCCGCATGTCGGCTGAACAGATCGTCGATTCGTCGCTGCACGCCGTTGGCCAAACGATGCGTACCGAACAATTGACAATGGACATCGAAGGAACGTTGCCACCGAACACGTTTGTCAATTTCGGATTCCCCAAACGGTCGTGGGAATTCACAACGTTGGCGAACGAACGCGATCGCCCCAGCCTGGCACTGCCGCGTGCCCAAGCGATCATCGACGTTTTGAAGGCCTTCGGATGGCGGAACTCCCGCCCCGAACCGATCAGCCAACGCGAAGAGACGCCCAACCTGATCCAGCCGGGCGTACTGGCCAACGCGACCTTCGGCACCTGGCTGACGCGACTGAGCGACCACAGCGAACTGACGCAATTGGCGCTGCAGGATCAAGACCTCGACGCCTTCATCGACGCGTTGTATCTGCGGATGTTGACTCGCAAAGCGACCGATCCCGAACGGGCCCAGTTCCGCGAACTGCTGGAACCTGGCTACGCCGATCGATTGGTCAGCGACATCGACGCCTTTGCTCCGCAGCCTCCCAAACGGTTCCGTTATGTCTCGTGGTCGAACCACCTGAATTCGGAAGCCAATGTGATCAAGGTCGAGATGGAAGCCTACGCACGCCAAGGTGATCCACCGACACGAATGTTGACCGAAGCCTGGCGATTGCGAGCTGAAGATGCGATCTGGTCGCTGTTGAACAGCCCCGAAATGATCATGGTCCCATAACGGATCTTTCAATCGCCCAGGAAACTTCCCCTCTGACACATTCCCACGCAACCCAACGATCTTGCCATGAAACGACGACACTTTTTGCAATCGACCGCCGCTGCTGCAGCTGCCACTCCACTGCTCGCTTCGCAAACCAACGCGATGCCGATGGGCAAAGCGGAACATTGCGTGATGATCTGGCTCGGCGGCGGCATGGCTCAGATCGACACCTTCGATCCCAAAGCGATGGGAGACGCGAAGGCGAAGAAGGCGGGCAGCTACTACAAAGCGATCGACACCGCTGTCCCGGGCGTCCAGGTTTGCGAGCACCTGTCGGGAACCGCACGGATGATGGACCGCGTGACCGCGCTGCGAACGGTTCACCACGACGTCGTCGATGAACACGCGGCGGCGACCAACCGGATGCACACCGGCCGGCCGACGACCGGCACCGTCCAATACCCATCGATCGGTTCGATCATCGCCGACCAACGCGGCGCCGCCGGCGAAGGCGTTCCCGCCTACATGCTGATCGGATATCCCAACCTCACCCGCGGCCCGGGCTTCCTGGGCCAGAAGGCTGGCTTTGTCTACCTGACCGATATCAAATCGGGTCCGGCCGGACTGGCTCGTCCAGCGGAGATCACCGACGGTCGACAAGCTCGCCGCGAACAACTCCTCTCCGCCGTCCGAACCGCGGGCCGCAAGCGGTTTGCCGGCGACAAGCTGTACGCCGATTACGATTCGGCGGTTGCGGAGAGCCTGCGTTTGAGCGGCCCCGACTTTATGAAGTCGTTCGATCTGAGCAACGAACCGGACGACTTGCGGAACCAATATGGCGACGGCTTCGGCCAGCGTCTGCTGATGACGCGGCGGTTGTTCCAATCGGGCGTCCGTTTCATCGAAGTCTCCCACAACATGAACTTCCGCAACGGAACCGGCTGGGACACGCACAACGACGGCCAATTGAACCAGCACGTGTTGATCCAAGAGCTAGACCGGTCGATGTCGGCGCTGATGGCTGACCTCGAAGCCCACAAGATGCTCGACAAGACGCTGATCGTGATCAACAGCGAATTCGGTCGCCCGGCTCAGTTCGATTCCGGCGGCGGCCGCGGTCACTACAGCAAGAACTTCTCGATGGTCCTGGCCGGCGGCGGCTTGCGACACCAAGGAGCCTACGGAGTCAGCGACGAACTGGCGATGAACGCTGTCGAAAACCCGATCTCCGTTCCCGATGCCTTTGCCACGATCATGGCGACGATGGGAATCGACACCAGCATCAATCTATACGATGGCGATCGCCCCGTTCCGATCACCGACGGCGGTGTACCGATCGCGAGCTTGTTCTAGGCAACCGCCACAGCGTCCCAAGCGGGATCATCCCGCT
Source organism: Rosistilla carotiformis (assembly GCF_007753095.1). Taxonomy (NCBI): domain Bacteria; kingdom Pseudomonadati; phylum Planctomycetota; class Planctomycetia; order Pirellulales; family Pirellulaceae; genus Rosistilla; species Rosistilla carotiformis. Next base: position 6,793,402 of record NZ_CP036348.1, read on the forward strand.
TCGCCTTGCCGGTTGCTCCAGCAACTGGCGACGATCCGAATCGAATCGTAATCGACCTTACCGTCGAGGGCGTCGAAGATCGGCCGCAGCCGCTCGAGCCCCGTTTCGGCAAGCACGGCTTCGATCTGCTGGATCACCTCGGTCTCGACCCACGGAGTTGGGTCGGTGACGCGTTCGTGCTTCAGGTAGTCGTTCAAATAACCGGCTACTGTCGACCGGGCTCGCTTCAGTTCGACAACCGCATCGTCCAACGACATTCCGTTGCGGAACAGATCCATCGCGGCAAGGCTCGACGCAGCCAACGCCTTCGGTTTCTTAGCGACCGGTTTGACCGCTCGCGTCGCCACGGCGGCATCTTGCTGCAGATCATGCTGGGCGCAGTAGCTGGCGATTTCCGCGAGGAAGAACTCGCCAAAGTCCTGCTGCTTCTTCTCGCCGACTCCCGAGACCGTCATCAAGCGAGGAACGTCCGACGGACGGATGCGAGCCATGTCGCGAAGCGTCACGTCGCCGAAGACGACATAAGCCGGCACCTTCTTCTCCGCGGCGATCTTCCCGCGCAACTGACGCAAGTGTTCGAACAGCCCGCGATCGACACCCTCCCACGATTCGGCCGACGCCGCCTTGGGCTGAGCCTCTTTATTGGCGGGGCGTAACAACCGTGGCTCCACCTCGCGGCGCAACAACTGGCGACCGCTTGGCGTCACGCTGATCGTGTTGTATTCGCCGCTACGCAACAAGAAACCTTGCTCCACCAGTTGTTCGATCCAACCGCGGACCGTGTTGACGGTCTCGCTGGAGAGCAGCCCATAGGTCGAAAGTTTGTCGTGCCCCATCTGCACGATCCGCTGCTCCTGCGATCCGACCAGGCACTTGGCGTTGTAGTCGGCTCCGAACCGCTCCTCGGTCCGCAACACATTCGACAAGATCTTTTGACCGATCGTCGTCGCATCGTCGACCAAATCGATCTCGTCCAGACAGACGTCACAGGCTCCGCATTTCTCCGCCTCGAGATCTTGGCCAAAGTAGCGGACGATCGATCGATGGCGGCAGGAGACCGACGCGCAGAAGTGGTTCATCGCTTCGAGCGACGCAACCGCGGAATCGAAGACCGACGGATCGCCGCCGCGCATGATCCGTTTCCACGTCACCAGATCGCCGCCGCTGTAGATCAGCACGCATTCGGCCTCCAGGCCATCGCGTCCGGCACGCCCGCTCTCCTGTTGATAGTGCTCCAACGACTTCGGCATCCCAGCGTGGACCACGTACCGGACGTTCGATTTATCGATCCCCATCCCAAAGGCAACGGTTGCCACGATCACATCGACCTGCTCGCTGAGGAACGCTTCCTGGTTCTGCGCCCGCTGAGTATCACTCAATCCGGCGTGATAGGGAGCGGCCTTGAAGCCCAACCGGACCAGATTCTCCGTCGTCCGATCGACCTCCTTGCGGCTGATACAGTAGACGATTCCCGATTCACCGGCGTGCCGCTGGATGACTTCGCAGACCTGCCCGAACCGATTGTTCGCCGCCAAAACGCGATAAACCAGATTTGGACGATCGAAACCGCCGACCAGCATCTGCGGCGATTCCAATTGCAACTGCTGGGCGATGTCCTCGCGAACCTGCTGCGACGCGGTCGCCGTGTAGGCGTGCACGCCAACGCCGGGGAAGGCCTCTTTAAGGAACCGCAACTGCCGGAACTCGGGCCGGAAGTCGTGCCCCCACGCGCTGATACAGTGGGCTTCGTCGATCGCCACCATCGAAACCTTGGCAGACTTCAGGAACTCGATCATCCGCGCGTCGACAAGTCGCTCGGGGGCGACGTACAGCAGTTTCAGCTCTCCCGCCTGGATCTGGTCGGCGATCTCGCGACGCTCGTCAGCCGAGAGCGTGCTGTTGATATACGCCGCCGAAATACCGCAACTGCGGAGCGCATCGACTTGGTCTTTCATCAACGAGATCAACGGCGACACGACCACGCCCATCCCGTCGAGACAGGTCGCCGGGGCTTGGAAGCAGAGCGATTTCCCGCCACCAGTCGGCAGCACAACGACGCTGTCGCGATGCTGCATCACGCACTGCATCGCCTCGCGCTGCAGCGGGCGAAAGGCATCGTACCCCCAGCTTCTCTCCAGGGCGGCGAGCAGTTGCGATTCGATCGAAAATTCTTCAGGTTCTTGGGTTTCCATGCACCGAGTTTATCAGAAAGCACCCCGAATCGACTGCCCGCCCAATCGACAATCAACGCACAATCGATAGGCGTCGACGGCACGCTTCCTAGGCAAGAAACCAGCAATTGCGTGTCTCTCGTCGAGAAACGTCAAAAACTCGGAGAACAAAAAACACAGCAAATCGCTGCGTAAAACGCCCCTCCTCGGACCTCCGCAACTAACACCGGCACACCTTTTGCTTATCGCTCGATTAGCCATCCAGCAACTTCAGTTGGATGGCTGATCCTCACATAACGTTTGTTATTCCTACGACTTTCGGTGCCGGTATTCCTGTAACTCCAACAGACAGCTCCAGTTCCGAACCCACCTCAAAAATTACCTGGAGTTTATTCTCGATGCATCGCAGAAACGGATTTACGTTGGTTGAATTATTGGTCGTGATTGCGATCATTGGCATCTTGGTTGGCCTGTTGTTGCCAGCCGTTCAAGCCGCCCGCGAAGCAGCGCGGCGGATGCAGTGCAGCAACAACATGAAGCAGCTTGGCTTGGCTCTGCATAACTACGTCGACACTTACCAAAAGTTCCCCGCTTCGGCCCGCGGGTATGGTGGATGTGTTGGAAACGCGGTGAACGGTGAAATCAAGAATGCACACGGCCTCGTCGCACTGCTTCCTTACATCGAACTGCAAAACGTCTACGACCAGTTCAATCACGATGAAGCCTTTTCGGTAAACCCAGGCAGCTACCAACGGGCAACCGGCACCGTGGTCGGCGATCCGATCACCAACGGCAACGCAGCACTCGCCGAATTGGAACTCGATGTCTTCCTGTGTCCGTCCGACCCGAACCCAGCCAAGGGACGACTGGTAGGCGGTGCCTACGGTCCCGGCGGCAGCTTCTCGGGCGCCGCAACCAATTACGACTTTATCGTTAAGTGCGGTACTGAATTCGGCACATGCAACAGTTACGCAACTACGGCTAGCAATGAAAAACGGATGTTTGGTGGCGACGTGAACACTCGGATGGCCGAAGCAACCGACGGACTTACCAACACGTTCATGATGGGTGAAACCACCAAGTACCACTCCAACGGCGCTGCCTTTGCCTGGTCGTACCGCGCTTGGGTGATGACCGGCATCGATCCCTATTACACGACCGCCAATGGTGGAATCAACGTCTGGCACCAACCGTGGGTCGCACCGACTTGGCAAAACCCACCCTACATTCCGCAACGCGGCCGACCTCGCAGCTGGTGGGTACCAGCAGCCAGCTTGCACCCGGGCGGATGTCACTTCGTGATGGGCGATGCTTCGGTCCAATTCATCAACGAAACGATCGACAAGCCGACCCTATTGAACTTGACCGTCATGGCCGACGGACAAGTCGTTACATTACCGTAACTCCTACTGTTTTGTTGCGACCGGGCAACCGAGGCCCGGTCGCAAATTCACTTTCGCATGGGCAGATGCGTTCCAATGTTTACGGACTTCAAAACAGGCCTGCTCATCACACTCGTCGCAATCTTGGGTTGTGGCAAAGAGCCTCTGGAGACAGGCCCCGCCCTGGTTGCTGTCCGGGGAACGCTGACGCTTGACGGTCAGCCATTACCCTTCAAGAGCGTAGTACTATCACCGGCCCCAGGCACGGCAGGTCGAGGTGCGGCAGCGTTCACCGATGGCCAAGGACGGTTCTTAATGAAAGCGATAACGTCCGATACCATCGAGGATGTTCCCGGATGCCTCCCTGGACGCTATCACGTTGTCGTCACGGAACCATTGATTCCGATCTCCGATCGGGACTTTGAAGCAGTTCACCAAGAGATGACGGAGGAACCCCGCGAACCCGAAGTCGCGCTCTTGCTATCCGCCCCCAATCCAAACAGCACCATTCCCGACGCCTATCGAACCGACGACACTTCCCCACTAGAGATTGTGATCGACCAACAAACCGAACCTCTGACGATCGAACTCGATTCAAAAGCTGCTCCACGCGCCATCCCCGAGCCAACTCCACCGACGGATAACACCCAAGAGAGTTCCGCAGGAGACCAACAAAACGAAAAAGACTCCGACTGAAGAAGCAGCAACGCCCTTAGACGCGAACAAACACCCTAACACAAGGCACCGCCGCCACGACCATCCAAAACTCACACCAACAAACACGGACACTCCACGCCAAACCAAACGCGGAAACATACTTGCATGGCATGCGGGCCCTTCGGCATGCGAAACATGCTTTCAGCACCTCACGAACAAAAACCACAACGGGAAAGCTCTACCGCAACGCGACCGTAAATCACATTGCAGCACCAACAACGCACATCAATGCAACATAGCGATTCCCGACGTTGCAATACGGCAAACCACAACACGATGGAATTTTGCAAACGCGACAGCAACGCCAAGCGACACGAACACATCCTAAGCCACACACTTTACACATCCCACCTTCCTCAATAGCCACTGATTCCCACGACACATGACCTTTCGTTCATGCATCGATTACGCTTCAAAAAAACATCGCCTTTCTTCGAAAGAAAAAGCTTTTACTCCGACTAGAGACTGCTAAATTCAGAAAGCCGCACATGTCTTACATTAAAACATTTGAGACATTTGCCTGTTCCATTTTCAATCCCACTCCATCCCGTGCAGAGTCCTTTCATCCTCGAATTAATGTCCACTTAAATCGGCGCTGCACAGAATCGTAGGCGAATACTGCAAATCACGATCTGTTAATTTCATGCCCTCTTAGGAGACGTCCGATGTTTGTCAAAAGAAGAGCGTTCACCCTTGTAGAACTACTTGTTGTGATCGCGATCATTGGGATCTTGGTGGGACTGCTGCTGCCGGCAGTGCAAGCCGCTCGCGAAGCAGCGCGGCGAATGCAGTGCAGCAACAACATGAAGCAGCTTGGATTGGCCCTGCACAATTATGTAGACACCTACCAAAAGTTCCCCGCCTCAGCCCGAGGCTTTGGTGGATGTGCTGGAAACGCAGTCAACGGGGAGATTAAGAACGCCAACGGCCTTGTCGCCTTGCTCCCCTACATCGAATTGCAAAACGTCTACGATCAATTTAACCACGATGAGGCGTACGCGATTTGTAGTTCCGGCCAAAGAGCGACCGGCACGCTGGTTGGTGACCCGGTGGCAAACGGGAATGCGGCGCTTGCGGAACTCGAATTGGACGTTTTCGTGTGCCCTTCGGACAGCAATCCCGTTAAAGGACGCCTCGTGGGCGGACATTATGGGCCAGGCCCAGGATTGTCGGGAGCAGCAACCAACTACGACTTCATCGTCACCTGCGGCACGGAATACAGCACCTGCAACAGCTATGCGACGACCAGCAGCGCCACGAAGCGAATGTTTGGTGGCGACGTTAACACACGCATGGCCGAGGTAACCGACGGACTTAGCAACACCTTCATGGTCGGCGAGACGACCAAATACCATGTCAATGGAGCTGCTTTTGCGTGGTCTTATCGCGGACATGTGATGACAGGCATCGACCCTCATTACACAGCAACGAACGGTGGCATCAACGTCTGGCATCAACCCTGGGTCCATCCGACATGGCAGAACCCACCTTATATCCCCATCCGTAGCCGCGCCCGCAGTTGGTGGGTTGCGTCGGCCAGCCTGCATCCCGGCGGATGCCACTTTGTCATGGGTGACGCTTCGGTCCAGTTCATTAACGAAACGATCGACAAGCCGACCCTGCTGAACCTGACCGTCATGGCCGACGGACAAGTCGTCAAGCTCCCATAACCCTTTAAAACGCGTGACTGTTATCTAGCACGCCTATTCCTTTGCCTAATCTAAAAGTTCACAGGTGAGACAGATGTTGAAGTATTTGAAAGCCAGCTTGTTCGTAGCCATCGCTGCGATTGTAGGGTGCGGAGAGTCCGGCCCGATGTGTGTCCCGGTCACCGGAACGCTCACGCTCGACGGCGAGCCGCTCGCGTTTAAGAGCCTGACGTTAACACCGATTGAAGGAACTGCCGGTGGCGGTGCCTCGGGGTATTCCGATGGCCAAGGCAAATACCAGCTGCTTGCAATGGTCCCTGGGGCAATTCAAGACTTCAATGGCTGCCCACCGGGCCGCTATCGTGTGACGGTTAGCGAACCCTTGATTCCGATCACGGATGCGGATTTCGATGCCGCTCGTCAAGGCGACGTGCTTGACAACGGTGAACCTGCAGCCGCGATTGCGCTTACGGACATGTCCCCAAAGAAACGGAAGCAAGCAAAGGGAGACATTCCGTCGGTTTACGCTTCGAGCACAACGTCACCGCTGGTGATCGACGTGGTCGAGGGTAATGAACTGATCGACCTGGCACTCGCTTCCTCAGGTAAATAGGACTACACGACTTCTGCGATGGAAGTCGCGTGCAAGTTGTTTACGCACCACGATCGACTAGATCTGGTCGTATGGCAACTCGAACAGCTCGTTGGCAACTTCGATCTGCCCGGTCTCTAATCCTTTGCGGAACCAGTAGGCTCGCTGCCTGCTGGTTCCGTGCGTAAAGGCATCGGGAACGACGCGTCCTTGCATCTGTTGCTGCAAGCGATCGTCGCCGATCGCTTGAGCACATCGCATCGCCTCTTCGACATCGCCAGAGTCCAAGAAGGACTTCATCTTTTGGCCGTGGTGCGCCCAGACGCCAGCTAAAAAATCGGCCTGCAATTCCAACCGCACGCTCAAACGATTTGCCGCCACCTTATCGACACCCTGCTGACTGCGATGAACTTGGTCGGAGATCCCCAGCATATTTTGCACGTGATGCGCAACTTCGTGAGCGATCACGTAAGCCATCGCGAAGTCCCCTTTGGCTCCAAATTGATTCTGCAGCTGTTCGAAGAACGACATGTCCAAATAAACCTGATCGTCGCCGGGGCAATAAAACGGCCCCGTCGCGCTGCTGGCCGTCCCACAAGCCGACGAGACCTGATCGCGGAACAGGACCAACTTCGGCTCGGGATACCGTTTCCCGATCTGCTCGGTGAACAACTTGTTCCAGACATCTTCGGTGTCGGCCAACACCACCGAGACAAACTGCTTCAGCTCGCGTTCGGCTTCGCTATCTTCGACCGGCATGTTTTGTGGCGCACCGGCCTGTTGCTGGGCTTGCTGCTGTTGCACCTGTTGGATCAATTGCTGCGGGTCTTTCCCCATCATCAAACCGAGCACGACCATGACCAAAATCATCAGCCCGCCCCCACCGGCAACCGCGGGTCCCGCCCCCATCGCTCGCCGATCTTCAATATTTTCGCTCTCTCGTCTTCCACGCCAACGCATCGGATTATCCTGAAAAGGTTTCTTCTAAACGCTGCGCCGGAAGCAGAGAGCATCGGGCTCAGCCAGCCAATAGTTGTTATCATACGTCGCCAACCAGTCTACCCAAAGCGTTGCGCATTGGCATTCGATTGGGCGGCTTTCCATTGTTGCAACAACCGCGACAATGGGAATGGCGGCGTTCGGTGAACCGCCCCTTTTGCAATTCCTTTTCGTTCCTGCTCTACCACCCCCAAAAGCTTTATGTGCGGCATCACCGGCGGACTTTGGACTCACCCGCAACACTCGATCTCCGCCGACGTCCTGCATCGGATGACCGAGGCGATCCGCCACCGCGGCCCCGACGACAGCGGAACCCATGTCGAAGCGATGCGGACTGATCCGTCGGGCCCCGTCCCCGGCGTGGCCCTTGGTTTCCGGCGATTGAGCATCATCGATCTGGCGGGCGGCCACCAACCGATGAGCAACGAAGACGGTTCGATCTGGATGGTCTTCAACGGCGAGATCTACAATTTTGGCGACCTCCGACGACGCCTTGAAGGAGCCGGCCATCGTTTTGGTTCCTCCAGCGATGGCGAATCGATCCTGCACCTCTACGAAGACTTGGGCGTCGAGTGTTTCTCGCATCTGAATGGGATGTTTGCCGTCGCGATCTGGGACCGCAACCGACGCCGGATCGTGCTGGCGCGCGATCGCTTGGGCCAGAAACCGCTGCACTACACAGTGCAAGACGATCGGCTGCTGTTTGCCAGCGAACTGAAGTCGCTGATGGAGGTGCCGGGGCTGCGTCGGGAGATCGATCCGTCGGCGATCGATGAGTTCCTAACCTACCAATACGTCCCTCATCCGAATACGATTTATCGCGATATTCACAAGCTGCCTCCGGGACACTTTGCGGTCTTCGAAGACGAACAGTTGAGCGTCAAACGATACTGGGATATCGATCTCGCCAAAGAGACTCCGATGACGCAGGGGGAGGCGTCCGAGCAACTGCGGGAACTGCTCTCCGATTCGGTGCGGCTGCGACTGCAAGCCGACGTTCCGCTGGGCGCGTTCCTCTCCGGCGGGATCGATTCGTCGCTGATCGTCGCTCTGGCTCAACAGCAGCGCGACGATCCGATCCGCACCTTCAGCATCGGTTTTCCACTGAAGGATTTCGACGAGACTCACTACGCCAAACAAGTCGCCGACCATCTGGGAACCCAGCACACACGGTTCGAAGTCCAGCCGAACGCGGTCGATGTGATCGACAAATTAGTCTGGCACTACGACGAACCGTTTGGCGATTCGAGCGCCATTCCAACCTGGTACCTGTCGGAACTGACCCGCCGCGAAGTGACCGTGGCCCTCTCGGGCGATGGCGGCGACGAACTGTTCGCCGGCTACGATCGTTACCGAGCGTTGTGGATCAGTCGCCAGATAGATCGGATGTTGCCGATGCGTGGAATGCTGGGAGCCAAGTGGATCCAGCGGCTCCCCGATTCGACGCGGCAGCGCTCCCTGATCCGCCGCGGCAAGCGGTTCTGCGACGCGATCAGCCAACCGCCGGCGCGGCGCTTCATGAATTGGCTGCAGATCTTCCCCGAAGCACTGCGGGGCGAGATCTACAACGAGGACTTCGTTCAGCAGTTGCCGGGAGACGATCCGTTCGAGTTCTTCCACATGGCCTGGAAACAGTCGGGGAATCGGGACGACGTCACCAAAGCATCGCTAGCCGACCTGATGACCTACCTACCGTGCGACCTGTGCACGAAAGTCGACATCGCGTCGATGGCTCACGGACTGGAGGTCCGCCAACCGATGCTCGACTACCGCGTCGTGGAACTCGCCGCGCGGATGCCGGTGAAATGGAAGTTCCGCGGCAAACGCGGCAAACTGATCCTGGACGACACCTTCGGATCGATGATCCCCAAAAACATCTGGACTCGCAAAAAGATGGGCTTCGGCATCCCGATCGCTGCTTGGTTCAAGAACGAATGGCGGCCGATGCTGCACGACATGCTGCTGGCTCCCGACGCCAAGCATCAACAGTTCTTCCGCCCCGAAGTCGTCGCCAAGATGGTCCACGATCACGAGACCGGCGCAGTGAATCACGGCTACCGATTGTGGAACCTGCTGATCCTCGAAAAATGGCTCCGCCGCTGGACGTAAACACCAAACGCCAACGGAGAAGCGAAAGAGAAGGGCAGAATGAACATCTCGCCACCCATCATTCTGCCCCCATCATTCTGCCCCCATCATTCTGCCCCCATCATTCTGCCCCCATCATTCTGCCCCCATCATTCTGCCCCCATCATTCTGCCCCCATCATTCTGCCCCCATCATTCTGCCCCCATCCTCTTCGCTATACAAACGCACGGATCTTCCTAAATGGCGGAGCCATGGCAGCATAAAGCCTGGGACGCGAGCCCCAGGAAAACGGCAACATCGCAGAACGCGAAGCGAAGTAAGTTTTGGCAGAATGATGGGGGCAGAATGATGACAGCGGCGAAACGTTAGGCTGATCAAGAAAAGGCTCGTTACTGCCGGTCGAGCCATTGTTGCACTCGGTCCTGCCAGGCTTGAACGGTCGGTTGCAGTTGATCGTACAACGCGACGGCGTCGGAGACGCGCGACTCGCGGCCACAACGTTCGATCTCTTCGGCCAGAGCGACTTCGTCTCCGCTGGAGACATATTTAAGACACGACTTCAGCGTATGCCCGTAGCGTTCGATCTCTTTCGGCGTGCCGCCAGCGATCGCCACTCGCAACCGCTGCGAAACGTCGGGCAGCTCCATCACCAAGCCTTCGGCAACGGCAACCATCGATTCGTGGTGATTCCCCGTGCATTCCCCCAGGCGATCGATCCACGGCTTGTCGTCTTTTGGTAATTCGCTCATATAACCTTCGCGGCGCTACCGCCGTATTCCCTTTTGCCTACTATCCATCCTAACACGCGGCCTGGGCAAAAGCGATCCGATTCGATTGGCTAACCAAGGGCTATCAAGCGGTTCTTCTCCAGCGAATACCTCCAATCGAAACACCAACTCGCCCCGATCGGCTAACTCGGCTGCAAACCGGTCAACGTACCGACGCCGCTAGAGAACTGATCGACCGCCAGCCCCAAGTGCTGCAGATAACTGACCATTAAATTTCCAAGCGGTGGCGATTTCTCGGCTTCAAACCGCAGATGCTGCCCCTGCCGGAAGTGGCCTCCGGCGGCGATGATCGGCAGATTCGTGTTGTTGTGGCTCGAAGCGTTCCCCAAATTGGAGCCCATCAAAATGGCTGTCTGATCCAACAAACTGTGCTCACCCTCGCGAACCGCTTCCAGCTTGCTCAACAGCTCACCAAACAACCGCATCTCCTCGCGTTCGATGATCGCCAGCATCTCGATCTTTTCCGGATTCCGCCCGTGATGGCTCAAGTTGTGCCAGCCGTCGTCGACCCCTTTCAGCGACACCACCTCATTGCCACCGGCACCGATCAAAGTGATCAAGCGCGTCGAATCGGTTTGAATCGCCAGAAAGATCATCTCGAACATCAGTCCCATGCTCCCCGTGAAATCGGCCCGATCGGTGATGTCGGTCGGTGGCTTGCGATCGACGACTGGCTTTGGCTGCGTCGCCCACTGCGCCGCGCTGACCAACCGCTGCTCCAGCTCGCGAACACTCGTCAGATACTGATCTAGCGTTTGATTGTCCTGACGTCCCACGCGGCGAGCGACGCCGCGCGTCTGATCGCGGACCAAATCCATGATGCTCTGCCCATCTTCGATCCGCCGGATCTGATCGGCTTGCTCCGCCGGCGTCCCCGCCAAAAACAGCTTGGCAAACAACTGCGACGGACGCGATTGAGCCGGGATCTGAACGCCCGATCGCGTGTATGAAAGACTCGATCGCCCGGCCGAAAGGGCCAGCGAAGCAAACCGCGTTTGATGACCGATCTGTTCGGCGGCGAACTGGTCGACCGAAATCGTGTTCTGGAAACTCGGCTGACCGGGATGCGCCGCTCCGGTCAGAAAGCTCTTCTCCGCGCTATGCCCTCCGTCGACATCGGGATGGTGCAGCCCCGAGATCACCGTGAACTTGTCCCGCAGCGGCTGCAGCGGTTCCAGATAGGGCGTGACTTCGTAATCGGTTCCCGATTGGCTGGGGAACAGGTAGGGCGTGTGGATTCCCAGCGGAGCGCAGATCGCCAACATCCGGCGAACATCCCCTTTCCCAGATCCCCCCGGCGCAGCGGCAGCAGCGCCGCCGGACATCGATTGCAGCATCGGCAGCGCCATCGAAACCGCACCGCCGCGCAACATCGTTCGTCGTCGCAAAACAGATCTCATCGGAACGCTCCCATCTTTTAAGGTTCAATAAACACATCGCTGCTGGCGATCGCCAGGATCATCGACCGCAGTCCCAAGTTCTCGCCCGATGCGGCGACGATGCGATCGATCGCCGGGCGGTCGGCTAGCGACAGCGGCCGCCCGGTCGCGTAAACGATCAATTTGGTCGCGATCGCTCGAGCGACCTGATCGCGGTCTTCGAGCAACCGTTGGCGGTAGCCACCAAAGTCGGCGAACGAGCGGCCGTCGGCCAACCGCGACGCCGTTTCCACATCGGGCCCTTTGCGATAGGGCAAGCGACCAAGCTTCTCCCCATCGCCAATCGATCGATACCATTGCCGCTGGCCACCGATCGCATCAAACGCTTCCAAGGCAAAGCCCGGAGGATCGATCCGGCGATGGCAGACGTTGCACGAATCGATCTCGCGGTGCTTGTCCAGTTGTTCCCGAATCGTAGTCGCGCCGCGAACATCGGGTTCGACCGCCGGAACACCTGGAGGCGGCGGCGGGGCAGGGCGGCCCAACAGGTTATCCAAGACCCAATTGCCGCGTTGGATCGGCGACGTGGTCGTGCCATTGGCTGTCACCTTCAACACGCTCGCATGCGTTAGCACCCCGCCACGCAAACTGTCGCCGGGCAGCGCGACCTTGCGAAAGAGCTCGTTCCCACGCACCCCGGCGATGCCATAATGCTTGGCCAGCCGCTCGTTGAGGAACGTGAAATCGGAATCGATGAAATTCAAAACGCTCCCATCTTCGTCGATCAAGTGCTCAAAAAAGCTGCGTGTCTCGCCAAGCATCGCTTCCTGCAGCAACGGATCGAACTCGGGATAGAGTTTTTTATCGGGCGTCGTGAAGCCGATCTCCCGCAGATCCAACCACTGACCGAGAAAGTTCTCGACAAACCGCTCCCGTTTCGGATCGGCCAACATCCGCAGAACCTGAGCGCGTCGAATTGCGGGATCCTTTAATTTCCCGGCCGCCGCCAAATCGATCAGCTGCGGGTCGGGCTGCGAAGACCAAAGGAAATAGGAGAGCCGCGAAGCGATCGTGAAATCGTCAACCGTCGGTTGGCTGTTGAGCAACAAAAACTGAGGAGCACATAAAACGGCGGTCACCCCCGCGCGAACCGCTTGCTCGAACGAGCGGCCCGCGTCGAGGCGGTCGAGCGCCAGCTGAACGAACGGCTCCGCTTTGGCGTCGTCGACCGGACGCCGGAACGCCCGCGGCAACAGATCGCGAACGATTCGCGCCACATCCTCGCGTGGCCGCTCCGATTCGACGCGATGCCACGGAACTCGCTTGCGATGCCGCATCGAAATTGTTCGCTCCGGTTCCATCCGAATATGATCGACATCGCCAAACAACCGCTGAGTCGCCAACGATGGAAACGCTTGGTCCAGCGGCCCGTCGGTCTCCACCCACGCGATCCCCACGCCGGGACGCGGTTCGTGCTTGTCGCGCCACGTGACGTGTTCGGGCCAGATCCGAGGGACGATATGAATCGTATCTCCCTGCTGCATCGGCACCGTAAATTCGATCACCCGCGGCTGCTGGGAACTGCCCGTGGCATCGAAGATCCCGATAAATCGATGCGCATCGGGACCAAACAACGAACCGACGTAGAGAGCCACCGACAACGTCCGCTCTCCCGGATCGTGGGGCCAAACCGCAACGCGACAGCGATACAGTCCATCTTCGATCGGATGGGCGGGATCGATTCGAGCGGGAGGCCAACCGGGAGTGAACTTCACAAACGATTCATCGACAGCAACCGTGCCCCCTTTTTTCTTGTCAACCGAATCGATGTTCTCTTTGACCTGCATCAGATAGGCTCGACGCGTCGCAACCGGCAGCGGCTGTACGCGCCGTATCGTCGCTTCAAAAGCAACCGCCGCAGCAGCCAAGTACTGTTCCATCAAGACCGATGAAATGCTCAACCCGTCGGCGACGTTATCGAATCCCTGCAGGCTGCCATCCTCGGGCAACAGATCCATCAACGGGACATCGATCCCCAACAGATCGTGGACCGTGTTTTGATATTCGCGGCGATTCATCCGTCGCAGCGCCAGCGGCTGTTCGCCGCGCATCCGCTCCGCAAACCGACCGGCTTCCGAAACAAAACGCTTCACCGCAGCAGCGTCCGGACGGTCTTCCCCCTCCGGCGGCATCTCTCCCGATTCGATAGCATCGACAACCTGCGTCCACTGGCGGATCGTCTCGCTTCCCGAATCGGCGGCGGTCAAGCGATCCAACCGCACGTCGGCCTCTTGCGTATCGGCACCGTGACACGCAGTGCAGTGCTGATCCAAAAACGCGGCCAACCGCTTCGCAGTCCCGTCGTCGGCGACGGCAGACACGGCCACCTGCGATCCACAAACGACGGCCAAAGCGATGATCGAGCGACGGCAAATGATTCGAATGTTCATAGTTGTCATCATACCTGCCGCACCGCTCGATTGAGGAAATTTTGCAGGCGAACGGGACGGCTCGGCCGACGTTTTCAAACGCTGCCCGTGGGCAAGGATTTGGCAATTCCGTAGGATGAGGAAAAGGCCTGCTGCCGATACGATAGAGTTCAACGAGTGCTGGAACAAATGGATAATCAATCGATCGCCGAAGTTTTCGAACAGATGGCGGAACTGCTGGAGTTTAAAGGCGAAAATCCGTTCCGGATCCGGGCGTATCACAACGGGGCCAAAGCGATCCTCGACCTGGAAGAACCGGTCGTCCAGATCCTCGAAGATCCCAGCCGCAAGCTGTCCGATGTGCCGGGGATCGGCAAGACCTTGGTCGACAAGATCACCGTCCTGGTCGCGACCGGCAGCCTGCCCCAGTTGCTGGAGTTGCAAGAACAGTTCCCCGCCTCGGTCCTGGCGATGGCTCGCGTCCCCGGCCTTGGCGCGAAGAAGGCGGCTCGGCTGCACCAAGAACTTGGGATCGACAACCTCGCCGAACTGAAGGCCGCTTGTGAAACGGATCAGGTGAGTGGCCTCAAAGGCTTTGGCAAGAAGAGCCAGCAGACGATCCTCGACGGCTTGGCGATCGCGCAAGCGGCGGCCCAGCGGAAGAAGTGGGTCCATGCCGACGGCTGGGGCGCTCGGCTGCGTTCCCATCTATCTAGCTGCGAGGCGATCGAGCGAATGGAGTTTGCCGGCAGCTACCGCCGCGGCCGCGAGACCTGCGGCGATCTGGACATCCTTGTCGTCGCCGATCCGGCCGCTGCGGCGATGGATCACCTGGAAGCCTTCCCGCCGCGGAAGGAGACCATTTTGCGAGGCGACACCAAGATCTCGATCCGCGTCGACGAAGCGTTCCAAGTCGACATGCGAGTCGTTGCGGCCGATCAGTTTGGCGCGGCGCTGCAGTATTTCACCGGATCGCAAGCGCACAACGTTCGCGTCCGCAGCATGGCCAAAGCAAAAGGGCTGAAGGTCAACGAATACGGCGTGTTTCGCGAAGATGATCCCGAGCATTCGATCGCCGGCGGGGAAGAGCAGGAGGTCTATGCGGCGATCGGCCTGCCTTGGGTTCCGCCCGAACTGCGCGAAGATCGACTGGAATTCGATTGGGCGAAAAGTGGCGATCCATTCGACCTGATCGAATTGAAAGACATTTGCAGCGACCTGCATATGCATACCACGGCGACCGATGGCGAAGCGACGATCGGCGACATGGCCGACGCGGCGATCGCCCGCGGCCTGACCGCGATCGCGATCACCGATCACAGCCAACGCGTCGCGATGGCTCGCGGGCTGGACCCGCAGCGACTGCGCGAGCAATGGGCGCGGATCGATCAACTGCGGCCGCAGTACGAGGGCCGACTGACGATCCTCAAAGGAATCGAATGCGACATCCTGGAAGGTGGCGGAATGGATCTGCCCGACGATGTCCTCGCCGAAGCCGATTGGGTGCTGGCGAGCGTGCATTATGGGCAACGGCAAAGTCGCGAACAGATTACCGATCGGATCTTGGGAGCGATCGCGAATCCACATGTCACCGCGATCGCGCACCCGACCGGACGCTTGATCAATCGCCGCGAAGCGTATCAAGTCGACATCGACGCGGTTTTCCAAGCCGCCGCCGAAACGTCGACGCTGCTGGAACTCAACGCCAACCCGTCTCGGTTAGATCTTCATGAAGTCCATTGCCAAACGGCGTCGCGCCGTTACAACATCCCCATCGTGATCAACACCGACGCGCACTCGATCGATGGCCTCGACGTGATGCAGTACGGCATCCTGCAAGCGCGGCGAGCCGGGCTGCAAAAACAACACGTCGCCAACGCGAGGTCTTGGGATGCGATGAAGCCCCTGATGGGCAAATACCGCTAACCGCCAACGCCAGCCGAGACGCGCCGTCGGAAACATGCCGCCTCACCCTCCACCAAAAGTCTTCCGATGCGAAACGTCTTAATCCTGTTGCTTTTGTTTGTCGCTTCCGATCTCGCCGTCGCAACCGAGATCCGACGGATCTGGCTGACACACAAGAGCAACGACCCGAGCCGCATCGTTGTGAACTGGATGAGCGAGAGCGAGGGGGATTCGGTCGTTCGCTTTGGCCTGACCACGGACTACGACAAAACGGTCCGAGTCGACGAAACGACGACGCTGCATCATGTCGAAATTCCGCTGGAACATCGCGATGCGGTCTATCACTACTCGGTCAGCAGCGGCGACCAACGATCGAAGGACGCCACCTTCAAAGCCTACCCGAGCGATGAACTGCGGATTGCGATCGTCGCCGACTGGCAGAGCAAGCCCGACCTGTCGTCGATCCGAAACGACGATGTCCATCTACTGCTGACCGCTGGCGACAACATCGCCAACCTCTTCCCAGCCTGCGGCGAGGGGACCAAAGATTGCGTGAAGCCCTACGCTGCACTGATCGACGCCTACCCCGATCTGTTTCGCTCCACACCGTTCATGCCGGCGTTGGGGAATCACGACCGCCAGATTCGCCCGCGTGGGAAGATGCCGCCCGAGGAAGCCGTCTACGATGTCGATGCGACCGCGTTTCGCAAATCCTTCGAATTGCCGGGGGACGAGTGGAAGTGGCACTTCGACATCCCACAGCTTGACCTGCGGGTGATCGCGTTGGACTTCAATCACATCTCCGACTTCGGAACCACTTGGCAAACCTGCCACCGCTTCGACGAAGCCTCGCCTCAGTTCCTCTGGTACCAACAACAGATGGCCAACCCGCCCGGATTTGTTGTCACGCTCTATAACGAACGCAACGCGAGCATTCGCAACCAGGCGAACAAACAATGGCACGAACTGTTCCGCCGCGGAACGTGTTGCGTCACCGGATACGGCTATTTTGCAGAGCGAGCGGAAGTCGATGGCTTTCCCTATTACAACAGCTCGCTCAGCGGCAGCGGCGCCCAATATCGCGATCCCCATTCGAAGTTCCTCGCGGGCGAGGACAGCTACCTATTGCTGACCCTCCAGCGTGGCGGCGCGATGGCGGTTAAGATCAAGAGTCTCAGCGGCGACGAATTTGATCACCAATCCTACAAACAACGGGAATCGACACGATGACATGGATTGAGTGGTACAACGGCCTGGACAAACCTTCGTGGACTCCCGCCCCCGGCACGATCGGCCTGATCTGGCAACTGTTGTACCCGGTGATCATCGTGACGTTTGGCTTCGTCTTCGTACAAGCGTTTCGCAAGCGACTGCCATGGCTTGTCGCATTGCCGTTTGCGATCAACCTCGTCGCCAACCTCTGCTTCACCCCGATTCAATTCGGCTTGCGCAATCTGCCGCTTGCCGCCGTCGACATCCTGATCGTCTGGACAACGATTCTCTGGATGATGTTCGCCATCTGGAAGCACTACCGTCTGATCGCGGTGGCGCAGATCCCGTACCTGATCTGGGTTTCGATCGCGACGACGCTACAACTGGCGATCACGTGGAATAATTGACGCCAGCGTTGGCACGCGAACAGACACGAACGCACATCAAGAACACAATCAGGCGTCCCCTCGTTAACACAACGAATCAATCTGCAAGCCCATCCATGCTAGACGCCAGCATCGTGTTGCCGGCGTCTAGCGATAGAAACCCTTGAGCGCATAGATACGGACAAACCGGCAGAAGACTACGGGTCTAACCTAGCAGGACTCTCCATGTTCAAGGTTGCATCCATACTCTGCTGTGCCTGTTCATCGGTTGCTTCTCCAAGCCCGCCTCCTCCGCAACCACAGACCAAACACGAGATTATGAGAAAACCACACGCAACATACTTCATCAACATAAAATCGAAATCTCAAAAACGTGGGTAACAAGAGAATTCCGCAGCCATTCGATTACGACTGCGTCTACGATTCACACCAACCGGAGAGCACTACTCCCAACGAACAATCTCCTCTCCATCAAAACCATAGATACTGTGCATCGCTCCATAGAGATTTCCATATTTGCCGGTATTCCAATACTCGCCATTGGTAGATTCTTCAGACCCCCGACCTGTCGCGATGGTCTCAGCGATAAAACGGACCGACGCATCCGCAAGCGTGAATTGAGCGCCGCCAGCATGAAAACTTCCTGGGCCAACCCATTCATTGTTGATTGCGTGATGGGTCCAGTAGACTGGAGGGCAGACATGATTTGGCCCACCGTAAACTCCCCAGATAGGCCCTGGCGAACCATCGGCCATCAACACGTTCCCTTTTCCAGCAGCGGTAACCCAGGCATGATTGTGCCCGTGCCAAGGTCCCGATGCGACCAAAGCACCTCGTGACACCGATGAACTGGTTCGCCGAAAGTAACCTGCACCTCCTTGAGAACGATGAACCGTGGACGCTTTGGCCAAACCAACGGTGGTCACCTCGCCGACTGCAATCGTGTTGGACGTGCCATCTTTGATGTCGGAGATTCGCACTGAGTCATAAAACGAAAAGACCCCAGCACGACCGATATCATTCGTTTTCCTACGGTGCCCGTCCCAACCCGCGTTGCCAGCGTATGACGTGACACCGAACCCACGGGGCTTCGACCCGATCTCCCATTGAATATCCGAGGGACACAAAAAGGCAGCGATCGAAAGCTCTTTCGCCGTTTCCTCTCCCACTGTGATGGCGGTCAACGTTGTGTCAGCTGGCAACGAAAAGTTGATCTGATCGTGCAAACTGTTCATTTCAATGAACGGCAATATCAGGCACAGCCAAGTGTAATTCCGCTGGTCCCCCACGGCCGCCGTGGTCCCTTTTGCATTTCCGTGCCAAATTGCATCTGGAGGCAATTTGCCATACGTGTCGTGATAATTGTGAAGCGCCAGGCCTAGCTGCTTCAAGTTGTTGCCGCAGCTCATCCGTCGCGCAGCTTCGCGTGCTGACTGCACCGCGGGTAATAACAAGCCTACCAAGATTCCGATAATCGCAATAACGACTAACAATTCGACAAGCGTGAAACCTGTCTTAAGAGAACGGGGACGTTGGACACAGTGCATGACG